>JBAQYM010000216.1:0-18309 GCA_049300095.1 Syntrophobacteraceae bacterium
CCGCCCTTTAAACGTAGGGGCGGGGTTGATCCCCGCCCGGACTGCCGGAAGCCGAGACTTTTTTCAAAAACCCCTTATTTGGGCAACAGCCCCTCAACCCCGCCCCAAACTCCAGGCCCCGCCAGACGCAAATGCACAAACGCGTGAGTCGGAGTGCGGGCCGGACCGGTTGACATCTTGGTCCCCGCCATTAACATCTATTAGCAGTTATCAATTGTTCTCGAATCAGAATTGTTTTTTGCTCAGAAAAGGAGACCGGCCATGTTCGGGCTAGCTTTCATAGTTCTTTTCTTTAGCCTTGCGAGCACGGTGATCGGATTGTCCGGGGAAGCCGGAAGTCTATCCCTGTACGCAAGCGTCGCCGCTATCGTTTTCCTGGTCGCCTCGATGGCGGCCCTGTCGATCAAGTGGAAACCGAGGTCAACCTGTTTCATTTATCCGACTTTCTCGTGCAGCGTCCCCTAGGCACTTGCCGGATAGTCCTCACGCGAAAAAGCCCCCGCCTTCCCGGATTGTCCGGGAAGGAACGGGGGCTGTTTTTTGCGTCGTCCCTACACCCGCGCCGACGGCCATGCCTCCGGTCCCTCAGCTCAATCTCAGCCCCCCATTCCTCGTTCCCATGCGCCCGAGGCTGTTGCCAGAATCGCATGTGGTGAAATTGCAATGCAATCCAGATTTCGCTTGAGACCTGAGGACCGTCATTCCCGCAGTGTTTCTGGGCGGGAATCCAGTGTCTTTCCCGACCATCCCAAAACGCAAAGCCGCTGGATTCCCGCCCAGAAACACCGCGGGAATGACGGTCTTAACGTGCCGACCTGAGCGTAATTTACAATCAATTTGCCGTAAGTTGATTTGGGCAACAGTCCGCGGAGCATGGGGACCCGGAACAGATTTCTCGCTGGCGCTCGAAATGACATTCATTAATGCCTGACAGTTCGGTCGTGTCCAAAATCCCCGTCCAGCATCTAACATCCGACATCGACCATCCAACGTCCACCATCCACCATCTCACATCCAACATCCAACATCCAACATCCAACATCCAACATCCAACATCCAACATCCAACATCCAACATCCACCGCGCCCTAATCCCACTCCGCCTTCCCGTCCAGGCAGAAGCGCAGGGCCTTCTTTATTTCCTCGGTCTGTTCGGGGTCGGTGACCTTTTCGCGCTTGTCGGTCCGGATGTAGAAAACGTCGGCGACCTGGTCGTTTTTTGTGGTGATTTTGGCGACGTAGATGCGGATCTGGAGTTCGTGAAGGGTCCGGCTGATGGTGTAGAGAAGCCCGATGCGGTCGACGGTATATACTTCGAGGATGGTGTAAACGGCGGAGGAGCCGTTATCGATGATAATCTGGCTCGGCGCGGAGCGCAAAACCTTGCGTGGGCGGCCCCTGCGCTCCGAATGGGCGGCGATGCGGTAGTCGAGGGCGAGTTTGCCCTTGAGAAGGCGGTCCATGTCGTTTCGCACGGCTTCCCAGTCCATCGCGGCCCCCATCCTTTCGGGCAGGCGGCACTGGAAGATGAGAAGGGCAATTTCGTCGTTCATCGTGAACACCTGGGCGCTCGTGATGTTGAGGCCGTGCAGCGTGAGGATCCCGGCCGACCTCGCGAGCAGGCCCGCCTTGTCCCAGCTCATGATGGTGATTTCCGCCGTCTCTTTGCCCGACACGGCCTCCCAGACAAAGGGCTCGGTCGAGGTCCGCAGACGCCGTCCGAGGCGCAGGTGCCTGACGATCTCCTCGGGCGAAAGGGAAATGAGATACCGGGGAGCGAGCTGCGAGAAATAAGTTTCCAACTCGGCCGGGAGCATGATGTCTGACACCCGTTCCTCGACCATGCTTCGCACCCTGGAGATTCTGTCGGCTATTATCTGCGTGCTCGGCTCGCCCTTTTCGAGCACGTTCGCGATGCTGCGGTAGAGGAGCATCACGGGGGTGTCGCGCCATTTTTCACGCCCGTGCGGCCCCGTGGACATCATGTCGGCAAACGTGAGCAGGACGAGCTGATCGAGGTATTCTTTCTTCCCGATGGCGGTCGTGCAGTTGCCGATCATCTCCTGGTCGGCGAGGTCGCGCATCGAGGCGCTGTCGATGAGCAGGAGGTGTTGGGAGACAAGAAACTGCACGGTTTCGGTTTCCCGGGGGGGGAGGCCCAGCCTCCTTGCGACGGCGGGTATCATTTCACCGCCCCTCAGGGCGTGCTTCGCGCCGGAGCTTTTTCCAAGATCGTGGAGAAGCCCCGCGAGCAGGAGCAGGGCCGGGTCGGCGATCTCGGCCGCCACCTGCGTGAGTCCCGGCTCGACACGGGCGTACCGGCCGGCGAGCAGCTTTTTCAGTTCGGCGCAGGTCCGGAGGTGGTGCTCGTGGACCGGGTAGAGGTGGAACGCGTCGTGCTGGACCAGCCCGTGAACCGAGGCCAGTTCGGGAACGAGCGCCGTGAGGAGGCCGAGGTCGTAGAAGCGCCTCAGAATGGTAAGCTCGGGCGTGTCGGCCCTCAGGAGTTCGAACAGTTCATACTTTACGGCGGGGTCGCCCGCCGCGGAATCGAGGACGTTTCTGTTGTGTGAAATCCACTGCCGCGTGACGTTTGCCAGGCCCAGGCCGCGCGCCGCGGCCAGGGCGAACAGGTGAACGAGGTGCCCCGCCGATGCCGGATAGCGCTCGGTCTGGATGTGGAGCTTCCCCGAGCGCGCGACCACGCCGTCCTCGACATCGACGCCCCGTTCATCGGAGCGGGCGGCCCTGGTCTCGCAAAGCTTTTCCCAGAACTCGCGGGACACTTCCGCCACCCCGTGGAAAAGCTGGTGCACGTGCTGCATGAAGATTTCGACCGGGAGAAAGCCGGACCTTTCCAGGTAGCCCAATTTTTTTGCGATATTTTCCTGGTCGCGCGCGAGCAGAACGCCGTCCGGCCGCCCGGAGGCGACCCTGAGCAGGGTCAGGTAGCGGCTGAGCGATTTTTCCGCCTGGAGGAGAAAATCCACCTCCTGGCGCAGGAGGTACCCCTGAAATATGGCATCCTCGAGGCTTCGGATATTTGACGCAATCCGGCACCCGGCCCGAATCGCGCTGATCTCGGAAAGGCCTCCGGGGTTTTGCTCGATGTCGGGTTCGAGCCAGCCCTGGGCCTTATCGAGCACTTTCTGGCGCGATTTTACCGACTCGAAGAGCGAGCGGAGCAACTGTTCCCGGTTTTTTTCGACGTGGGCGTCCACGGCCTTGTCGAGTTGCTCGGCAAGGGCCCGGTTTCCGGAAATGTATCGCAGGTCCAGGAGATCTTGCAGCAGGGCGCCGTTATCCCGGGCCATGTCGGCGATCTGTTCGACCGTCCCCTGGAGGGCCTCGACCGTCCAGCCCGCTTCGCCGAGCGGCGCGGTGATCTCGTCAATCCAGGAATCCCTGAAGGAAGACTCTTCGGCGTGCAGACACAGGATGGGCACGGGCTGCACGGGGCCGGAAACCCCGCGTCCGAACGTCCCGAGGGCAAGGATCGCCCCCGCCGCCCTGAAGGCTTCCGAGTTGCCCGTGAGGCGATTGGCCAGCCGATTGTAGATCGAAATTATGGCGATTTCGAGAAGGCTCGTGTGGCGGTCCAGGGCCTGCTCGCTGCACTCATCGAGGATCAGCTCGCGCTGTTTCCTCAGTGATTCCGAGATATTCTGAATCATCTTCTTCTCCGCGATCCGGTTGCTCACCGGAAAATTCCACTCCGCTCCGTCCCTTGGGATGCAACATCATACCGGTGCGGCGTTCAAAAATAGAGGAAATTCGGTAATCTTATTTAATTCAGGCCGGGGCGGGAAAAAAGGGGGGAAGGTGAAATTGTTTTTGTTTGATACCGTGGGAGGTGCGGGGGAACGGGCTGTTGCACGAATGAGGGCTTTTCGATTTATTTAAGTAAATGCTTGCGGTTTAGTTTTCTCACATAATTTCACCCATTTCATATAAGCAAGGTCACATCCAGCGGTGTTGCACGAGATAATTTCATTTCATTTGACTAATATTTCCAGCTATCCATTCTTTTATAAAATCAAGGTATTCAGGGACAGGCATGAATTCTAGGTCCCTGTCTTTGAAGCCATCTCTCTCCCTTGCTTCACTAAAGTCAGCCATAAATTCGTTGAAGCGTTCCCATATTCTTGTCGCGCTGGGGGCCTTCTTTAAGCCCAATTCAGTAAACCAGTTGCGAACCTGCAATACGAGAGTTTCCGGATCGTTATTGTGGCTCTTGATGTCGGAATTTGACAAATCAGATAATGCTTTTTGATATCGATACTTGTCTTTCTCTAAAATTAGACATGTTTTTGACTGCAAAACGCCTTCATTGGCAAGTCTACAGCCAATATCTATCCCAAGCTCAAGGGGCATATTCAGCCTGTAATACTCGCCCTTTTTACTCGATTGGATTCGAGAGATATCATGGATACTATATTTGGAATATTGGATCAGGCTGCAAATTTTATTGATCCTTGCTTCTCCTGAGTCAAACCTCTCAGATGCTATCCTGGGATTGTACTCAAGGAAGATAACGGTAAACAAGAGCGGCCTTAGCAAGGGTATATATTCAGAATCAAATGGACAGTTTATGAAAACGTTCCTCGAAAAATCCTCACCCAAGGAGCTCATGCGTTCTTCTCAGGCCTTTCCCATCTCTGAATCGAACCATCTTTCTTATGGACTATGACGTCATGGCCTTTTGAGAGCTTTCTGGCCCCGTCCACCGCAGCCTCTTTCTTATCGAAAAGCTTGCTCGCCTTCGTGTTGCCCTCTTTCTTAATGGCCCAGCCATCCTTTCGTGAAATTACATGAACTCTCTGGGTCTTTTGGCTACTGGAAGCTGATCGTTTTGCCATTTTGAAGCCTCTCTCTTGTTGTACTCGACCGATTCTCGGCGCTAACCAATGCCTCCGCGTCTGGCGGATCTTGTTGTGCGAATTATGAGGTATTTTCCACAGAAGTTCAAGAAAACACAAGCCGAATTATCCCTGCTCCGACCTCGTGGAAATCGTCGGCACTCGTCAGCCTATCTCCAACATCAAGGTCCGCACGTCTGGGCGACCTGTGAGCGTTGTATTGAGACGCAAAACGGGGTCGGGCCACGATAACATCTTCCTAATTAATCGGCATCCGAGAAGACACCTGCGGTTTGGGCAACAGCCCGAATCCCCCCGCACCCCCAGGGTTTCGTCCACACGCGCGGGCGCGTGTGGACGCTGGGTTCCGGCTTCCGCCGGAATGACGAGCTACTTCGCAGGCGCCGCCTGCTCGGCGTCCATCTTGTTCATGTACTTGGCCGGATCGCTCTTGAACTTTTCGATGCAGTCCTTGCAGCAAAAGAAGACGCGCTTCCCCTGATGATCCGTGTAGACCTTCTCGTCGACCTTGTAGCCCATTACAGGACATTTCGTCTGGGCCTGCGCATACGACATGCTCACCATGGACCCCAGGAAAAACAATCCCGCCACTGCCGCACATACCGCAACCAACTTGATTTTCCGCATTTTGCCTTCCTTGATCGATTCAGGTTTCTAAAACTCCGGCCTTTTTCAAGCGCCACTTTGAACGGGTTGCTCCTTTTTCACATAGAAATGCCACCGCCAGACTTCGTAGATGGCGGGGTAGACGAGCAGTTCCATCAAAAACGACGTGAAGATCCCGCCGACCATCGGCGCGGCGATGCGCTTCATCACGTCCGAGCCGGCCCCGACGGACCACATGATCGGGACGAGTCCCATGAACATTACCGCGACGGTCATGAACTTGGGCCGCAGCCTCTTTACGGCCCCGTCCACTATCGCCTCGCGCAGGTCCTGCTTGGTTTTCATCAGCCCCTTGTCCCGCCGCGAGTAGTAGGCGAGGTCGAGATAGAGGAGCATGAAGACCCCCGTTTCCGCATCCACCCCCATGAGCGCGATGAGGCCCACCACAACGGCAATGCTCAAATTGTAGCCCAGCAGGTGGAGGAGCCATATTGCCCCGACGGCCGAAAAGGGAACGGCAAGGAGAATGATTAGCGTTTTCGCCGCCGAGCGGGTGTTCCAGTACATTAGCATTATGACGATAAACAATGTCAATGGGATGACGACCTTCATTCTTTCCCAGACCCGCACCATGTTTTCGTACTGGCCGCTCCAGGTGAGGGTGTATCCCGGTGGGAGCTTGACGTAAGCGTTGACGGCCTTCTTGGCGTCCTCGACATAGCTTCCGACGTCGCGCCCCGCGATATCCACGTAGACATACCCGCTCAGGCGCGCGTTTTCATCCCGGATCATACCCGGACCCGAGATCAGCTTGATATCGGCGACCTGTGCAATCGGGATCTGCGCCCCGCCCATCGTCGAAATCATGGTCCGCTTGAGGGTCTCGACCGTGCTCCGGTAGTCGCGCAGGTAGCGGATGTTTATGGGATAGCGCTCGCGGCCCTCGATTGTTGTCGAGATATTTTCGCCTCCCACCGCAGAGGTGATCGTGCTTTCGACCTGCGCGATGGTGAGCCCGTAGCGCGCGAGTTCCTCCCTTTTGAGCTCGAAGTCGAGGAAGTATCCACCCGTGGTGCGCTCCGCATAAACGCTCGAAGTTCCGGGCACTCCCTTTATGGCCATCTCGATGCGCTGCCCCAGTTCCTGTATCTTGTTGAGGTCCGGGCCGAGAATCTTGATGCCCACGGGCGTGCGCACCCCCGTCGAGAGCATGTCGATCCTGGCCTTGATCGGCATGGTCCAGGCGTTTACGACCCCCGGTATCTGCATGGCCGCGTCGAGGCCTCCCGGTCCGCGGATGAGTTCCTCGGTGCTCCGGTGGTCCGGCCAAGCCCTTCGCAAAATGTCTTTGAGCCATTCCGGGGCCCAATCCGAATACCAGGTCGGGACCTTGGGCCACTCCGACTGCGGCTTGAGTATGATGACCGTTTCCATCATCGAGAACGGGGCCGGGTCGGTTGCCGTCTCGGCCCGTCCGGCCTTTCCGAATACGCGCTCGACTTCGGGGAAGGACTTTATGATCTTGTCCTGTATCTGGAGAACGCGCTGCGCCTCGGTAACCGATATGCCCGGAACGGTCGTGGGCATGTAGAGGAGAGCGCCCTCGTCGAGCGGGGGCATGAATTCCCACCCGAGCCGCTGGAAGACGGGGACGGTGAGAATGACAACCAGCGCGGCGGCCACAATGGTGGAGTACTGGTGCCTGAGCACGAATTCCACCACCGGGTGATAGACTTTCATGAGCGGGCGGCTGATCGGGTGGTTTTCCTCGCTGTGGATCTTGCCGACTAGGACGGCGTTGGCGAGGCGCGCGAGGAATCTCGGCCGGAACGAGAAGTCCTTCATATGCGTAAAAAGCAGCCGGATGGCCGGATCGAGCGTGATGGCGAGAAAGGCCGCGATTATCATCGAGAAGTTCTTGGTGAACGCGAGGGGCTTGAAGAGCCGCCCTTCCTGGGCTTCGAGCGCAAATACCGGCATGAACGACACCGCGATCACCAGCAGCGCGAAAAAGCTCGGTCCCCCGACCTCCTTGACCGCGCCGATGACGACGTTTTTAAAATCGCCCGGCCTGCCCTCGGCGTCCCAGTGCTCCAATTTCTTGTGCGTCTGCTCGACCACCACTATCGCCGCGTCCACCATGGCCCCGATCGCGATTGCGATCCCGCCCAGGGACATGATGTTGGCGGTTATTTTCATTTCGTACATGGGAATAAACGAAATGATCACCGCAATCGGTATGGTGATGATCGGGATGATGGCGCTCGGAATGTGCCACAGGAAGATCAGGATGACGAGGCTCACGATGATGAGTTCTTCGATCAGCGTCGCCTTGAGCGTTTTAATGGATCGTTCGATGAGGTCCGAGCGGTCGTAGGCGATGACCACCTCGACGCCCTTGGGAAGGTTGGGCGTGATTTCGGCGAGCTTGGCCTTGATCCTCTCGATTACCGTGAGGGCGTTTTCGTTATAGCGCATGATGACGATCCCGCCCACCGTCTCGCCCTCCCCGTCGAGTTCGGCCACGCCGCGGCGGATGTCGGGGCCGAGGACGGCGTTGCCGATATTTTTGACCAGGATCGGCGTCCCGCTCGTCTCGTTGGTCCCGACCACGATGTTCTCGATGTCGGAGAGGTTCTTTATGTAGCCGCGCCCCCGAACCATGTATTCCCGGCCGGTAAGCTCGACCAGCCGCCCGCCCACGTCGTTATTGCCCTCGCGGATCGCCGTCATCACCTTTTCTATCGGGATCTTGTAGGTCAAAAGGGCGTTGGGGTCGATATTGACCTGGTACTGGCGCACGAACCCGCCCACCGGGGCGACTTCGGCAACGCCGGGCAGCGACTGGAGTTCATATTTCAGGAACCAGTCCTGTATCGAGCGCAACTCGGCAAGGTTGTGCTTTCCGGTCCTGTCCACCAGGGCGTACTGGAACACCCATCCAAGGGCCGTCATGTCGCGGGCGAGCTCCACCTGGACCCCCTGGGGGAGCTTCGGTAAAATGTTGCTCAGGTATTCGAGCGTGCGCGACCTCGCCCAGTAAATGTCCGTCCCGTCTTCGAAAATGACGTAGACAAACGAGTAGCCGAAATCCGAAAACCCCCGGATATCCTTTACCTTGGGCACGCCCAGCATGGCGGTGACCAGGGGGTAGGTCACCTGGTCCTCCATGATGTCCGGGCTGCGGTCCCATTTCGTGTATATGATGACCTGGGTGTCGGACAGATCGGGTATCGCGTCCAGGGTTATGTTCTTCATCGAATAGAGTCCGGCCAGAAACGCCGCACCGACGAAGACAAAGACGATGAATTTATTGTTCGCGCAAAAATCAATGACCTTGTTGATCATTTTTTAAACCCGATGTTGGATGTCAGATGTTGGATGTTGGATACCGGATGCCCGATCTTGGATATTGGATACCGGATGCCCGATCTTGGATATTGGATCTTGGATCTTGGATACCAGATACCAGATACCGGATACCGGATGTCCTAGTTCTCACGCTCTCCGGGGCGGTTGCCGCAGTCCAGGAAATCAGAGTAACCGTGCTAAAGGTGAACGGGGGACTCCCCTCCCTTGGCGGGAGGGGCTGGGGGAGGGGGTTGTAAGTACCTGAAAATTCGACACCCTCCCGTACCCCCCCATCACCCCCGTTGCGGCACGGTCTCCCGACCGTGCCGGCCGTGCCCGACCGAAGGTCTCCCAAAGAAGTCGTAATCACCATGGCGCCGCCAGTTGTGACACTCGGATGGGTGCACCAAGGGCGACATCAGGGTTTCCGCCCTCGACCGGTCCTGAAATGAGTTGGAGACCTTCGGTCGAGAACATGGCGCGGTCGGGAGACCACGCCATAACCGGCGCGCCGCAACCGGCATTCGCAATCCGCAATCCGCAACCCGCAACCCGCAACCCTCAATGCGCATGCCCGCCTGCCGGGGCTTTGGGCTTTGCCGGTTCCACGGCTTTTGAAGCCTGGCCGCCGGCAGGTTCCGGTGCGGCGGGCGCGGCCTGGGCGTGACCGGCGTGTTCCCCGGCCCCCATGCCTCCCGTGGCCGATTTGAGCTGGCTTTCCGAATCGATCAGGAAGTTTGCCGAAGTCACCACCCGCTCCCCGGCCGCAAGGCCCGCGAGCACGATGTAGCGGTCGTCCACCTTCGGGCCCAGGGTCAGTTTTCGCGGCTCGAAGTAGCCGCCCTCCCTGGCCACGAACACAATCTGGCTCGCTCCCGAATCCAGCACCGCCTCCTGGGGGATCGAGAGCTTCTTGCCGTAATCGACCTTGAGTTCGACGTTGGCGAACATGTCGGGCTTTATCCGGTAGTCCTTGTTGGGTAGCTCGATCCGGATTTTTGCGGTCCGGGTCTTCGCGTCCAGTTCAGGCAAAATGTAGGTGATTTTGCCGGTGAACGTCTGTCCCGGAAAAGAGGGAAAAGAGACCAGAGCGGTCTGGCCCAGGTGGATGGCGGCAATTTCATACTCGTAGACATCGGCGATAATCCAGACATCGGAAAGGTCGGCAATGGTGTAGAGTTCCATCTCGGGTTTGACCTGGTGGCCGGCAAAGACGTTTCGCGCGATAACGAAGCCGTCCGTATGGGAATGGAGCGTGATCGAGCGGATCGGTTGCCCCCGCCGCTCGATCTCCTTTATCTGCTGCTCGCTTATTTCCCATAGCTTGAGCCTCTCGCGGGTCGAATTATAGAGCGACATGGACTGGGAGCCGATTCCTTCAAACTGGCTGTTTTGCAAAATATCGGCGGATTTTTTCGAGATAAGGAGTTCCTGCTGCGTGGACACCAGCTCCGGGCTGTAGATGCTGAACAGGGGCTGGCCTTTCTTTACGAGCTTGCCGGTAAAATCCACGTAAATTTTGTCCACATAGCCCTCGAACCTCGTATGTATGTGGTGAATCCTGGTCTCATCGTAGGTGGCGCGCCCCACCGCACGGACCGTCTTGGAAAGGGCCATCTCGGAGGCTTCCCCGAACTGGACGCCGATCATCTGCTGCTTTTCGGGGCTTATCCTGACGGTCCCCTCGGGGAGGCCGCTCCCGGACTCCGGAGCATCGTCATAGACCGGGACCATGTCCATGCCGCAGGGGGCCTTGCCGGGCTTGTCCGACTTATTCGTGGGGTTCATCGGGTCCACGTAGTAGAGCACCTTGGGCTCGGCCTTTTTTTTCTCCGACACCGCCGCCGCGGTCTCCTTCTTGCCGCCCGCCGTCATATCCATCCCGCCGAGCTGCATGAGCGCCGATTTATAGTGCATGTACCCGAAGGCGCTCAAAATCCCCAGGCCAAAAAAAAGTAGCGGCACGAAAACGCCTCTCCGCTTTTTCGGAGCGGCGGGGACAACATCGTGTCTGTCTTGATTCGCACTCACGGCGCCAATCCTCCCGGCTTTCACCATATCACAGAATACAAAGCTGCAATCTTTCCGGCAATTATCAAGGCAATGAGAACAAATTCCGCAGATTTTCTCAACTGGCCAACTGGCTGAAATTGCAAGGCAGGGTGCGGAATCGCGCGCAGGCGCCCACCGGCTTACTGTTAGGTTAATAATCACGGCAGGGAAGATAAACGAACGGCCTGAAAGAAAATTGCACCGGATTGAAAGAAACTTTCAATCGAAGGGCGAAAACGTTCCGGCCCGAATGGATTTCCCCTTCCGCTACTCCGGACCGGAGGCTGCATTGCGGGGCAGGCTTTCCGGGGCCGTTGCCCAAGTCAAAGTACGACGAATTGTTATACTCCGGGTCCGGGCGGCAGACTCTAAAACCGTCATTCCCGCGGCGTTTCTGGGCGGGAATCCAGCATCTTTGCTTTTACAACCGTCTGAAAAAACACTGGATTCCCGCCCAGAAACACTCAAACAGGGAATGACGATCCTTGGGTCCCGGGCTTGACCATGAGTGCAGTACGGTTTTACCGCAATTCCTCATGCCGCCCGCGTCACCCGCGAAGCATCAAAATGTGTGCTTCGGGCCTCTATTTTGTAGGTAATTGTCTCGTGCAACAGCACGTTCCAGCCTGCCGCAGGGAAACATGGGGCTTCCTCACCGTTGTGGCGCGGTCAGGAGACCGCGCCATATCCGGGTGCGGCAGCGAATTTTTACACGAACCTGATTTTCGTGTCCTTCGTGTCCTTCGTGTCCTTGGTGTCCTTCGTATCTTTCGTGTGATTCGCAGTTGATCGTTTACGTTTTCACCACGAAGCACACGAAGGCGCGAAGAGCACGAAGGGGTCTTTGCCCCTGTAAATCCGTCGCCATGAAGCAGGCGGTCGAATTCATGAAACGACGAGCTAAGCCTTGCCGAACCGGGAAATCCGCAGCGTGTTGCCGAGGACCGTTGCGCTGCTTGCAAACATGGCGAAGGCGGCCAGGAGGGGGTTGAGGAGTCCGGCGGCCGCGAGCGGAATCCCAAGCAGGTTGTAGATGAACGCAAAAAAAAGGTTCTGCCGTATGACTTTAAACGTCAGCTTCGAGAGTGCGAGGAGTTCGGGAATTTTCAGCGGATCGTCCCCGAGGACCGCCGCGTCCGCGCACTCGCGGATAAGGTTCGCTCCCGGCCCGACCGTTATTCCGATGTCGGCCCGGGCCAGCGCCGCCGCGTCGTTGACGCCGTCCCCGGCCATCGCCACCCGCAGCCCCCGCGCCTGGATCTCCGCGATGATGTCCACCTTGTCCTTGGGGAGGGCCTGGCCGACGCAGCGCTCGATGCCGAGTTCCCGCGCAACCGCGCGCGTCGTCTCCTCGGAATCCCCCGACACCATCGAAACCGAGATGCCCCGCTCCCGCAATTGCGATACAGCCACGGCGGCGTTTTCCCTCACCCTGTCTCCAAACGCCAAAAAGCCTTTGACCGCGCCGCTCCAGGCAAAGAAGACGACCGTCGCTCCTCCGGCCTCGATCAGGCGCGCCCTCGCGTCGAGCCCGCCCGGCATCTCCAGCCCGTATCGGACCATGAGCCGCCGGTTTCCGGCAATGACCTCCCCGCACCCGGTGAGGGCCACTACCCCAAGACCCTCGATCGGCTCGAACGAGAGCGTTTCCGCAAGCTCGATCCCCCTTTCGCGGGCGGCCCGCACCGTCTCCCTGGCCAGGAAATGGTCCGCTTTGGCCTCGGCCGAGGCGACGCGCCGCAGGGCCACGTCCTCGGGACCGTCCGTCACGGCGATCTCGCGCAGGACGTACTTGCCCTCGGTAAGGGTCCCGGTCTTATCGAAGATCACCTCGCGCAGGCCTTCCGTGCGTTCGAACAGGGCGGGATTTCGGATCAGGATGCCCGAGGCGCGCGCCCGCGCGATCGCCGCGACCCTGGCAAGAGGTGTGGCTATCCCGAGCGCGCACGGGCAGGTTATCACCAGGACCGTCAGTGCCCGCAGCAGGGCTTCGTCCGCCGGGACCGAGGAGAGGAACAGGACCGCCGCGACGGCCCCCGCCAGGGCCAGAACGCCCGGGACGAGGACGCGCATGGCGCGGTCCGCGAAGAGTTCGACCCTGTTTTTCGTCGAGAGAGCTTCCTGTATGAGCGCGACTATCTGGTTGAGAGAGCTTTCCGCGCCCGGGCGCTCGGCCTCGAATTCCGCGTCCGCCCCCAAAAGGAGCGCCCCGGCGGGCACGCTCGCACCCCTGGGTTTTTCGACCGGGCGCGATTCGCCGGTGATCACCGATTCGTCCACCACGGCCCTCTCAGAGCAAACGCGGCCGTCCACCGGGACCCGCTCCCCCCGAAGCACCCGGAACGCATCGCCGGGTCGGACCCTCTCGGCCGATACCCACACCTCCCTGCCGTCCCTGACAAGGCGCGCCTTGGTGTTTGCGGCGTGAAAAAGCGCGGTAATTCCGGCCGAGATTTTTTGGCGCGCGCGCAGCTCGATGAACCGGCCCAAGAGGACGAGGGTCACAAGCGTCGAGGCGGTGTCGAAGTAGACATGGGGGCTTGCGCGAAGCATCTGTGCGACGCTGTAGACGTATGCCGAGAGCGTCCCGGCGGCGATCAGCAGGTCCATCGTGGGCGTGAGGTGGCGGATACCCCAAAACGCCCTCCGCAGGATCGGCCATCCCCCGTAGAAAACCACGGGCGTTGCGAGCGCCCAGAGCGCATACGAGAAATAGGCCGCCCCTTCGGCCCCGATTTCCTCGAAAAACCCCCAGTAGAGGGCCATCGATATCATCATGATGTTCATGGCGAGAATGGCGGATACCCCGAGCCTCACGACAAGGTCCGCGCTTTCCGCCGAATCGGGCGCGCTTTCCACGGGAACGGCCCGGTAGCCCAGGCGCGATATCGAGTCCATGATCTGCCGGGGCTCGATGAGGTGCGGCATGTATTTTACGCGGGCGATGTCGGAGAAGAAGAATATGCCCGCCGAGAGGACCCCGTCCATCCTGCGAAGGAGATGCTCGATCAGCCAGGAACAGGCCACGCACCACATCCCCTCGATCCGCAGCGAGACCTCCCGCGAGAGCCCTTCCCGTATCTCGGCCATCCCGGGACCGGACTCGCCCGCGGCCCGAGGGGGCGGGGCGGCCTCCCGACCGCCGGAATGCGGGTTGGGTTGAGCGGAGCGGGACCCAACATCCGCCGCCTCAAACCGCTCCCCCGCGCCCGCCTCCGAGGGAATCAACCCCGCCGAAACACACGCCTTGTAAAGCTCGGTATTTTTGTAATCTTCGGGAAACCCTTCCGGGCTGTTGAAAAGGACCTGGAATACAAACATGCAGCCGGGACAACAAAAGTATACCGTCCGGCCCGCCACGGGCTGCGATAGGTTCGAGCCGCCCACGGCGAGCCCGCAAAGGTGGCATGTAATATCGGGGTCCATGATGATGGCTTTTAGCTGTTTGTAGTGATGCGGAGTCGCGGAATCGAGCGGGAATTTCCGCTTCGTGTCCTTCGTGCTCTTCGTGGTTGAATCGGTCCTTTTTAACACGAAGAACACGAAGGTCTCAAGTAATCCGTCCCGTTTCGTTTTGGGACAAGACCGCTGTTTCCTCTAAGCGCAATCCAAAGCATCGCGGCTGCAAGCCGCTCCCACGGGCCGTCGTCTTTATTCCGCATGGTCACGGGGTTTTTATTTAAGCGCTTATGGAGCCGCGGCACCGCGCGCGCCCGCGCTAAAAGATCCTTTGCACCTCGTACACCAGGGGCTCCTCACCCCCCCTGCCATGAAAGCAGGTCGTATTGGGCAGTATTGCGCGGGCTTTTTCCCTCAGGACTTCGAGTTCATCCACCCCCGGCGCCCTCCACGGCTCCCCCGGGACCGGCAGGTAAGCATCCACCCTCAGAGGAATACCCGGATTGACCGATGCTATGAAGCCCGCGATTTTCAGTATTTCGGCTTCGCCCACGTAATCGGGAATGAAGACCGTTTCCGTGTGGAGCCGTATCCGGGGCAGCCCGGCCAGGGCCCGGAAGTTGGCCAGGATCCTCCGGTTGCCGGAGCCGGTGTAATCTTTGTGCAGCGAGGGGGTGATCGCCTTTATGCTGAAGATCACCTCATCGAGCAGGTGCGCGGGAGGGCTGAGTTTTCCATTGGTGAGAAGCGTGACGGCGCAGGTCTTTTCCCGGCGCAAAAATTCGAGTATCCGCGGCAGCAGCGGTTCGCACAGAGGTTCGCCCCCCATGAGGAAGACCCTTTCCAGCGGGAGCGAACCCAGGATTTCGAGGACCTGCTCGAATTCGAGAAACTTCTCGGGCCGGGGGCCCACGTAACCGGGGTCGTAGATGCGAAGCCTGGTCTCGGGAAGATGGCAGTCAAAGACTTCCTTTTTGAGCAGGCATATCCGGCATTTCAGGTTGCAGCCCCAAAAATAGAGGCAGCATATGCCGAAGCGCTCGGACCAGGTGATGTGATAAAGCGAACTCGGCTTTTTTCGAGGCGGCATGAGACCTCCATGAGCCGCGTGGACACTCCATCCGTGCATTCCCGGTCCGGCGCCCTAGAACCTGTAGGTCACCCCCGCGAGAAGGGACCATGCATCGGCGATGTCCGCGAACGTGCCCTTTGCACCCACATCCAGGTCGATATGTTCCGTTGCGGAAAAGATGACGCCCCCCAGCACGAACCTTTCCGGGGTGCCCGTCTGCCTGTCGTGGCTTCCATCCGCCCCGGCATTCGCGACAAGTTTTATCCGGCTCGTCGCCCTGTACTCGGCCGCAAGCGAAACGTGCCAGATGTCATCGTTTTCATTGAGGTGATTCTCGTTCCGGGTGTACCCGGCATTGGCATGAAACGTAAAGGGGGCAAGGTCCTTCGTTGCGATAAAAATGATGCGAGGCCTTAATTCGCCGGCCCCGAGGTCTTCTCCGTCATCGCCGGTGGGAAAGGCTATTCCCGGCTTCACCGCGAAGGAAAGTCCGTCTGATTCGAAAAAGCGCCATTTTGTCTCGAGGGTGACATCCCCGAGCCCCGCCGCCGATTTGCTCCCTTCGGGATCGCTCAACTTGAGATGGAGGGCCGGGACATCCAATATGATATCGACAGTCGGCGTAACGCCGCCTGTCAGGATATTGTCGAAGCGGTCAAAACGGAGCGTGGCCCCGCTTCCCTCGGCGTGCAGGTGTTCGTAGCTGACCTCGATCTGGTACTTTCCCGTCCCCTGCGTGCCGGTATCGTCGGTGATGAGCGGCTGCGTCCCGTAACATGCCACGGGGATGAACAGCATGAAAACAATGGCGACACCTAGCATTCTGACCCGCATTGGTTACTCCTCCGTTTGAAGAGCCGTGAATCGGCAAAAAAATAGGCCAAAAACGCTCTTCTCCGAGCGCCATTCGGCCTTCATGGCTCCAGTATTTAAACCGGCGGTGTGCTTTGCAGGGCTTCTCATCCCTTTTCCAATAGATGGTTATCTCAAATACGTTTCTCTGTCAATGAAATAGCTCCGATACCACCGCCGCCAACGCGGGTGCGGAGATTGGGGCTTGACAAGTTATTGGCATATGCTCATAATTGCCGCTACGGAGTAGACATAATGACAAGGCCAAAATGCTGCCGGAAAATCAGCGGAAAACCCCGGTGCGGACTTTTTATGCCCGTCGGCGCGCCCGCAATCCCGGAGGAGATCGTGCTGTCGATCGATGAATTCGAAGCCATACGGCTTGCGGATTTGGAGGGACTTTACCAGGAAAAGGCAGCGGAGCAAATGAATGTTTCGCGGCAGACGTTCGGCAGAATCATCGAGTCGGCGAGGAAGAAGATGGCCCGGGCGCTTGTCGGCGGCTTTGCGCTTCGCATCGAGAAGGAGGAAGGGGCCTTCGAGAGGCGGTCTTTCGTGTGCCGCCGGTGCGCGCGGGAATGGGTCGCTTCCCGTGAGACCGAATCCCCTTCGCAATGTCCCGCCTGCGGGGGGCCCGGCATGAATTGCCCCGGGCATCCCGATGTGCGGGAATAAGTCTGACGGCGCCGGTTTCGGCTGTTTTCAGGTCTTATCCCACGGTTCCATTTGACAGTGTATCCGTTTCCAGAAGGAGAAAATGCAATGAAGGTTTGTTTTCCCACAGAAAACTACGAAGGGTTGGACAGTAAGGTATTCGGGCACTTCGGCTCCGCTCCGGCCTTTGTCATCGTCGATTCGGAGAGCCTGGGCTTCGAAGAGGTAAAAAATGACGACCAGCACCATGCCCACGGCATGTGCCAGCCCCTGAAAGCGCTGGGCGGACGCCGGGTCGACGCCGTCGCGGTGGCCGGCATAGGGATGGGCGCCCTGATGAAACTCGGGGCACAGGGGATCAGGGTGTTTCGTGTCGTATCCGGAACGGTGCGGGAAAACGTCGCATTGTTGAAAGAGGGGAAGATTGCCGAATTCGGGCCGGAAAATACCTGCCAAGGGCACATGTCCGACGGAGGCTGCGCCCACTCCTGAAAACGGAAGACGGAAGACGGAAGACGGAAGACGGAAGACGGAAGACAGAAGACAGAAGACAGAAGACAGAAGACAGAGGGCGGAGGGCGGAACACCCTCTGTCATGTCATCCATTCTCCGTCATCCGTCCTCCGTCCTCGGCGTCTCTGCGGTAAATCACAACGGAAAAAGGGAGGAGAGCAATGGCAAATTTTCTGTTCGTTTTGAGCAAAGACGATGTGACACCGGCGACACGGTGCTTTCAGTTGGCCAAAATCGCTCATTCCAAGGGTCACCAGGTTGACGTGTTTTTCATTGACGACGGCGTGCTCTGGGCGAACAGGACCCGGGACCTCGACGTAAAGACCCCCACCGGCGATTGCCCGAATGATCATCTTCCCTACCTGGTCGAAAACCAGGTGCCGATAGGCGTCTGAATTCCCTGCGCCGACGCCCGTCAGGTTGACGAGGCGAAGTTTTTCCCCAACATGGCCCTGGACGGAGGTCCCCACCTGATCGACCTCGCGGCCGAAGCAACGGTATTTAACTTCTAGACCCCGTTGCCGCGAACCGGCAGGGTCGATGCGGGGCGAGCTCCCCGGGCTGTTGCCCAAAGGAAAAGTTGCGACAGGTGTGGGCAAAACAGGGCAGAGGTCTCCCCTCCCTTGGCGGGAGGGGCTGGGGGAGGGGGCTGTTGCCCAAAAAGATTGCGAACCATCACGGGAAAAGTGCAAACAGCCCAACCCCCAGTGGGAGCGGCTTGTAGCCGCGATGGACGTGAAAAGTGCAAACAGTCCAACCCCCAGTGGGAGCGGCTTGTAGCCGCGATGGACGTGCCATGGCGGCGAATGCGCGTTCCAGTGGCAACGCCCCGGACTCTAACCGCGATCTCGTCGCTTTGGCACGCCCATCGCGGCTACAAGCCGCTCCCACGGATCTATTCCATAGCGGCTACAAGCCGCTCCCACGGATT
>JBAQYM010000217.1:0-13074 GCA_049300095.1 Syntrophobacteraceae bacterium
ACCCCGCCCCTACGGATTTACGGCGGACTGATGCCGTCCTTTGGACGTAGGGGCGGGGTTGATCCCCGCCCGGACTGCCGGAAGTAGAGAGCTTATTAACAACCCCTCATTCCATCACCCGCTATCTAGCATCCGGCATCCAGCATCCATCACCCGCTATCCAAGATCCAAGATCCGACATCCAACACCCAACCCGGTTGCCAAGAACGTCGGTCTCATGTTAAACGAAACCGGTCCGGAGGATTGAGATGTCGGTAATTATCAAGGCCGGAAAAGTGATTTTAACATTCTGCCTCGTGGTGTCGTGCCTCCTGGTTATGGCGGCGGCGCCGGCGCTTTGCCATTTCTGGCTTTTTTTGCGGCTCCCGGCAAAGCCGTCCTTCGAGACCAGGCAGTTCTTCATTCCGCCCAAGTCCGGCGCATTCGGGGTCGCCCGGCTGCTCGAATCCCAGGAGGTCGTGCGGGACGCCCGCGCGTTCTACTTCCTGGCCTGGCTGCGCAACTCCCTCCACCGCCTCCAGGCCGGCGAATACGCCTTTTCCACCCTCTACACCCCGGAACAGGTGCTCGATCAGATCGTGAACGGGAGGGTGGTGATCCACACGGCCACCCTGCCCGAGGGGTCGACGATCTGGGATGTGGCCAGAATTTTCGAGCAAAAGGACCTGGCCCCGAGCGCGGATTTCCTTAAACTGGCCGGCAGCGCCGAATTTATCAAGTCGCTTGGATTAAAGGCGGGGAGCCTGGAAGGATATCTTTTTCCCGAAACCTATCACTTTAAAAAACCGTTGGACGAGGCTGCGATCATACGGGCGATGGTCAGGGAATTCTGGCGAAACATGCCGCGGGACTGGGCCGAGCGGGCGCGGGAGGTCGGCCTTAACCTGCACGAAGTGGTGACGATGGCCTCGATCATAGAAAAGGAAGCCATCGTGGATTCCGAGCGGCCGGTCATTGCCGGGGTCTTCTACAACCGGCTCAAGATCAAGATGCCGCTCCAGAGCGACCCGACCGCCGTCTACGACATTCCGGGCTTTTCGGGGCCCGTCCTGGCGGCCCATCTGAGCCGGCAGAGCCCGTACAACACCTACCAGATAAAAGGCCTGCCGCCCGGACCGATCTGCAGCCCGGGGGCCAAATCCCTGAAGGCCGCCCTTTCTCCCGAAAAGGTCCCCTACTTCTACTTTGTCAGCAACAACGACGGCACGCACACTTTCTCGGTCACCGTCGCGGAGCACCAGCAGGCGGTCGGGCGCTACTACCGGTTGAAGAAAAAAGCGGCGGAAGAAAAAGACACCCGTGAAGGCCCGAAACCGGCGCAAACCGATCCCTCGACCAACGGACCGGGGGCGGCCGAAGAAAGCGGGCCCGCGCCGTGACGGCCGATACCGATGCAAAGAGAGGAAAAATGGCCGAGATCGCCGCCATAGTATTCGCCGCCGGGAAGGGGACCCGAATGACGGGCTACGATGGGAACAAGACCCTCCTGCCGCTCGTTCCCGGAAAGTCCATCTTCGAGGGCGAGCGTCCGCTCATACGGGAAGTCCTGGACAACCTGCCGCCCGGCCCGAAGGGGGTCGTGGTAAACCACCGTGCCGAAGACGTGCGCGACTCGACGCGGGCGCCCGGGATCGAATACATCCACCAGCCGCGCACCAACGGCACAGGAGGGGCGCTCCTCGCGGCGCGGCCGTTCATCGAGCGCACCGGCGCCCAGAGCGTCATAATCACCATGGGAGACGTCCCCCTCATCCGCCCGGCCACCTACCGCGCCCTTGTCGAGATGCTCGGGACATGCGACATGGCCCTGCTCGCCTTCGAACCCGAAGACCGCGCCCGGTACGGCATGCTCGAAATGGAGGGCGAACGGGTCGCGCGGATAGTCGAATGGAAGTACTGGAGCGACCCCCAAAAATTCCCGCCGCAAAGGCGTGCAAAGCTCAGGTGCTGCAACGCCGGGGTCTATGCGGCCGGGCGGAAATTATTGCTCGAATACATGGGGAAGCTCGAAGATCGTCCCCACGAGGTCCTTAAGGAGATCGAGGGCCGCGAAACGCTCATCAGGGAATATTTCCTGACGGATATCGCCGAAATGATGCATGCCGACGGGCTTTTCGTGGGGATGGCGCGCGCCTCCGAAGCCGAGGTAACTGGCGTGGACACCCCCGCATCCCTTGCCGCGGTCCAAAAAATGTACGCCCAACTTGCGATGGCCCGCGACGAGGGGCCTCGCGCCGGATCGAAGGACCAGGCATAAACCCGTTAAGCTCAATACTGTTCACTTAGAGTTTCTCCGGCAGCCAGGGACGTGGGGCAGGCTTTCCAGCCTGCGGGCCGGGGACTGCGGAATCCCGGCAAAGGGCGGGCTGGAAAGCCCGCCCCACGACCTTGCCCGTCGGATGTGCATTTGGTGAGCGGTATTGCGCTTAATCCTGTCTCGCAGACCCGCTGAACTTAAATAATGTGGTGGCGCGAACTTGCGATGATGATTAAAGGAGAAAACACTCGTCACTGCCCTGAGGGAGCGAGGTGGGGATTGCGCAAGGTCCGCATCGTCTCTTGGATTGCAGTGGGGATGGATTTCAGGGACCCTTGAGAAACCGATGCATCGAGGAATTGATGTGTCCCGGGCATGGCCGCCCGGTCCGCTCCCGCCTACTTGCCGGGTCCCCACCAGTTCTTCTTTTCTCCCGACACCCATTCCGTCCCTTCGCCGGGAAAGATGTCGCGCTCGCCGGGCGGGGTCGGCTTTTTCACGGCGGGCCACATTCCGGGGCGCGGCATGAACCCTTCCAGGGCGGCGGAGACGGGGTCGGAGTCCACGAGCTTCGGGGAGGCGCCGATGTCCACGCCGGTGACGGCGGCGCTGAATTCGATCGGGATCCCGTTGGGGTCGAAACTGTAGATCGAGTGGATGATGCCGTGGTCCATCATGTCCGATACCCAGAAGCCGGCCGCTTCGAGCTTGTCTCGAACCTCCCACAGGGCGTCGTCGTCCTCGACGCCGAAGGAGACGTGGTCGAAGACCATGGGGCCCGATACCGGGTAACCGTGGTCCTTTTCCGCAATCGGTTGGACCTTGGGCCACTCGAAGAAGACCAGGTAATGCACGGGGGCGATTTCGAACAAATAGAGCTTGTAGCCGCGCTTGCCGAGACCGGCGACCATCCGCATTCCGAGCAGGTCGCGCCAGAACCGGATCGTCATGTTCATGTCGCCGGTCGCCATCGCCAGATGGTGAATGCCTGTGAACCGTGGCATCGGTTGGAGTCCTTTCTTCGGGGCGCGATAATTGTTCACCGCAAAGACGCGGCGGGCGCTGAGAAAACGCGGATAACGGGCGTCAAAAGCCCGAAGGCCGCATGTGGCCGGGGTTAATTGATCCAACTTTCTCTTCGGTTTTGCCCTTCGGAAACTCCGCGCTCTCCGCGTCGCCGCGGTGAACGGTAATCGCGCGCGCCATGTCGAGGGATTTTTCACGCAAGGCGCCGCGGGAAAAACACGCGACCGTCCAGGGCGCCAATATAGCATGTATCGGCCCCCGACGGCAATCGGCCGGCGGATTGCGCCGGGGGGGGGCGGATTTGGGGCGATGGCGGACGAGGGCGCATGAGGTCGCGGCACGCGGGGCATCGCCTCCGGTATCGAACGGCGGCAAGTTTGTGAAAAATCAGGCTTTTCAAATTATGCAAAAATTGTTGTGCACAAGCCCATTGCCCCTATTAGCTGTTGAAATCCCCAATCAGTCATGCTATTGGGAACTCTCGTGAAATTGAACGTCAAGAGTACCGGCTTCCGTTGGCTTCTCCTCCCGTGGTTTTCCCTGATTCGGTTGCGGCCGACAGAATAAAACGGAATCTCTCCCGGTTTTCGCCAAAAATTTGGCTCTATCACGGAAAAAATCCGGGCGGCATCGACATTGCTTACTGGAATGTAAAAAACCTCGCGTTTTCGTTGACCTTTTTAAGGGCGCAGGTTAAATCATCCAGTGCCGATGATGCGTTTGCCTCCTTGTGCAATCCTCGAAAAAACGCCGGGACCGCCGCCGCGCGATCAGTTCGTGACGGTCCCGATTATCCCTGGGAAATACACTATGAATCTCGAAATCCTCCTCTTACAGAGGAAGAAGACACTGCTTCGGTTATGGTTCGACCTGCTGCTGGGGACCTATCCTCCGGAGGCGGCAAGAATGCTGAAAAAGGAGTCCAGCCAGTTTGCAAACCCGGTGGGGCATACCTTTTTCAAGGCGATGGAGGAAATCCTCGACGAGTTTCTCGGGGAGAACCAGGCGGACAGGATGTCCCCGCTGCTCGACCGGATCATCAGGATACGGGCGGTGCAGGACTTTGCGCCGTCCGGGGCGCTTGCTTTCGTTTTTTTGCTCAAAAACGTCGCCCGCGAAGCGATCGGGACCGATATCGCCGAGGGCCGCGTACCCGCGGAGGAACTCGCCGAGTTTGACGCGAGGGTGGACGGACTCGCGCTCGCCGCCATGGACGTTTATTCCAGGTGCCGCGACAACCTGTACGAAGTGAGAATCAAGGAAATAAAGGCTAGGACACAAAGGCTCCTTGTGAGGGCGGAAATCTTGGCCGAGGTCCCTCCGCGGAAGCCCGGCGAGGAACAGAAATAAACACTATCAACCAAACTTACTGAAACGAGGGTTTGTAATGGGCATCAGGTTTTCCTTAGCAGCGGTCGTTGCGCTCGTTTTGGCTGTTTTTCTGGGAGTGAAGGCGGCTGGTCTACAGGTCTTTTTCGGTGTGACCGTTCCGTACATAGCCATCTTCGCTTGCCTGGGAGGCATCGTGTACCGGATCCTCAAGTGGGGACGCTCGCCCGTTCCTTTCCGGATTCCGACCACGGCCGGCCAGCAGAAATCACTGCCCTGGATCAAGCAGAGCAAGCTTGACAACCCAACCACCAAAGGGCAGGTGGTGGGCAGAATGCTCCTGGAAGTGCTCCTTTTCAGGTCGCTTTTCAGGAACACCAAAGCGGAGTTGGACAAGGGACCCAAGATCTTCTACCAGTGGGAGAAATGGCTCTGGCTTGCCGGGCTGGCTTTCCACTACGCTTTCCTGGTAATTCTCGTGAGGCATCTGAGATTTTTCGCCGAGCCGGTGCCCTTCTTCGTGTACGCGCTCGACAGTATGGACGGCTTCTTCCAGGTCGGCCTGCCGGGAATTTACATGAGTGACGCCATCTTCGTGGCGGCGGTCACCTACCTTTTCATCAGAAGGGTGATCATCCCGCAAATCCGCTATATTTCTCTCCCGGCCGACTATTTCCCCCTTGTCCTGCTCTTCGCCATCGGCGTTACGGGAATACTCACCCGTTTTTTCATCAGGGTCGACCTGATCAAGGTTAAACAGCTCGCGATGAGTCTCGTCAGCTTCAATCCGGTCGTTCCGGAAGGCATCGGGGTGATGTTTTACATTCACTTCTTCCTGGTGTGCGCCCTGTTTGCCTATTTCCCGTTCAGCAAGCTGATGCATGCGGGCGGGGTCTTCATGAGTCCGACCCGGAACCTGCCCAACGACAGCCGTATCAATCGGCATATCAACCCCTGGGATTACCCGGTAAAGGTCCACACCTACGCGGAATACGAAGACCATTTCAGGGCAAAGATGGTCGAGGCGGGATTGCCTGTCGAGAAAGAATTGCCGGCCGAGGATGCGCCCCCGGCGGGAAAAAACTGATAAAGGCCGGATTACCTGTGAATAAGGAGTTATACGAACAATGGCTAAGGTCCCAAAACCAAGCGAACTCGTAATAGATCACACGCTTCCGAAGACGGGATGGATGGATACTCCGGTCAATTTCAGGCCGGGCACGTATAGCTACCCCGGCAGGGCCAACAACCTGGAAGCGCTTGGGCTGCCCAATCCTCGGGAATGGTCTCCCATGGACGAGGACTGGAAGTTGCCCTCGAACTGGAAACAGATCATCCTGGAAGGGTTGCGGGAAAGGCTCGACAAGTTCCGCTCCCTGCGGCTTTTCATGGACATCTGCGTGCGCTGCGGCGCCTGCGCCGACAAGTGCCACTTCTATCTCGGGTCGGGCGACCCGAAGAACATGCCGGTCCTCAGGGCCGAGCTGCTCAGGTCCGTCTACCGCAAGGACTTCACCCTGTCCGGGAAGCTCATGGGCAAGATGGTGGGCGCCCGAGACCTCACCGAAGATGTCCTCAAAGAATGGTTCATGTACTTCTTCCAGTGCACCGAGTGCAGGCGCTGCTCGCTTTTCTGCCCCTACGGGATCGACACGGCCGAAATCACCATGGTCGGCCGTGAGCTGCTCAACCTCGTCGGCTGCAACATCGACTGGGTCGTGGGGCCGGTTGCCAACTGCTTCCACAACGGGAACCACCTCGGAATCCAGCCCCATGCCTTCAAGGACATGATCGAGTTCTTCGTGGACGAAATCGAGGCCGTGAACGGAATACGGATCGAGCCGACCTTCAACCGCAAGGGCGCGGAAATCCTATTCATCACGCCTTCGGGCGACGTTTTCGCCGACCCCGGCACCTACACGCTCATGGGCTACCTGATGCTCTTCCATGAGATCGGGCTCGACTACACCTGGAGCACCTACGCCTCCGAGGGCGGGAACTTCGGGTTGTTCACCTCGCACGAGATGATGAAGCGCCTGAACGCGAAGATGTACGCCGAAGCCAAGCGCCTGGGCGTAAAGTGGATCCTTGGCGGCGAGTGCGGCCACATGTGGCGCGTCATCAATCAGTACATGGACACGATGAACGGCCCGGCGGATTTTCTCGAAGTGCCCAAGTCCCCCATCACCGGCACCGTATTCGACAACGCCAAGTCGACCAAGATGACGCACGTCGTCGCGTTTACCGCCGACCTTATCAAGCACGGCAAGCTCAAACTCGACCCGAGCCGCAACGACAACCTGGTAATGACCTACCACGACTCGTGCAACCCGGCGCGCGGAATGGGCTTCTTCGAAGAACCGCGCTACGTGATCAAGGCCGTGTGCAACAATTTCCATGAAATGCCGCCCGAGACGATTCGCGAACAGACCTTCTGCTGCGGCAGCGGTTCGGGCCTCAACAACGACGAATTCATGGAAATGAGGATGCGCGGAGGCCTGCCCAGGGCCAACGCGGTACGCCATGTGACCGACCTGCACGGTGTGAACGCTCTCTCGTGCATCTGCGCCATCGACCGCGCGGTGCTCACGGCATCCATGGACTACTGGGTTCCCGGTGTGACGGTCTACGGGGTCCACGAGCTGGTTGGGAACGCCCTCGTGATGGAAGGCGAGCAAGAGAGGACCACCGACCTGCGCGGCGAGCCTCTGCTTGGAATGGAGGGTAGCGAGAATGAAGATATATGATGGCAAGTACATCCTTATAGGCCTGCTGGTCTTTATCGGGCTGGCAACCTTCCCGATATGGTTCAACCACGGCAAGGCCGCTCCCCCGCCGGAGATCAAGCTGGACACGCCGGTCATCCTGAAGATGGCCCAGAAGCAGTGCGTGCTGCCCAAGGAAGAGATGATCACCGGACACATGCAGCTTCTCAACGACTGGAGGACCGAAGTTGTCCGCCTGGATAAGAGGATGTATGTGGCAAGCGACGGCAAGACTTACGAAATGAGTCTCCAGAACGAGTGCATGAGGTGCCACACGAACAAATCGCAGTTCTGCGACGCATGCCATAACTACGCGGGACTCAAGCCAGGCTCGACGCCATACTGCTGGACTTGTCACATCGCTCCGAAGGAGACAAAGTAATGGAAACTAGCAGACGAGATTTTTTGAAGATCGGGGGCGTCTGTGCGCTGGGGCTGGGGGCCCTTCCGGTGGTCGATGCGCTGGGAAAGACCGAGGCGCCTAAATTCACGACAAATCCCCGGACGCTCACCGCGAAAAGATGGGGGATGGTCATCGATATGAAGCAATGCTGGGAAAAGGGAAAGCCCGGCTGCAAAGACTGCGTCCTCGCGTGCCACAGCTTCCACAACGTTCCCGACTTTGGAAACCCCAAAGACGAGATCAAGTGGATCTGGACGGACACCTACAAGCATGTCTTTCCGGGCCAGCGCAATGAATTCCTCTCCCCAAACATCAGCGAGAAACCTTTCCTGGTCCTGTGCAATCAGTGCGCTAATGCCCCGTGTGTCCGGGTTTGCCCCACCCAGGCGACCTTCAAGCGACCCAACGGCATCACCATGATCGATGAACACCGCTGCATCGGATGCAGGTTCTGCATGGCGGCATGCCCGTTCGGGGCGAGAAGCTTCAATTTCTGGGAACCCAGGGACTTCATCAAGACCGAGCTCAATCCCACGTACCCCACCAGGGAAGCGGGGGTGGTCGAGAAATGCAATTTCTGCGAGGAGCGGCTGGCAATGGGTTCGATGCCCGCCTGTGTCGAAGCCTGCGACAAGGTGTGCAAGGCGCTTACTTTCGGGGACCTCGAAGACCCGAATTCGGCGGTGCGCAAGCTGCTTGCCCAGCGCTTTTCGTTCAGACGCAAACCGGAGCTTGGCACGGAGCCCAGCGTTTTCTACATGATCTGAGAGGTGAGTTATGCTTGAAAGAGCACTGACTGGAAGTCCGAGATATTACAAATTACTGGGTGTCCTGGCAGTCTTCATCGGTCTCGGGGCGGCTGCGTATGTCGCGGTGCTGGAAAAGGGCCACGGGCTTACCGGTATCAGCAGGGACGTCTCCTGGGGGCTCTACATCGCCCAGTTTACCTTCATGATCGGTGTCGCGGCCTCCGCCGTGATGGTGGTCCTGCCGTACTATCTGCACAATGTTAAGGAATTCGGCAAGATCGTCGTCTTCGGCGAATTCCTCGCCGTGGCGGCGGTCGCCATTTGCCCCCTTTTCGTCATAGTGGACCTCGGGAAACCGTGGCGCGCCCTGAACATGATACTCTACCCCACGCTCAACTCGGTCCTGTTCTGGAGCATGGTGGTCCAAACCGGCTACCTTCTCCTCAATATCCTCGTCGGCTGGAATGTCCTCGAAGCGGAACGAAAAGGGACGAAATATCCCAACTGGGTCAAACCGCTCATCTACATCTCGATTCCCTGGGCGTTCGGTATCCACACGGTCACCGCCTTTGTGTACGCGGGCCTGCCCGGCCACGACTTCTTTTTGACCGCGATCCTCGCGGCGCGTTTTCTTGCCTCGGCCTTCTGCTCCGGCCCCGCCCTCCTGATCCTGCTTCTGCTGGTGGTGAAGAGATTCACCAATTTCGACCCGGGCGCCGAGGCAATCAGGAAGCTGACAAACGTCGTGATCTACGCCATGTTCGTCAGCGTGTTCTTCATCGGCCTTGAATTCTTTACGGCCTTCTACAGCGGGATACCGGGCATGATGGATCCGCTCAAGTACATGTTCGTGGGCCTCGAAGGACACCGGAGGCTGGTGCCGTTCACGTGGCTCTTCGTCCTCCTGGCGATTTCGTCGCTGGTCCTTCTGACCGTGCCGAAGTTCCGCAACAACGAAAAGTACCTGATGCTTGGCCTCGCTTGCGTGTTCTTCTCGATGTGGCTCGAAAAAGGCGTCGGGTTCACTATTACCGGCTTCGTGCCCAATATGCTCGATCATATCGTCGAGTACTCTCCGAGCATTCCGGAGATACTGATCGCCCTCGGGGTCTGGTCCATCGGGTGCCTTCTCCTGACCGTGCTCTGGAAGATCACCATCTCGGTCAAGGAAGAAAGGGCAAGCTAAGCCCGCCTGTTTTAACCTGTGATGACAAAGCCCGCGCCGAAAAGCGCGGGCTTTTTTCGTGTGGTGTCAAGTGAAGCTCGCGGGCGCCGCGAGGGGCGGGCTTTCCAGCCGTCCGTCCGGCGATGGCCCCGTGTTCCTTGGCGGCGGGCTGGAAAGCCCGCCCCACGGCTTCGACCCGCCGGAGGCGCTCCAAATAACCGGGTTATAGAGCAGCACCACCTTGAACGCGGCATGGCGTCACCCCGGGCCACCGGAGCGATTCCTTCCGGGAAAACCCCAATCATCATTTACTTTTCCTATCTCATTTTGATATTATATCGATAATTCCTATCCCAACTCTCCCCGCTCGCACGATTGCCCCACCGTAGCCGTGGATATACCGAAAGGCAGCGCTCATGGAATCGACGAATCGCTTGAAAATCTTGTTCTTGTGTACCGGAAACGCCTGCCGCAGCCAACTTGCCGAGGGGTGGTCCCGGCGCCTGAAAAAGGACCGAATCGAGCCTTACTCGGCCGGAGTTTCGCCGCACGGTTTTGTGGACCCGAGGATATTGCGGGTAATGGCGGAGGCCGGAATCGATATTTCCGACCAGCGGTCCAAGCATGTGAGCGAACTGGAAGGAATCGAGTTCGATTACGTCGTCACGCTCTGCGATAACGCCCGGAAGAACTGCCCGCCGTTTCCCGCCGGGACCGTGGTCTTGCATGTCGGATTCGACGCCCCGCCGGTGCTTGCCGCCGGGGCAAAGACGGAAGAAGAGGCGCTGGTCCATTACAGAAGAATTCGTGATGAGATCGGGGCCTTCGTTGAAACACTTCCCGTAGCGCTTGCGTAAGAGATGAGGGTTTATATGCGGGAGAAGCGGACGACGATTTTAGCGCTGATCGCGGTTGTTCTTACTGTTGGGGCCCTCTGGCTCACCAACCGCGCCGTGACGCCGAAACCGGCGACAATGGAAGACGTTTTGGCCGAAGCCAAAGCCGGGGGCTACAGGCTCATCACGACGGAGGAATTGGGCGTGCGCCACGGGAGCGGGGCTGGGGGCATCCTCGTTGTCGACACGCGCCAGGAATGGGAATACCGCTCCGGGCATATAAAGGGCGCGGTGAACTTTCCCATCGAGCCGACCTGGTGGTCGAGGCGGCAAAAGGCCGGGGCGCTGGAAGCACTGCTGGGGCCGGATAAGGACCGGACGGTCGTGTTCTACTGAGCCGGCCTTACATGAGTCCGAAGCGACTCGGCGGCCCGTGTGGCCGTAAATCTCGGATACAAAAACGTCTACCGCGACCCCCTCGGCTACCCCCAATGGCAGGAAGCCGGAATGCCGGTCGAGAGCGCCCCGGCGGGGCTGACGGGGGCCGGCCGGGCGCCCCCGGACCCCGGACCTCTCCACGGCTGGGCGATGATCTGGACCCTTCTTGGCATCTTTGCGGGGGGGATGGCTCTAAACCTTACCCCCTGCGTCTACCCGCTGATCCCCATAACCGTTTCCTATTTCGGCGGCCAGGCCGCGGGAGGGGACAGGGGAAAGGGGGACCTCGTCGCCAACGGCCTTTGCTACATGGCCGGCCTTGCCCTGATGAACTCGATGCTCGGTGTGGCGGCGGCCCTTACGGGCGGCCTCATGGGGGCCTTGCTCCAAAAACCGCTGGTCCTGATCGCGGTGGCGGCGGTGCTTGTCGTCTTTGCGGCGAGCCTTTTCGGTTTTTGGGAACTCCGGCTCCCGAGCCGCTTGACCCAGGCGGCGGCAAAAGCTCACGCGGGACTGCTCGGGAGCCTCTTCATGGGCCTGACGCTGGGGGTGGTCGCCGCGCCCTGCATCGGCCCGTTCGTGCTGGGACTGCTCACCTGGGTCGCGGGCATGGGAAGCCCGTGGCTGGGTTTTATCGTATTCTTTACCTTGAGTCTCGGACTCGGCCTCCCACTGTTCATGCTTGCCCTTTTTTCCGGCCAGATCAATAAGCTCCCGCGCTCGGGCGGCTGGATGAACTGGGTGAGATCGCTCATGGGATGGGTGCTCGTCGGGATGGCCGCTCATTTTATACGGCCCCTTCTTACCGAGTCCGCGGAAACCTTTCTGCTTGCCCTTGTCGCCGTCGGCGCGGGAATCCACCTGGGTTGGCTGGACAGGAACCGGGCGGACTTCAGGGCCTTTGCCGGGCTTAAGGCCGGGGCGGGAATCGCCTGCGTCGTTTTGGCCGCGTATCTTTTGACCTCCTGGGCCGTGCGCGGCCCCGGGGTTGCCTGGATACCCTACTCGGATGAGGTCCTGCGGGAAGCTCGAAGCCAATCGAGACCGGTTATCATTGATTTCTATGCAACATGGTGCGCCCCGTGCCGGGAACTCGAGGAGATCACCTTCCACGACAATCTCGTGGTGAGGGAGGCGCAGCGCGGTTTCATCATGGTGAAAGTGGACGTGACCAGGGGAGACAATCCGGTCCATGACCGGCTTCTGCGACAATACGGGGTCAAGGGCGTTCCCACCCTCGTGTTCCTCGATGCGGAGGGGAATGAGAGGCAGGATTTGCGGCTGCTGGATTACCTGCCGCCCGACCAGTTCCTTGGCCGCATGGCGAAGATCGGGAAAACAAATAATTAGGGGACGGGAAAAGGGGAAAAAACCATGCTGAAAGTCAGGTTCTTTCTTAACGAGCCTAACGGGAAACCCTGAAAGGACTTCAAACGGATGATGCCCGGTCTGGGCGAAAAGTATCCGGTTGAAATCGAGGTCATCTCCAAACCCAAAGCCGAGTACCAGACGGATGAATACTTCGAGTTGGACCTGCCCGTGGCCCCCGCCGTCATGGTCGACGATCAGATAGTGGTCGAAGGATCGACGATTTCGCGGGACAAGCTTGAAGCGGTAATCCGCCGGCGCCTCGGGATGCCTGAACTCGAGCCGCCGAAAAAGGGGCTGCTCGACCGCATCCTGGGCAGGTAGAAACGGGCGGTTGCCTTCGGCGCAAAACCATGTGGGGCAGGCTCTCCGGGGCTGTTGCCTCTAGTGCAAAACCATGTGGGACAAGCTTTCCGGGGCTGTTGCCTTCAGCGCAAAACCATGTGGGGCAGGCTCTCCGAGGCTGTTGCCCAAATGCAAAACTCACGACGGGCGTGGCCAAAACAGGGCGGAGGTCTCCCCTCCCCTGGCGGGAGGGGCGGGGGGAGGGGGTCGTAAGCACCTGCAAATTGAACACCCTCCCCCAAACCCCTCCCATCTCGGGGCGGGGGACTCACGTCCGGCTAAGGAACCGCAACGTAATAACTTTTACATTTCATGAGTTCGTTCGCAGTTCGCAGTTCGTAGGATGGGTGGAGCGCCCCGCGCAACCCATCGCCTCAGGAGTGCGTGATGGGT
>JBAQYM010000218.1:0-9230 GCA_049300095.1 Syntrophobacteraceae bacterium
GCTTCCAGGTCTGGGTTCCCAAGCTGGAGCTTGGGAACCAGCGGGAAAACCAGCGGACCAGCGAAACTTGCTAAAGCTCTTCGCCTGAAAGGCGAAGGTTTTAAACCCGGCGCATGGAAAAATAAAATGGCGCCTGGGTGAGCAATATTTGGTCTGGTCCTCCAAAAGACCCGGCATCCGCCCTCCGGATTCCGCACCCCGAAACCCGCACCTCGCACCCCGGATTTTCATAAATGCATAACCCGTTAACGGCGGAAAATTCCTTTTATTTTCAAGGCCTGACATACAGCCCCCGAAGAACTGGTACGATTCGTAAGAGAGTCTTTGTTACACTTTTCTCTTGACACCTGGCCGATTGTGCGATTTATTACGTGCGGGTGCGTTGCTCATATCCATGCGGTATATTCTCCATTTTCTCCCAAACGTTCGAGCGATAGCGGCACACATAATGAAAAGACGCTCTCGTCTTAGAGCATTCCCGCCATTCCCCCCGTCTTCACCAGATCTGTATCCTGAAAGGGCCGACCTGGGTCCTTGCGCACTTTTGTCATATCCCGGGCCGGTTCGCGCGGTGTTATCCGCAAGGACGAGCCTGGTTTTCCCGCAACCCGGCAATGCTTACCCAGTGGGGCCGCGAAGGACGCTTCAGGGGCGTTGGGGACCGCTGGGGAAGAAAGCTCCAAATATATTCGAGTCTTACAGTACGGTGCAGAGATTTTTCGTTAGATTGATGTGAACCTTTTCACTAGATTAGTCATGCCGCTGTCTCGAGCCGGGTTCGGCCCGGGGGCGGCCCGGTAGAACCGGACGGGCGTTCCATCGCATACCCAGCCCGTTCACCAGCCTCACAGGGAGATGAAAATGAAGGAAAAGCTCCAGGAAGTTTTTTCAAAACACCATGGCACGCGGGATGCCCTGATCCCAGTCCTCCAGGATATTCAGGGAGAACTCGGGTACTTGTCGCCCGAAGCCATGGATGCGGCCGCGAGATTCTGCCGGTTGGCTCCGGTGGAAGTCTACGGCGTGGCCACATTCTATGCGCAGTTTAAATTTAATCCCGTGGGCAGAAACACGATCATGGTCTGCCAGGGCACGGCATGCCACGTCATGGGCGGGGCCCGGGTACTGGAGGAAGTGGCAAACCAGCTTGGTGTGCAGCCCGGCCAGACCACCCCGGATGGACGGTACACGCTCGAAACCGTCGCCTGTATCGGCGCATGCGCCCTGGCGCCCGCGATGTTCGTCAACAAGGATACCCACGGTCGATTGAAACCCGAACAAGTAACGGAGATTCTGAATGGAGCCGGCAATTAGGATTCAACCCGGAAAAGACCGTCAGGTGCTCGTGTGTCGGGGCACCGGATGCGAGTCGCAGAAGGCCAACGTCATATTCTCCAACCTGGAAAAAGAGCTGGAGAAGACGGGCCTGAGCAGCTCGGTGGAAGTCAAATTTACCGGCTGTCATGGGTTTTGCCAGCAGGGACCGACGGTGATGATCATGCCCGCCGGCACGTTCTACTGCAACGTGAACCCGGATGACGTGGCCGAGATAGTCGAAACGGACCTCCAAGGCGGCGCCCCTGTAGAGCGGTTGCTCTTCCTCGACCCCAAGACCAAGGACAGGGTCCTGACCTTCAGGGACATGCCCTATTTCAACCCGCAGCGCCGCATCGTTCTGCGCAACTGCGGCTTTATCAATCCCGAGGACATCGACGACTACCTCGCCGCGGGCGGCTACGAGGGCGCAAAGAAGGCCCTTGGCATGACCCAGCAGCAGGTGATCGACAACATGAAGGCTTCGGGGCTTCGCGGCAGGGGAGGCGGGGGCTTTCCCACCGGCATGAAGTGGGAGTTCGCCAACCGCTCGGTCGCCGATCAGAAATATATCATCTGTAATGCCGACGAAGGCGACCCCGGGGCGTTCATGGACCGCGCGGTTCTCGAAGGCGACCCGCACAGCGTGCTCGAGGGCATGCTGATCGGCGGATACGCCATAGGGGCGACCAAGGCCTATATTTACGTCCGGGCGGAATACCCCATGGCCTACGAGCGCAGCCTCATCGCCATCGACCAGGCAAAGAAGAAGGGGTTTCTTGGAAAGAACGTATTCGGAACGGGTTTTGATTTGGACATAAAAGTCAAGCTTGGCGCGGGCGCGTTCGTTTGCGGCGAGGAAACCGCTCTCATGGCCTCGATTGAAGGCAGACGCGGCATGCCCAACCCCAGGCCTCCCTTCCCGGCGATCAAGGGGCTTTTCGGCAAGCCCACCAACATCAACAACGTCGAGTCCTTGGCCAACATACCGATGATCATGACCAAGGGCGGCGAATGGTTCGCTTCGGTCGGCACCGAGAAGAGCAAGGGCACCAAGGTTTTCGCGCTCGCCGGCAAGATCACCTACAGCGGTCTGGTCGAAATCCCGATGGGAACGCCCCTTCGAGAGATCATCGAAGATATCGGCGGCGGCATCCTCAACAAGCGCAAGTTCAAGGCGGCTCAGACCGGCGGCCCTTCGGGCGGCTGTATCCCCGCCTCGCACTTCGACGTCCCGATGGACTATGAAAACCTCACGGCGCTCGGGGCCATCATGGGCTCGGGCGGCTTGATCGTCACCGACGAGACCACCTGTATGGTCGACATGGCCAAGTTCTTCCTCACCTTCACCCAGAAGGAATCCTGCGGAAAGTGCGTCCCCTGCCGTCTCGGGACCAAGAAGATGCTGGAGATCCTGACGGACGTGACCAAGGGCAAGGCGACACTCGAGGACCTCGATCAACTGGTGACCCTTGCCGAGGACGTCAAGAACGGCTCGCTTTGCGGGCTGGGGCAGACGGCCCCGAACCCCGTGCTCTCCACGGTGCGCTATTTCAGGGATGAGTACGAGGCGCACATCTTGAAAAAAGAGTGCCCCGCCAGGGTCTGCGTGCGGCTCATTAAGTTCCAGGTAAATCCGGACAACTGTAAGAAGTGCGGCCTTTGTTACAGCGCTTGTCCGGCCGAAGCGGTCACCTGGAAGAAAAAGGAAGTCGCGGTAATCGATCGGGACAAGTGCATCGCGTGTCGTTCCTGCATACTTGCTTGCAGGTTCAACGCCATCGATTAGAGCAGGTCTGGAGAGTCCCCTTTCCAGGTAAATCCGGACAAGTGCAAAGAGTGCGGCCTCTGTTACAGCGCTTGTCCGGACGAACTCACCGCCTGGAAGAAAAAGGATGACGCGGTAGTCGATGAAGAGGAGTGCCTCGAGTGTTGTTCCCGCATCCTGTGCGGGTTCGACGCCATCGACTGGCGGGAATGGAGAATCCCCTCCCCGCCCTCGCGGGGACAAGCTCAGCGAAAGAGGACAAATGGACGATAAACTGACACTTACCGTTAATGGAATGAGCGTCCGGGGCAGAAAAGGGCAAACGGTGCTCGATGTCTGCAGGGATAACAGTATCAAGGTCCCGACCCTTTGTTACCATCCCAAAATGCCCCCGTACGGAGGCTGCCGCCTGTGCATAGTGGAAATCGAGAATATGCGCGGCCTGCCGCCCTCGTGCACCACCCCGGCAACCAATGGAATGAACATCTCCACCCACACGGACCGGCTTTTCCGCGTGCGCAAAACCGTGCTGGAACTCCTGCTCGCATACGGCAACCACAATTGCCTGATGTGCGAGAAAAACGGCGAATGCGAGCTCCAGAACCTGGTCTATGAGCACGGCATAGACCAGCAGCGCTATACGACCACTTTTGCCCCGAAGCCCATCGACGACTCGAGCCTGATGATTTCGCGCGACCCCAACAAGTGCGTCCTGTGCGGCCGCTGCGTCCGGGGCTGCCTCGCGGTGCAGGTGAACGGGGTGATCGACATCGCCGCGCGCGGGTCGGATTCCTTCGTCACCACTTTCAACGGCGGGGTCCTCAAAGATTCGAACTGCGTCTACTGCGGCGAGTGCATCTCGGCGTGTCCGACCGGGGCGCTCACCTGCAAGCAGGCGCGCTTCAAGGGACGGCCCTGGGAGATCAAGAAAGTCCAGACCACCTGCACCTACTGCGGCGTGGGCTGCCAGCTCGAACTCAACGTCAAAGACAACGAAGTGGTACGGGTCACCTCGGGCGCCGACCTCGGCGGTCCCAACAACGGTAGCCTGTGCGTAAAGGGCCGCTTCGGAAATGATTTTATAAATCATCCGGACAGGCTCAAGACGCCCCTGGTGAGGAAAAACGGCAGCCTTCAGGAAGCGAGCTGGGACGAGGCCCTTGGGCTTGTCGCCTCGAAGTTCGGCGAGATCAAGGCCAAGTCGGGCCCCGACTCCCTCGCATTTTTCTCTTCCGCACGTTGCACCAACGAAGAGAATTATCTTGTCTCCAAATTCGCGCGCGCGGTGATCGGGACGAATAATGTCGATCACTGCGCACGTCTCTGACACTCCTCGACGGTGGTCGGTCTGGCCGCCGCTTTCGGGAGTGGAGCAATGACCAACTCGATCGAGGAACTCGAAAAAACCGATGTGATCCTGCTGACCGGGACCAACACCAAAGAGATGCACCCGGTGATCTCGACCTTTATGAGGCGGGGAGTGGTAAGCGGGAAGACCAAGCTCATCGTGGCCGACCCGAGGCGAATCGACCTGGTCGATTTTGCCGAAATCTGGCTGCGCCAGAAGCCCGGGACCGATGTGGCCTGGCTCAACGGCCTGATGCACGTGATTATAAAAGAGGAACTCTACGACAAGAAATACGTCGAAGAGCGGACCGAGGATTTCGAGGCGCTCAAGAAAACCGTCTCGACCTACACGCCCGAGAAGGTCGAGGAAATCTCGGGCGTCCCGGCGGCCGATCTTATCGCGGCGGCACGGCTCTATGCAAGCGCCCCCGCGGCGGCGATTGCATACGCGATGGGAATCACCCAGCACATCAACGGCACCGACGCGGTGAAATCCACCGCCAACCTGGCCATGCTGTGCGGCAACATCGGGATCGAAGGGGGCGGCGTGAACCCGCTTCGCGGTCAGAACAACGTCCAGGGCGCCTGCGACATGGGGTGCCTGCCAAACGTTTTCACGGCCTACCAGTCGGTGACCCTGCCCGAAGCGCGCGAAAAGTTCGCGAAGTTCTGGGGCGTGCCTGAGCTCCCCGCAAAACCAGGCCTCACCATCGTCGAGACCCTCAACGCGGCCGTGAAGGGGGACATCAAGAGCCTCTTCGTCGTGGGTGAAAACCCGATGATGAGCGATCCGGACCTGCACCACGTCGAGGAGGGTCTCAAGAACCTCGAATTCCTCGTCGTGCAGGATATCTTCCTGACCGAGACGGCCAGGCTCGCGGACGTGGTCCTGCCCGCCGCCTGCTTTGCCGAAAAGGAAGGGACCTTCTCCAATACCGAACGCCGCGTCCAGCGGGTTCGCAAGGCGGTCGATCCGCCCGGAGAAGCGCGGGCCGATTGGGAGATCATTACCGAAATCGCCTCCCGCATGGGCTACCAGATGAAATATGCCGATGCCGAGGCGATTTTCGACGAAATGGCGCGAGTGACCCCGTCCTATGCGGGCATGGACTACTACCGCCTCGACCAGGGCGGGCTCCAGTGGCCCTGTCCCACCAAGGAACACGCGGGAACGAAGTACCTGCACAAGGACAAGTTCGTTCGCGGCAAGGGAAAATTCCACGCGGTCGAGTGGATTCCGCCGGCGGAGCCTACCGACGGCGAGTATCCCTTCCTGATGACAACCGGACGGGTGCTGTACCAGTACCATACGGGGACCATGACGCGGCGCTCGGAAGGCCTCGACGGATGCGCCCCGGAATGCTTCGTGGAAGTCAACACCGTGGACGCGACGAAACTTGGGCTGGCCAACGGTGAAATGGTCAAGGTCACCTCGCGGCGCGGAACGCTTACAGCCAAGGCCCGCGTGAGCGAGATGACCGACGTCGGCACGATATTCATCCCGTTCCACTACCACGAGGCCCCGGTGAACAACCTGACCATCTCCGCCCTCGATCCGCAGGCCAAGATCCCCGAGTACAAGGTCTGCGCGGTGAAGGTGGAAAAGGCGGCCTAGGGGGTCGATGCTCGACATTCGACGGCGAATGTTCGATGCGCGGCTCGATTTCTCGGTACTGAATGAGTGACTCTGAATGCCGGAGAGGGGGACTTAAGCGGGACGGCCCCTTCTCCGGCTCAGCCGGGCGGGCCCGGTCCCGCCCCCGCCGCATTTCCCGGCCCCGACCCAGGGGCCGTTCGTCATACACCGGTTCCAATTTGGTTCTTATTTCAAAAGCTTGCCGCCAATCAGCAAAAAGTATTATTATACTCCTTCTCCCCCCCCCCGTGATGGTTGGCCTTCGTAATGCCTGCCGCTTCGTCGCACCGGGCGCTTTCCGGGGCAATGAGGCGATGAGCCGGCGCTTCTTGCGGGCGCGGGCGGCCTAACCTGCGGGAGCGGGCGGCTTAACCTGCGCCTCCGGGCGGCTTAACCTGCGCCTCCGGACGGCATAACCTGTGGTTCCCGACGGGATAACCTGTGGTTCCGGACGGCATAACCCGTGGGAGCGGCTTCCAGCCGCGATTTTTTAGCCAAACGGCCTTTACATCGGGCCGGATTCGTGAGATATCGCTTGATCGGCCAGGTGGTAAAAAGTATAGCAATGAGCACTGGTTGCAAATCGATAATCGGAATGGGAACAAATTAAGGGGTAAGCGGCGCGATGGCACGGAAAGAATTCAAGGTGGCGGTTGTCGGGGCGACCGGAGCGGTCGGCAACCTGATGGTGAAAGTCCTGGAAGAGAGATCGTTCCCGGTTGGCGAATTGACGCTTCTCGCGTCCGCGCGCTCGGTCGGGAAAACCATGACCTTTCGCGGCAAGGAAATTCCCGTTCGGGAGCTCAAGGAGGATTCGTTCGAGGGGATCCAGGTGGCGCTTTTTTCGGCGGGCGGGAGCATCAGCCGCAGGTTTGCGCCGATTGCGGCAAAGGCCGGAGCGGTGGTTATCGACAATTCGAGCGCCTTCCGCATGGACCCCGCCGTCCCGCTCGTGGTTCCCGAAGTGAATCCCGATGCCGCGCTTTCCCATACCGGAATAATCGCCAACCCGAATTGCTCGACCATCCAGATGGTGGTGGCTCTCAAACCCATCCATGACGCGGTGGGAATTCGCAGGATCGTCGTCACCACGCTCCAGGCGGTATCCGGCACCGGCATGAAAGCCATCGAGGAGCTTCGCCTCCAGGTTGCCGACATCACGGCCGGCCGCGAACCCCAAAAGCGGGTATACCCTCACCAGATAGCCTTCAACTGCTTTCCCCACATCGGGGCCTTCCTGGATAACGGGTTCAGCGAAGAAGAAATGAAGATGGTAAACGAGACCCGCAAGATTTTCGAGGACCCCGATATTCAGGTATGCGCGACGACGGTGCGGGTCCCGGTCTTCTACGGCCATTCGGAATCGGTAAATATCGAGACGAAAAAGCCCATTTCGCCCGAGGACGCGCGCAAGATCCTCGAAAGGGCGCCGGGCGTGAAGGTGGTGGACGATCCTTCAAACGGGGGCTACCCGGTCCCGCTGGACGCCGCCGGGACCGACGACACCTACGTCGGCCGGATTCGCAGGGACCCGTCGGTTGAAAACGGGCTGGCGATGTGGGTGGTTGCCGACAATATACGCAAGGGCGCGGCGAGCAACGCCGTGCAGATCGCGGAAATCCTCCTCGGCCGCGGGCGGCTCTAGGCGAAGATGCGAATCGTCGCGGGCGCTTTCCGGGGACGGCGGCTGCATGCGCCCAAAAGCGACAGGATACGCCCGACCAGCGACCGGGTCAGGGAGGCTGTTTTCAGCATAATTGCATCCGAGGTCCCCGGCGCGGCGGTGCTGGACCTTTTCGCCGGAACGGGGGCGATGGGCCTCGAGGCCCTGAGCCGTGGCGCGGCGAGGTGCGTTTTCGTGGACCAGGGCGTCGAGGCGGTGCGCCTCATCCGTGAAAACATCGAGCTGTGCGGAGCGCGGGACTCCTCGGAGGTGGTCCGCGACGCGGTCCCGTCGGCCATCCGGCGGCTGGCCGCGAAGGGCGGGCTTTTCGACCTCATTTTCCTCGACCCCCCCTATGGGAAAGGACACGTCGAAAAAACCCTCGCAATCCTGGATGCCGTTTGCGCGCCCGGTGCGATGGCCATTGCCGAACACCACGTTAAAGACGAATCGCCGCCGGAACTCGGCATGTGGACAAAGCAAAGCGAGCGCCGCTACGGCGATACCCTGATCTCGATCTACTCCGGAAGCTGATCGCTTGATTCGTGCTCACTTCATGGCAACAGGAGGGACAATTGGAAAACATCGCGGTATATCCCGGCTCCTTCGACCCGATCACCTACGGGCATCTCGACCTGCTGGAGCGCGGGCTCAAGATTTTTGACCGGGTCATCATCGCAATCGCCGCCAATCCCGGCAAATCGCCCCTTTTCTCGCTGGACGAGCGCTGTGAAATGATCCGGACAGCTCTCGCGGACCATCCCCTGGGCCACCGGGTGACGGTGGACCTCTTTCACGGGCTCCTCGTCGAATACGTGAAAAACATTCCCGCCCGGGCCATACTCCGTGGGCTTCGAGCCATAAGCGATTTCGAATACGAATTCCAGATGGCGCTCATGAACCGCAAGCTCGAACCCGACGTCGAGACCCTCTTCATCATGACCGGAATGCGCTGGATTTTCATAAGCTCGAGGATCATCAAGGAAGTGGTCATGTCGGGCGGCTGCGTCACCGGCCTCGTTCCCCCGATCGTCGAAAAAAAGCTCGCCGAAAAACTCAAGGGGCACAACAACACGCTCTATTAGGGACGTGGAAAATATTATTATGCCTTTTTAGAGCGGATTTTTATGCGCCGCTACCGAAGTGCTCCTCGTTCCCATGCTCCCGCGTGGGAAAGCATATGGGGAGTTCGTCATCTTCTTCGGTATGCATTCCCACGCGGGAGCATGGGAACGAGGCGAACGGCGGGCTGGAAAGCCCGCCCCACGTCCCTGGCTGCCGGAGGAACTTTACCGGAGGAACTTTAAGCGAGCGTATTGGCCTTAAGGGGTCGCTGCCCAAATGAGGATCCGCTGAAAACGATCTCGACTCCCGGCGGTCCGGGCGGGGATCAACCCCGCCCCTACGATTTTCCGGGCATGATGGCGCACATTGGCCGTAGGGGCGGGGTTGATCCCCGCCCGGACTGCCGGAATGACGGTTCGTTAAAGTTTAACGGCCTC
>JBAQYM010000219.1:0-38349 GCA_049300095.1 Syntrophobacteraceae bacterium
GGTCGGGAGACCGTGCCACAACACAGGGAGACCGTGCCACAACACAATCCCTTGCCCGCGCCATTATCGCATGGCAAAAGACCGACATTATTTACGGGTAAATCCTTAATCAAACCTCTAGCCATCAAACCTCCAGCGCCTTCCGTATCGCCTTGCCGAACGGTTTTCTCAAAATCCCGACTTCGGTAATGATCCCGGTAATATACTTGTGCGGGGTGACGTCGAAGGCCGGGTTGAGGGCGGGGACGCCGTCGGGGGCGACCTGGCGGCCGTTGTGGTGGGTGACTTCGGCCGGGTCGCGCTGCTCGATCGGGATGCCGCTTCCGTCGGAGAGGGTGGGGTCGATTGTCGAGCGCGGGGCGGCGATGTAGAACGGGATGTCGTGGGTGCGCGCGAGGACCGCGACCATGTAGGTGCCGATCTTGTTTGCCGTGTCGCCGTTTGCGGCGATGCGGTCGGCCCCGACGACGGCCATGTCGATCATTCCCCGGCTCATGAGGCTCCCGACGGCGTTGTCGGTGATAAGCGTCACGGGGATGCCCGCCCGCATCAGCTCGAAGGCGGTAAGGCGCGCGCCCTGGAGAAAGGGCCTCGTCTCGCACGAATAGACCTGGACCGTGGGGTCCTTTTCGAAGGCGGCCCGGATCACCCCGACAGCCGTTCCGTAGTCGGCCGTGGCGAGCGCTCCGGCGTTGCAGTAGGTAAGGATCCGCGCCCCCCTCGGGACGACTTCCCTGCCCCATTTGCCGATCTCGAGGTTTGCCGCGATGTCTTCGGTCAGAATCGCGTCCGCCTGCGCACGGATGAGGTCCCGGAGTTCCGGGATCGAGGCCTTCGGGTTTTCGACCACGACCGAATAAATTCTTTCGACGGCCCAGCCAAGGTTTGCCCCCGTCGGACGCGCCTCCCTCACCTTGCGGCAAAGCTCGGAAAACTTGCGCCTGAACCGGCCTGCATCGCCCATGTTCATCGAAGCGGCCCCGAGCGCCAGGGCCAAGGCCCCGGCGACCCCGACGGCGGGCGCTCCGCGTATCGCCATCGTCTTTATGGCCTTTATCACCTGGTCGGGGGTGGTACAGCGAAGGACCGTTTCGCGATGGGGCAAAATCCTCTGGTCGAGTATCGCGACGGCATCACCGTCCCAGTAAATCGGCGGCATCCATTGCTGAGTCATAAATACCTCAATTCCTTAATTCTTGAATTCCTCAATCCTTCAATCCTTCAATTCCTAAATCCCTCAGTCCGTCAATTTCTTCCGAAGAATCTCGTTTACGAGCTGTGGGTTGGCCTTGCCTTTGGTGGCCCGCATCACCTGGCCCACGAAGAAACCGAAGAGCTTTTCCTTGCCGGCGCGGAACTGTTCGACCTCGGCGGGGTTGTCGGCAAGAACTTTATCTATTGCCGACTCGATTTCCGATTCGTCGCGGACCTGCACCAGGCCTCTTTCATCGACGATCCGCCGGGGGGAGGCCCCCGTAGCGTACATCTCCTCGAAAACGGCCTTGGCGATCTTGCCGCTTACCACCCCCGAATCCAGGAGTTTTAAGAGTTCGACCAGGTTTTCGGGCGAGACGGGGCAGGCTTCGATGGCGCAGTCGTCGCGGTTGAGTTCGCGCATGAGTTCGGACATCATCCAGTTGCTGACGGTTTTGGGCTGGGGAAATTCCCCGACCACCTTTTCGAAATAGGCGGCGAGGACCTTCGAGGAGGTCAGCACCTGGGCGTCGTAGGCGGGAAGGCCGTACCGGGATGCGAAGCGCTCGCGCTTGGCGTCGGGAAGTTCGGGCAGGGCCTTGCGGATTTCCTCGATCCAGCCTTCATCCACCACTATCGGCACCAGGTCGGGGTCGGGGAAGTAGCGGTAGTCGTGCGCCTCCTCTTTTCCCCGCATGCTCACCGTCACGTTCCGGCCGGCGTCCCAGAGCCGGGTTTCCTGGATCACCGGCTCGCCGCGCTCGATCAGGGCGTTTTGCCTGCGGATTTCGAATTCGAGCGCCTTCTGGACGTTTTTAAACGAGTTCATGTTCTTGAGCTCGGCCTTCGTCCCCAGGCCGTCCGTGCCGACGGGCCGAAGGGAGATGTTGGCGTCGCAGCGCATGCTCCCCTCTTCCATGTTGCCGTCGCAGATTTCGAGGTAGCGAAGGATTTCCCGAAGGCTTCTCAGATAGGCCGCGGCCTCCTCGGGCGAAGAGATGTCGGGTTCGCTCACGATTTCGATGAGCGGCACCCCCGTGCGGTTAAAGTCCACGTAGCTCACGGGCTGGTGCTCGTCGTGGACGAGCTTTCCGGCGTCCTCCTCCATGTGGATGCGGTGGATGCGGACCCGCTTGAGGCCGTTGGCGGTCTCGACTTCCACCCACCCGTTTTGCGCAAGGGGCAGTTCGTACTGGGAAATCTGGTACCCCTTGGGGAGGTCGGGATAGAAGTAGTTTTTCCGCGCGAACTGGCTGTACGGGGCGACCGTGCAGTGCGTGGCGAGCGCCATCCGGATCGTGTATTCGACGACTTCGCGGTTGAGCACCGGGAGCACCCCCGGCATGCCGAGGCACACCTGGCAGGTATGCGTGTTGGGGCTTCCCCCGAACGTGGTCGAGCAGCCGCAAAAGATCTTGCTCTTCGTTAGAAGCTGGGCGTGGATTTCAAGTCCCATTACCGGTTCGTATTGCATCGCGATAGTTCCTCAAAATGAAAGATCATGCCCTGTGGCCAATCTTCTTATTAGAACGGAAAAGGGTATTTTCCGCCATAGATATCACCAATCATTTATGGTGATCTATCACATCCCGGCCCCTTTCCCCAACCGTTTTCCACTCGAAAAGGCATTCACCGCAGAGCCGCAGAGGACGCGGAGAACAAATGACGGAGAATGGAAGAAGGATGACGGACAAGGGAAAAGTCTTCCCCCTCTGTCTTCCGCCCTCCGTCTTCCGTCTTCTGTCTTCTGTCTTCTGTCTTCCGTCTTCTGTCCTCCGTCATCCGTCCTCTGTCTTCTGTCTTCTGTCCTCCGTCATCCGTCCTCTGTCCTCTGTCCTCCGTCTTCCGTTTGTTTGTGAAAAGGGCGGCAAATCTTCGTTCACCGGCGGGGTTGCGAGCGCGCCGGCGCGGTGTGCGCTCGGGGGCGGTCCTCCCCGCTCCGGTTTTATCGAGGGTATTCGCGCTGGGCATATCCGTAAGCGGTAAATTATCCGGTCATTATAGCAAAAACAACGTTTGACATTGTGAGAAGTTTCATTTAGGAATAGGTAATTGCGAAGCAGATGCGGTTTATAGACTAGGGCTCTCGTTGGTGAGACACGATCTGCACACGATGGAGTTGTTTCGGGGATAGCGAGGAGAAAAATGAAGATTCACGAGTTCCAAGCCAAAGCATTGTTTCAAAAGTATGGAGTCCCCATCCCTCGCGGGAAAGCGGCCTTCAGCGTTGACGAAGCGAAGAAGATCGCCGCGGAACTGGATACTTTCCCGGTGGTCGTAAAAGCCCAGATTCATGCGGGCGGGCGCGGAAAGGGCGGCGGTGTCAAGCTTGCCAAGAACGCAGCCGAAGTGGACCAGTACGCATCCGCCATTCTGGGGATGACCCTGGTCACGCATCAGACCGGGCCCGAGGGCAGGCTGGTAAAGAAGCTGCTCGTTGAGGAAGGGCTGCCCATTGAAAAAGAGCTTTACTTGAGCGTGCTTCCCGACAGAGGGACCTCCAAGATCGTCTTCATGGCCAGTGAGGCCGGCGGCATGGACATCGAGGAAGTGGCCGCGAAGACCCCCGAGAGGATCATCAAAGTTTTCATCGATCCTCTGCTCGGTATGAAGGGCTATCACGCAAACGAGCTCGCCTACGGACTCAATCTGACCGGCGACCTCGTAAAGCAGTTCACCGCCATGGCGATGAAGCTCTACAAGCTGTGCGTGGAGACCGACGCGTCCCTGGTGGAAATCAACCCGCTGGTCCTGACCAAGGACGGCAAGGTCATCGCCCTGGACGGCAAGATCAATTTCGACGACAACGCCATGTACCGCCACAAGGACATCGCCGAGTACAGGGACCTTGACGAAGAGGATCCCGCCGAGGTCGAGGCATCCAAGTTCGAGTTGAACTATATCAAGATGCCCAGCGGCAACATCGGCAACATGGTAAACGGCGCGGGCCTTGCCATGGCTACCATGGACATCATTCAGCTCGCGGGCGCGACCCCGGCGAACTTCCTTGACGTCGGCGGCGGCGCGAGCGCCGAGCAGGTGGAAAACGGCCTCCGCATCATTCTGGCCGACCCGGCGGTAAAAGGCGTGCTCATCAATATCTTCGGCGGCATCCTGCGGTGCGACAGGCTGGCCAACGGGGTTGTCGAAGCGGCGAAAAAAGTCGGCATCAAGATCCCGGTGGTCATCCGCATGGAAGGGACCAATGTCGAGGAAGGCCGCGAGATCCTCGCCAAGTCCGGACTCAATCTTATAACGGCAAAAGACGTTGCAGACGCCGCCCAAAAAATCGCACAAGTTGCAAAGGGATAGAAAGGGGACATTATGAGCATTTGGGTGGATCGAAATACAAAACTGGTGGTTCAGGGTATCACGGGCCGCGAGGGCCAGTTTCACACCCTGACGTGTAAAGCCTACGGCACCAATGTGGTGGCGGGCGTAACGCCCGGCAAAGGCGGGCAGAGCGTCGAAGGCATCCCGGTCTTCAACACCGTGGCAAAAGCGGTGAAGGAAACGGGCGCTAACGCGGCCATGGTGTTTGTTCCGCCTCCATTTTGCGCGGACGCCATCCTTGAAGACATCGAAGCGGGAATCCCCTTGATCGTTGCGATCACCGAAGGAATCCCGGTGATGGACATGCTGAAGGTCAAGAACTACCTCAAGTCCAGCAAAAGCCGGCTGATCGGCCCCAACTGCCCCGGCATCATCACGCCCGGCCAGTGCAAGATCGGCATCCAGCCCGGCCACATCCACTCGCCCGGCCCCGTCGGGATCGTCTCCCGCTCCGGGACCCTCACCTATGAGGCGGTGCACCAGATTCAGCAGTTCGGCATCGGGCAGAGCACGGTTATCGGCATCGGCGGCGATCCGGTAAACGGCACCAACTTCATCGACTGCCTCGCGGCTTTCCAGGCGGACCCCGAGACCAAGGCCATCATCATGGTGGGCGAAATCGGCGGGTCGGCGGAAGAAGAGGCGGCGGACTTCATCAAGAAGAACGTGACCAAGCCGGTTGTCGGCTTCATCGCCGGTTTGACCGCGCCTCCGGGACGCCGCATGGGCCATGCCGGAGCAATCATCAGCGGATCGAGCGGAACGGCGCAGGGCAAGATCAAGGCCATGCGCGAAGCCGGAATCGCCATCGTCGAGAACCTCGGCGACATGGGCGCGATCGCGAAGAAGGCATTCGCTTCCGCCATCAAATAGGCATGCGCTGATAAATACCCCGAGGGCCGCCGCAGTCTCGGCGCGTTATCGGGCAATCTGATTTACGAGAGCCTGACCGGGGAAGCGGGACAACGCGCTTCCCCGGTTTTTTTGTCCGGCCGGACATGGCGGGGTTGGTCCCCGCCCGGTCCGAGCGATACACTGGAGGAAGGAAAACGGATGGTCGAGATATTCAGCCGCGCTAATCCCTATCGCGGGCCTGTCAGGGCGGTGGTCCTGGACTGGGCCGGAACGGCGGTGGACTTCGGCAGCTTCGGAAATATCCAGCCCTTCATCGACGGGTTCCGCGAGAACTGGATCGACGTCACACCCGAGGAGGTCCGCAAGGACATGGGGCTGGCGGTGTGGGACCACCTCGTCGCCATGCTCGGGGCCGACCCCCTCATGACCAGGTGGATCGACGTTTACGGCGTTCCTCCCTCGGACTTCGATATCCGCAAAATATTCGTGTCGGTCGAAGGTTTTGCCCCCGCCGCCGCGGCATATGCGGAACCCGTTCCCGGCCTGCTCGATGCGGTATTCGAGCTGCGAAACGAGGGGATAAAGATAGGTTCGACATCGAGCCTCGGTTTTCAGGCAATGGAGGCCCTTTCCGAAGCGGCGCGCGCGCGGGGGTATGCCCCGGATGCGGTCGTCTGTTCAACCGATGTGCCGGCCGGACGGCCTTTTCCCTGGATGTGCTGGCAAAACGCCGTGACTCTTGAAGTGTATCCGCTGGAGTCGATAGTCAAGGTCGGGGACACGGTCTTCGACATCCAGGAGGGCCTGAACGCCGGGATGTGGACTGTGGGCGTAACGAAGACGAGCAGTGAGCTCGCGATGGGCCCGGAAGAGGTCGAGCGGGCGGACCAGGCGGAACTGCGGGACAGGATGTCCCGGATAGAGAAGCGCTTCCTGGATGCCGGCGCGCACTTCGTGATCGAGGGCGCGTGGGAATGCCCGAAGATCGTCGAGCGGATAAGCCGGATGCTCGCGCGGGGCGAGAGACCCTGAGGGCAATTCCATTATCGATGCCATTTTGCCGTCATACCAGTGTCATTTCGAGCGCCGGCGGGGTAGCCCGGTCCTTGCCCGCACAAGATTTCTCGCTCCGCTCGAAATGACATTGTTTAATGTCTAATAGTTGAATTGTTTAATGTAAGATAATCAAATGGTATAAGTACATCATTTCAATGGAGACGGTCACATATTCATGGTGGCCCAATTTATAGGGCCAGAGCGCTCTTCGTGTCCTTCGTGCACTTTGTACCCATCATACCCATCATACCCTTCGTGTCCTTCGTGTCCTTCGTGTCCTGTTTCGAAAGGTCTTTTTTCCCGTGTCCACGGATGTCCGGTTGGGACATAAAATAGTTCGTGGCGTAAACCGTAATGATCAACCGCAAAAAACATATCGTGGCATAGCCGCAACCAAACAACCGTCTCGCCACCAAGCGCGCGAAGAACGCGGAGGGCGGGAAGAGGAATTCGGGTAAGGATCCGTACCCGTATTTATTCAATTGAGTATAAGCGATATGCGACGCCGGCAAACCTCGGCGCGCGACATCCCAACCCCGCTTCCAGATGACCCAGCCGAATGATTACATCAAAAATTGCCGTTGAGAACTTGCGGATATTGAACGCTTGTGTTAGTGAGTTGCGAGAGGCAGTGGAATAGCTCGCTCTTAATAAATAAAAATCCCTCATAAGCACTGTTGGCCATTTCGGCGCGCTGAACGCGAGACTCTGTTGTCCAAAGAAATGGAGCGCGTTATGCAAACCCCATCGATCAAGACAATCCCTGTAGCGGACGATGAAATCAAGTATTGCGTGATGCTGTCTCGCGTATTCTCAATGGTGGACTGCCGGTGGGATATCGCTTCCGGTTCGATCGAGGCCGCCCGGTCGCTCGGGGAATCCGAGTTCGACCTGGCGATATCGGACATCGGGCCGGCAGGAAATGATGGACTTCCCCCGGCCCGTCGCGGATAGGGCCTGTGATCGTCTTTACAGGGAAATGCAATGCACTTTCGAGGAAATGTCGCCCCGATCCTGAGTTCGATGATTGGATGTGTGATAGACTAAGGGTAACCATGAGGTAATCGCATGATCGAGACGCGCCTCCGAAGACTATGCCTCGTCGTCGTTCCGGTAATGATTCTGCTTGCCGGGTCCATTTTTTTTGTCGGCTATCTATACACCAGCAACGAGACGAGCAAAATTGAGGCTGAAGCACGGAAACAGCTTCTGACCATTGCCGACGTGAAGCGTGACGACATCGTGAAATGGCGGAGCGAACGTCTCGGCGATGGATGTGTCTTATCCAGTGTGCCGATGCTTATGGATTTTCTGGATGATTCTCCCGAGAAAGGGAAAGTAAACCACGGCACGATTCGCGCCCTTCTAAGTACGGTCAAGGATAGCTTTGGTTACGAAGCGGTTTTGATTGCCGATTCGAACGGAAACACGCGACTGGCATTGCCTGAGGGAAAGGAAGTCTGCAAAGAGAGCTTCTCTTTTGTCAAGAATCGGGACCTCCCGCTTGAACCGTTCATAGCCGACTTTTACACATGCGCGGCCTCTCGGGAAAACCATCTGGAAGTCGTTGTCCCGGTATGGAAAGGGCAAGAGAAAGCAACCTTGCTCGGCGTCCTGGTCCTCCGGATCGACCTTTACAAGCAATTATACCCGTTGATTGAGACATGGCCGGTTTCCAGCGCAACGGCCGAAACCTTCATGGTGCGACAAAACAAGCATGAAATCCTCTACTTAAGTGAATTGAAAAACAAACCAAACGCCGCGCTTTCCTTCCGTGTGCCCCTGAATACCCCGAACCTGCCCGCGGCGGCGGTGCTTGGCGGGCATGAGGGCATCGTTGAAGGCGTCGACTATCGCGGTGTGCCCGTCGTTGCGGCGGGACTGAGAATACCCGGATCACCCTGGCACCTCATATCGAAAATCGATAAGGACGAAGCTTATCTTTCGATCAAAGAGAACCGAAACAGGGCCGTCGTTTGGGGGTCCCTGGCCCTGCTTTTCGTGGGGACCGGGTTCAGCCTGGTCCTGATGCGGCAAAACGCCGCCTATTACAGGGAACAATACCTCGCCGAGAGCGAGAGGCTGGAATTGGCCGAACGCTATATCGAAAAGGTGAAGGAAAAGGAAATCGCCGAGGCCAGGCTGAAGGAATCCGAAGAGAATTACCGGACGATATTCGAAAATACCGGAACGGCGCTGGCGATCTCCGATGAACACGGCGACATCCTGTTGGCCAACAGGGAATTTGAGATTCTGAGCGGCTATTCACAACAGGAGTTATCGGAGAAGATGAACTGGCAAGGCTTCCTGGGGCTCGACGCGGTGGATAAAATTCGGGATTTGCCCTGGGATGCTCGTAGCCTGCAAGGTTCCAATGAGTTCGAGTTCAAAAACAAGGCCGGCCAAACAAGGCTCACCGAGATCCGGGTGAACGCTTTTCCCAATTCGAGCCAATACATCGTGTCGCTTTCGGATATAACCGAACGGAAACGAGCCGAGCAGGCCGTGAGAGCGAGTGAGGAGAAGTTTTCAACGGTTTTTTACTCGAATCCCGCCATCATGTGCATCAGCACCTTGGCCAGGGGGGTATATTCGGATGTCAACGAAACCTTCTGCCGGTTCACCGGATATGCCCGCGAGGAATTGATTGGAAAAAGCGCCCTCGATCTGGGCCTGTGGGTCGATCCCTCGGAGCGCGAACGAATGCTGGGAACATTGGATCGATCCCACATCGTTCGGGACCAGGCACTCCGGTGGAGAAAAAAAACCGGTGAAATCCTGAACGGGATTCTATTTACCGATATTCTCAGTGATGACGGCGAGCCCCGGCTCATGTCGACCATCATCGACGTTTCCGAACTTCAGGAAACAAGGGTCGCCCTGTCGAGCAGCGAGGCAAAATATCGCGAGCTTGTTCAAAATGCCAACAGCATGATTTTAAAGTTCGATACGCGGGGACGAATCACCTTCATAAACGAGTACGCCCAACAGTTCTTCGGCTTCGCCGAAGACGATATCCTGGGCCGGTCGGCGATTGGGACGATCGTTCCCGAAACGGAAACCGGCGGCCGCGACCTCAAGGAAATGATGGCCGATCTCTTTAAGAACCATGATAATTACCCGTCGAGCGAAAATGAGAATATCTGTCGCGACGGCAAAAGGGTGTGGGTCTCCTGGACCAACAAGGCAATTCTTGACAAGGACGGCGCGCTCACGGGACTTCTATGCATCGGCGGCGACATTACCGAGAAAAAGAACCTGGAGCAACAGTACAGGCACGCGCTGAAAATGGAAGCCGTCGGAAGATTGGCGGGAGGCGTCGCCCATGATTTCAACAACATATTGGGTATTATCATCGGTTTCTGCGACCTGGCAGCCCTGGGTTCGGAAAAGGAAGAAATTCTCGGCAACATTGGCGAGATAAAGCAGGCCGCGTCCAGGGCCGCAACCCTGGTCCGGCAATTGCTGGCCTTCAGCCGCAAGCAGGTGGTAAGCCCACGGATACTCAATCTCAACACGATTCTCAAGGATATCGACAAGATTCTTCGACGCACGATCGGCGAGGACGTGGCGGTCGCCACCATTTTGAGCCCGGATATTTACACCGTCAAGGTGGACCCGGCTCAAGCGGAACAGGTGATGTTGAATCTTGCCATTAATGCGCGCGATGCGATGCCGGAGGGTGGAAAACTCACAATCGAAACCGCCAATGTGTATTTGGACGACGCATATTGCCTCCGCCATGCCGATGTGGCGCCCGGAAAATATGTGATGCTTGCCATGAGCGATACCGGGACGGGCATCAGCGATGAAGTCAAGTCACGCATATTCGAGCCTTTCTTCACGACCAAGGGAGTGGGGAAAGGGACCGGGTTGGGCCTGGCTTCCGTTTACGGCATGGTCAAGCAGAGCGGGGGCCATATCTGGTGGTACAGCGAGGTCGGGCGGGGGACCACATTCAAGATCTACCTGCCGGCCAGCGCCGAGACGGAGGAGGAAGTCGACAATGTGACGGGACAACCCGCTCATTGCGGCGGTTCGGAGACGATTCTGGTCGTCGAAGACGACGCAAAATTGAGGAAAGTCATCCGCATGACCCTCAAGGCCGTCGGCTATCGGGTCCTGGAGGCCCAGGACGGTGAAGAGGCGTTCGGGATCGTGTCCTCATGCGAAGGGCCCATTCATTTGATCATAACCGACGTTATAATGCCGAAAATGACGGGCCGACAGTTGGAGATGTCGGTCAAAGACTCCAAACCGGAGATCAAATTCTTGTTCATGTCCGGCTACACCGCGAACGCGATCGTCCATCACGGCGTTCTGGACGACGGGATAGCCTTTCTTCCGAAACCCTTCAGCACGCGTGAACTCGCCGCAAGAGTCCGCACGGAACTCGACAGGTAACCTCGAACCCGCCTCACGGCGCTTTCCCCAATCTCTCTGCCGGACCGCGGGCGGGAGCGTCCGAGCACGCTCATTCCCTCCGGGCCTTTTCCGGCATCAAACACCCAGCACATCCCCCATCCACCATCCCCCATCCAACAACCACTATCCGCCATTCAGCATCCAGCCTTTGACTTTTTCTAAAAGATGGTCCATTTTGTGACGATTTGAGAATGTTCTCCCAAAATCCAAACTCGGAGGAACGGATGAAGATCGAGCAGATCCCGGTCGGTTTCATGCAGGTATTCTGCTACCTGGTCTATGACGAACAAACCAGGGAAGGCATCCTTATCGACCCGGCCGGCAATGAGGAAGATCTCCTCGAACATCTCGAGAACAAGGGGATCACGCTGCGCTACATCGTCAACACGCACGGACACGCCGATCACACGTGCGGAAACGACGCCATCCGAAGCGCGACCGGGGCCAAGGTGGTCATGCACGAGGTCGACGACGCCTATTATCAAAGGATGGAGAGCAAGACGTTCGCCATGAACATGGGCTTCCCCACGCCGGGGCCGGCCGACATTCGCGTGGGGGACGGCGAGGAGCTTTCATTCGGAAACCTCACGATGAAATTCATTCTTACTCCGGGGCACACCCGGGGCGCATGCTGCATCCTGATCGACGGGAACCTCTTCACGGGCGACACGCTTTTCGTCGGCGCGGTCGGCCGCACGGACCTTCCCGGCGGATCTTTCAAACAGTTGATCGAGTCCCTCCAGATGCTGGTAAAGACCCTTCCGCCGGAAACGGTCGTCTGGCCGGGCCACGATTATGGGGAGAGGCCGCGGTCCACTCTGGCCAGGGAGGCGGAAACGAACCCCTACATTTCGGAGTACCTCGAATGAGCGCCGAATTCGAACTCGAATACCTGGTCTTCGAAACGCCCCTGGGGTGGATGGTCGTGGCGGCCACTTCCGAGGGGGTAAGCCTGGTGGATTTTATGGGGCACGTGAAACCGCCGCGGGAGCGGATCGAATCGCTTCTTCGCAAGGAATACCCGGGCGCGGAAGCAAAACCGTCCGCCGGGCCGGGGCCGGCCCAAACGGCCGCAACACACATACTCGATTATCTCGACAACCGGAAGCCGCTGCCCGGGGTCCCGCTCGATGTGAGAAGGGGCACCGAGTTCGAACACAGGGTCTGGCAGGCCATAAGCGCCATCCCCTTTGGAGAGACCCGGTCCTACAAGCAGATCGCGGAGGCCGCCGGGAACCCCGCCGGGGCAAGGGCCGCCGGCCGGGCATGCGGGAGAAATCCCGTTCCGATCATCATTCCGTGTCATCGCGTCACTACCGCCGCGGGGAGATTGGGCGGCTTTTCGGGAGGACTGGACATAAAGCGGGCACTGCTCGACCTGGAAAAGACCCTCTGATGGAAATTCGCCTATTATCCGGAATATCCCGCGGGAAAATGGAGGAATCGTTTTGAAAGAGAAAAATCTGAAAAGAGGGGAACAGATCGCTCCGCCGAAAGGGAAGCTCGGAGTACTGATTCCCGGCATAGGAGGCGCGATCAGCACGACCTTTATCGCCGGGGTCGAACTGGTCCGGCGCGGGCTTGCCGAACCGATAGGCTCACTCACGCAGCTCGGGACCATTCGCCTGGGGAAGCGCTTCGAGCGCCGCTCCCCTAAAATAAAAGACTTCGTCCCCCTGGCCGGCCTGGAAGACCTGGTGTTCGGCGGCTGGGACATCTACGAGGCAAACGGCTTCGAGGCCGCCCTGTACGCCCGCGTGCTCAAGCGGGAACATCTCGACCCGATAAAGGATTATCTGAGCGGCATAGTGCCCATGAGGGGGGTCTTCGACCGCCGTTTCGTCAAGAACCTGGACGGCACGCATGTCAAGCAAAGCTCGAGCCTTCGCGAGCGCCTCGAGGGGCTCAAGGCCGATATCGCGGAGTTCAAGGCCCAAAACGGTCTTGACCGTTGCGTCATGATCTGGTGCGGGAGCACGGAAGTGCACATGAAACCGGACCGGGTCCACCAGTCAATCGACGCGTTGCGCGCGGCCGTCGATGCGAACGATCCTCTTATCGCCCCGAGCATGCTCTACGCGCTGGCCGCCCTGGAAAGCGGGGTCCCCTTTATCAACGGGGCGCCGAACCTCACGGTCGATCTGCCGGGCATGGTCGAGCTGGCCAAAGCCAACGGCGTCCCCATTTCCGGCAAGGACTTCAAGACGGGCCAGACCCTGATGAAGACAATCCTCGCCCCGGGGCTGAAATCCCGCATGCTGGGCCTCGAAGGGTGGTATTCGACCAACATTCTGGGAAACCGCGACGGGTTGGTCCTCGATGACGCGGATTCATTCAAGACCAAGGAAGAGAGTAAACTCTCGGTCCTCGAGTACATCCTTCAACCGCACCTCTATCCGACTCTGTACAAGAACTATTACCACAAGGTCACGATCAACTACTACCCGCCCCGAGGCGACAACAAGGAAGGCTGGGACGCCATCGACATCTTCGGGTGGCTCGGCTACCCGATGCAGATAAAGGTGGATTTCCTGTGCCGGGACAGCATCCTCGCCGCCCCCCTGATCCTGGACCTGGTGCTTTTCACCGACCTCGCGCAGCGGGCGGGGATGTGCGGCATCCAGGAATGGCTGTCCTTCTACTTCAAGAGCCCGATGGTAAAGGAAAACCTCTACCCCGAGCACGACCTGTTCATCCAGTCGATGAAGCTCAAAAACACCCTCCGTTTTCTCATGGGAGAGGAGCAGATCACGCACTTCGGACTCGATTATTACATGAACGGAGAAGAGAACCCGGAAAAGTGCGGAGATTAGGACGGAATACGGAAGACAGAGGACAGAATACGGAAGACGGAAAACAGAGGACGGAAGACGCAGGGCGGAGGACAGAGGACGGAAGCGGCCGGCAGGGGTCTCCCCTCCCCTGGCGGGAGGGGCTGGGGGAGGGGGGCTTACGTCCGGCGCAATTGCCGCGCGCTTGAACAGAGCAATTGGGCAACATCCTCGGGAGCGCGGGAACGAGACTATAAAGAGCTTTCGGGCATTTGAGGTTGGGCACGGAAAGAGTGTGTGCTAACATCAGGTCTTGAGGAGATAAGAGCATGAAGAGGCGACTGTTGATTATCGCGGTGGCGCTCCTGGCAGTGGCAATTAGCGCGCCGGCCTTCGCGGAGGTCGAGATCATTTATGGTGGTTCGTACCGCGTGCGCGGGTTCGCGCAGGACAACGTGTTCGACGGGACCGAGACGGCTTTCACGAAAGATGCCAATACCAATACCAAAAATAAAAAGGGCCAGCGGACGACTGAGACCGTAAAGCCCCGTCCCGCCGACAAACGCAAATAGTTTGAACTACGGCTATGATCTTTGAACTGCGGCTATGATCAGGGATAAGAAGAGCCTGCGGTCTGTTGCGACCGACCCGGCCCATCGTCGTGGGGCAGGCTTTCCAGCCTGCCCCCAGCCTGCCCCCAGCCTGCCCGCGAAGGACCATGGAGCCCCATCGTCCGGCAGGCCGGAAGGGACCGGCGTCCCAGTCTAATACTACGAATCGTCGTCCTTCAGGTTCGGGCGGCGAACTCTAAAACCGTCATTCCCGCGGCGTTTTTTGGCGGGATACAGCGTTTTTGTTTTTGCAGCCGCCTGGCAAGACACTGGATTCCCGCCCAAAAACGTCGCGGGAATGACGATCTTCGGGTCCCGGCCTTAACCATGGATGCATTACGGCCGTACCGCAATTGACTTGGGCAGCAGCCCGGGAAAGCCTGCCCCACGACAACCGCCACCGAGCGCGGCGTACGTGAACGGTATTCCACATCAAGCATCGGCATTGCCGCCCCCCTGCCCCCATCATCCTCCCGATGTCCTATTGTCAGTATTTTTCAATTTGATATAGTTGAAGCCCAAACCAAAACAAGGGTATCTCGGTCATGAGCTTCCTGCGTCTTCCCGTCAAGGCATCAACCCGTCTTTTCCTCAGCCTCGGACTGCTTTTCGCCCTGGCGACCCTGATCACGCTGCTCGCGGTCAGGGACGAACTCATGAAGCAGGCCGTGGTCGAGGCCGAATCGAAGGCCCGGATCATTCTCACCCACGAGATCGCCGCCCACGAATACTTTTCCCAGGAACTCAGGCCCACGCTGCTCGAATGGTCCAAGCCCTTCCGCGACGAGGACTATTTCGAAGCCTCATGGATGTCTTCGAGCTATGCGCTTCGCAGGATCGGCCTGCGGTTCAACGATCTTATTCCCGAGGATTACTATGAAAAGATCTGCACCATCGACGCCCGCAATCCCGGTAACGAGGCAAACGATTACGAGCGGGATTTCATACTTGAGTTGAACCGGGACCCGTACCTGGTCAAGAAATCCAAGGTGGAGATGATCGACGGGCAGCCCTATTTTGTCGTCGTGCGGCGCGGACTCGTGATGGAGGAATCCTGCCTGCAGTGCCACGGCGACCCGAGCAAGGCCCCAGCCGGCCTCATCGCCCAATACGGGTCGGAGCGCGGCTTTAACCGCACGCTCGACAAGACGGTCACGGCCATTTCCGTGCGTGTCCCCCTCAAGGAAACCTATGCCGAGGCGGCAACCTTCTCGATTCGGCTTTCGGGACTGTTCTTCACGGTCCTCGTCTTCCTTTTTCTTATCCAGCACCTGCTGCAAAGGAGGCTTTTCCTCGCTCCCCTGCAAAAGATTCACGACAAAGCGCTCCAGATAGCGGCAAGCGACCTGCACCTGGGGGAGAGAATAGCCCCTCCAACCGGCGAGGAACTCTCGGAGCTGACCGAGGCGTTCAACAGGATGTCCGAAAACCTCAAGGTCCGGGTATCCGAGCGCGAGGCCGCCGAGGAGGCCCTTCAGAAGGCGCAGGCGCTGCTGGAAAGACGGGTCGAGCAGCGCACCGCCGAACTCTCCCGCGCTTACGAACAATTGAAGCTCGAAATACACGAGAAGAACCGGGTCGAGGAGGACCTGATCCACGAGCGCGACTTTGTCGAAAGCCTGGTCAACACGGCCCAGGCGATCATCCTGGTCCTCGACAACGAGGGGCGGACGGTAAGGTTCAATCCGTACCTGGAATTTATCTCCGGCTACAGACTCGATGACGTCCGGGGAAAGGATTGGTTCGACATTTTCCTGGCCCCCGGTGACAGCGAGCGAATCAGGGGGATTTTCCTCCCCACCGATTCCACCCGGAGGGTCAGGGGCTACGTGTACCCCATAGTGACCAAAGAGGGGAAGGAACGGCAGATCGAGTGGTACAACGAGGACTTGAACCGCTCCGATGGGACGCGGATCGGCATTCTCTCGATCGGACAGGACATCACCGAGCGCAAAAAGGCCGAGGAAGCCCTTAAGCTCTCCGAGACGCGGTTGCGGACCCTTTATTCGCAGCTCCTCAAGGCGCAGGAGGAAGAGCGAAGAAAGATCTCCAAAGAAGTCCACGACAGTATCGGGTCTCCCCTGGCGGCAGTCAAGATCGGCCTGGAAAACGCCTGCATGCAGAGCGAAAAGGGCCGGGCGGACCCCCAGTCCTTCCGCGCCCTGGTCGACCTGGCCCAGCACGCCATGCGGGAATGCCGCAGGATCATGACCGACCTGCGCCCGTCGGTGCTCGACGACTACGGCATCGTCGCCACCATCGGCTGGTTCTGTGACCGCTTCCAGATGGTCAATCCCGACATCCGCATAGAGAAGAGAATACTCGTCAGCGAACGGCAGGTCCCCGAATCGTTGCGAATCGTGCTTTTCCGGGTGGCCCAGGAAGCGCTCAACAATGCCGCCAGGCACAGCGGGGCGTCCTCGATTACCGTTTCGCTCGAACGAGACGACAAGATCGAACTCTGCATCCGCGACGACGGCCGCGGGTTCGATTTGAAATCGGTGCTCGCGCGGAAGAGCCAGGACGGGGGCTTCGGAATATCCAACATGGAAGAGCGCACGGAGCTTTCCGGGGGCTCTTTCCGCATTGAAACAGGGCCGGGACGGGGAACGGCCGTGTTTGCGCGCTGGTCTTTTTAGACCCGTCCTGCTATAAGCGGAGGACGGAAGACGGAGGACAGAGGACAGAGGACGGAAGACAGAGGACAGGGGGTTTTTTCGTCCTCCGTCCTCTGTCCTCCGTCATCCGTCCTCCGTCCGCAACCCAGGCCGCTTGGGAAAATCGATGAGAGACGAGGACAAATCGAGAGAGCAACTGATAGGCGAGCTGAAAGAGCTGCGGGAGCGCCTTGCGGGCCGAAATTATCCGCAGAGTCCCGCGTTCATGGAGGAACGGTTCCGGGAAGTCCTTGACGAGCTACCGGTAATGATTGCCTTTGTCAACGCCGAGCGGCGCTTCCTGTTCTGCAACAGGACCTACAGGACCCGGCTCGGCCTGCGGGCGGATAATCTTGTCGGCAAGCCCCTGGACGAGGTCCTCGATCCCGAAATTTACCTCGAGGTGTCGGACAACGTCGAAAAAGCCCTCGCCGGCGAAGCGGTGAACTTCGAAATGACCTCGACCGCATCAACCGACGGGACCGAGCACATGTTCCGGTTCAGCTTCCTTCCCCATGCCGATCCGAACGGCGAGGTCGGTTTCTTTACATTGGGGACCGACATAACCGAGCTGAAGAAGGTCGAGGAGGCGCTGCGCCGCAGCGAGGCGTGGTTCAGGACCCTTGCCGAGCACATTCCGGGCATCTCGATTCAGGGCTACCGGACGACCGGCGAGGTGGTTTACTGGAACAGGCAGAGCGAAGCGCTTTTCGGCTATACGGCGCAGGAAGCCACCGGGAAAAACCTGCTCGACCTCATCGTCCCCGAGGATATGAAACCCCTGTTCCGGCTGGCGCTCGACACGGGAAAAGGAGTCGAGGAATCCGGAGAATTCCTCCCCGCCGGCGAAGTCTCGCTCCTGCACAAACAGGGACACCAGGTGCCGATCTATGCCGTGCACACGGCCGTCTATCTCGAGGGCAGCGATCCGCTCCTGTTCTGCATCGGCATCGATCTCGCCGACCGCAAGAGGATCGAAGAGGAACTGCTCAACGCCAAGAAACTCGAAGCCATAGGCATCCTGGCAGGCGGAATAGCCCACGATTTCAACAACCTGCTTTTCGTCATACTCGGCAACATCAGCATGGCCCAGATGCAGATGAGCAGGGAAGATCCGCCCTTCAAGCGCTTGAGCGAAGCCGAAAAGGCTTGTCTTCGCGCAAAGGACCTTACCCAGAAGTTCATCACCTTCTCATCCGGGGGCGGGCCGCTAAGGAACAAGGTCTCAATCAGGGAGCTGGTCGAAAATGCGGTCAGCCTGATCTTGAGCGGGTCGAACATCGTAAGCGACATCAGCATGCCCGAGGACCTTTGGGAAGCGGACATCGACGAGGACCAGATGCGCCAGGCCCTTACCGGGATCATAGCCAACGCAAAAGAGGCCATGCCCCGTGGAGGCGCCCTCCGTGTCAGGGCGGAAAACCTGGAGGTTACACCGGCGGCGCCCGTGAACCGTTTGAAAGAGGGCCGTCATGTAAAGATATTCATCGAGGACGAGGGCATCGGCATTCCCGAGGAGAACCTGGTCAAGATATTCGACCCCTATTTTTCCACAAAATACAGGGGAAGCCAGAAGGGAATGGGATTCGGGCTCGCCATCGCCCATTCGGTCATCAAGAGGCACAACGGCCAAATCAAAGTGGAATCCCAGCTCGGCAGGGGGACCGGCATCTCGATTCTCATTCCCGCATCGACGGCCAGGGCCGTATCGAGCGTGCTGAGGCCCGCCCCGATTCCGGTGGGCAGAAAGAGGGTCCTCGTCATGGACGACGAGGAAATGCTGGGTGACCTGCTGAAAACGATGGTCGAGCACCTGGGGTTCGAGGCGGGCCTGGCGCTCAACGGCGAGCAGGTGATCGAGATGTACGCGGACGCCATGGAGGAGGGCCGGGATTGGGACGTCCTCATCCTGGACCTCACCATAAAAGGCGGCATGGGGGGGAAAGACACCCTCCAGAAGCTCCTCTACCTCAATCCGGACGTGAAGGCGGTCGTTTCCAGCGGATATTCCAACGACCCGATAATGTCCGACTATGGGCGGTATGGTTTTAAGGACATCCTGAGCAAGCCTTACGCCCTGGAGCAGCTCAAGCGGGTCCTGAACAGGGTCCTCAGCGACGAGGGGCGGGTGCGGCCCGTCAATGCAGGAAAGGGAGCTTGAAGACAAGCAGGAACCCGTTGGCCGAAAGCAGGGCCCCCAGGAACGCGGCCGCGAGCGAAAAGCAAAACACCCCGCGCGACGACGAAAGAATGGATACCGAGGCCATGACGATCGCTATTTGGAGAAGCACTTCGGCGTAATCGAAATAGGGGTCCTTGGACCGGTTGACGTCGCGCTCCTCCTCCAGCCTCCGCGCTTCCTTCTCGATGTCCTTTTTTTCGGCGTTATAGCGTTTTTCTTCATCCTCGAAGGTTTTCATGACCGAGCGGAGCTTCCCTCGCGCGTCCTCGCCCATTGGTTGGGGTAAAACGGCGAGGTCGGTTTCCACCCGCAGCTTTTCGATCTTGTAGAGATGCTCCCGGATCACCTTGGCCTGGTAGAAAGCCCACTGGTCCGAGGACTGCTGCTGCGCCAGTATCATCTCCTTCATGGCGTTGCTTCCGCCAAGGGAAGTGACCGCCAGCATGACGGCGAAAAACGCCGTCACCAGGGCCACCCTCCTTGTGAACGTCTTTTCTTTGATTTCATCGAGGTCTTCGAGGTTCGGCAACTCAAGCTCGGCCATTTTGCGCTCCATACGGGGTTCATTGTTTCACAGTTATTTATGACGTTGCGCATAGAATAGCAAGATGTCCCCGGTTTGTCTTCAAACGCCCGCGGGCTGATTTTGCTTGAATCGCCGGGTGATTAAATTATTCAGGGCCGGGTCGTTCACATTTGTGGATTCATGATTAAGTAGATAGCCTTATATTATGGATGACATGTATATATGCGACCATGAAGCGAAAACTACTCGATATACTGATATGCCCCGCCTGTTTGCCCGATGAGGTCCCGCTCGGGATCGAAGAAGCCGAAGCCCGCGGCGGCGAGGTGATCGAAGGGACCATGCCGTGCGGGCGGTGCGGGAGCGCCTATCCGATCCGAAACGGCGTGGCGAGGGTCGTTCCGGGCGACCGGGACCGCGCGGGCGGGGCGGCGGGGCGCTACGAGGGCCCCGATGTCCTCTCCGCCTATCTCTGGAGCCATTACGCGGACCTTTTCAACGACCCGGACGCATCACCCGCCTACACCCGGTGGGCCGGGGAACTCTCGATCGGGGGCGGAGCGGGCCTCGATGCGGGGTGCGCGGCGGGAAGGTTCACCTTCGAGATGGCGCGCAAGTGCGATTTCGCAATCGGCATAGACCGCTCCGAGGTTTTTATCCGTACCGCGCGCGAGATTCTCGGGGCCGGAAGGCTCGTTTTCCGGGTGCTGGACGAAGGCCGCATCCGCTCGGAGCGGGAAATCATCCTGCCGGAGGCGTGGCGGACGCAAAATGTCGAGTTTATCGTCGCCGATGCCCACGCGCTCCCGTTTCGCTCGGGCGCCTTTACGTGCGTCGCCTCCCTGAACCTGGTGGACAAGGTCCCCGGGCCCCTCGATCACGTCCTGGAAACCAACCGGGTGGCGCGCTCACGGGGGGCGCAACTGCTCATCTCGGACCCCTTCTCGTGGTCGGAGGAAGTAAGCCCGCCCGAGAACTGGCTCGGGGGCATGGAATCGGGAGAGTTTGCCGGACCGGCGATCGAGAACATATCCCGGCTGCTCGCGGGAGAGGGGGGCAAGGTATCTCCCCCCTGGAGCATCGCGCGCCGGGGGTCGGTATGGTGGAAAATCAGGAACCACAGCAACCATTTCGAGCTGATACGCAGTCTCTATATCAAGGCGGAGCGCTGATACGGCGATGGGGTCGCTAACGAGCATGATTGATATCGATTTTCTTGCACAACTGGCCAGGCAGGCGGGCGGGGCCGTTCTCGAGGTATACGGCACCGATTTCGAGGTGCGGCGAAAAGAGGACTGGTCGCCGTTGACGCTTGCCGACACACGCTCGCACAGGATCATCGCCGACGCGTTGCGCTCCAGGTATCCCGACATCCCGGTCCTGTCCGAGGAGGGCAAATCGGTCCCCTTCGAACAGAGGAGGAAATGGGAGCGTTTCTGGCTGGTGGACCCGCTCGACGGGACGAAGGAATTCGTCAAGCGAAACGGTGAATTTACCGTTAATATCGCCCTGATCGAAGGCGCGACACCGGTTGTGGGTGTAATATACATACCGGTCGCGGACAGGCTTTTTCTCGGAAATGTCGGGGAGGGCTGCTTTGAGGAGACATCCGGAGGGCGCCGGCGGATCGAGGTGGCCCAGGCACGGCCCACGGGCCCCGTGCGGATTGTGAGGAGCCGGTCGCATCCCTCGCCCGGCCTCGAAAAGATTCTTTCCCTTATCGCCGACCACGAGATCGTAAACCGGGGAAGCTCGATCAAGTTCTGCGCCGTTGCCGGCGGAGAGGCCGATTTTTATCCCCGCTTCGGACCCACCTGGGAATGGGACACCGCCGCGGGCCAGGCGATCGTCACGGCGGCCGGGGGAGTGATGGTGGATTTGTCGGGCAAGCCCTTTGTCTACAACAAGGAGGACCTCCTTAACGGGCCCTTCCTCGTGTCTTCGAGCATGCGGTGGCTGATCGGTTCCGGGGTGCTCGAAAAAGCATCGGCGGTATACGGAAAATGAGATATCCGGGTGTCGTGTCGGCCTCGGCCGCCGGTCCCCGTGACCGGGCGCCTATCATTGATGGGAGGATAATATGGTGAAGTGGCAACGCGGGCTTCTGGCATCTATCGGAACAGTTCTGGTCGCGAGCGCCGTTGTGCTCGTGGGCAGCTTTGTTTCCGCCAGATATTTCGTCGAATACTGGTGGTTCGGCTCATTGGGCTATGAGGGCTATTTCTGGCAAAAAAACCTCTACCAGTACGCCGTCCTGGTCTCGGTTTCCGTGACTTTCTTCCTGATATTCTTCCTGAATTTCTGGGTTGCCTCCCGCCATCTGGGCACCACGACGCAGCCGGGCGCGAGCGCGTCCCCGGCCGCCTCGTTCAAGCGCTACAAAGAACTGTTCCAGATGTTTCGCACCGGGTCGATGTGGGTTTACACACCCATCTCGGTCATCCTCGCCATAGCGGTGACCCTGCCTATCTATGATCGCTGGGAGGCCTTCCTGCTCTATATGTTCGCCCCGCCGACGGGGGCCTCCGATCCCGTTTTCCACAACGACATAAGCTACTATCTTTTCGCGTACCCGATATACACCCTCATCCAAAAATACCTCCTGATAGCCTTCACCGTGTTGCTCTTGAGCCTGGTCGTCCTGTACTGGCTGGAAAAAAGGATCCTGTCGAGGCAGGAAATGCATCTCCCGCGCGGAGCAAAACTCCACTTGAGCATCCTCGTGCTGCTGATATTTTTCATCGAAATCTGGGACTTCATCCTCCAGCGCTACGGCCTGGTCTACTCGACCAGCCATCTGCCGCTTTTCTCCGGCCCCGGCTATGTCGAGATGAACATCATCGCCCCGCTCATCTGGATTGCGCTCATCGCGCTTGCCGGAACGGCATTTTCCCTCGTCTACGTGGTGAACACGCGAAAAGGCGCGGTGGTGCTCGGAGTTTTTGCGGCGGCCTTTATCCTGGCAACCCTGGTGCGGTATTCGGATTTTCTTCCACAGACGGTCCAGAAATATGTCGTCAAGCCAAACGAAATCTCCAAGGAGCGCCCCTACATCGCAAATAACATCAAGTCCACCCTGGCCGCGTACAAGCTCGATGAAGTCGAGGTCCGCAACTTCAACCCCGAACGCGTCCCATCGGACCCCGGCATTCCACAGGTTCAGATGATACTTCGAAACACCCCGGTCTGGGACGGCGAACTCCTCGACGATGTGTACAAGCAGCTCCAGGAACTGCGCACCTACTATGATTTCCCATCCGTGGACGTGGACCGGTACACGGTAAACAACGTCTATCAGCAGGTCTTTCTTTCGGCCCGCGAAATCAACCAGTCCCAGATTCCTGCGGGGGCGCGCAACTGGGTTAACGAGCACCTCTCCTACACGCATGGCTACGGGGCCGTGATGTCGCCGGCCAGCCAGGGCGGCGACGAACCGATGGTCTGGTTCATACGCGGAATCCCGCCCGAATCGGACTACGGTTTCAAGATCGAACAGCCCGGAATCTATTTCGGCGAGGCGGCGGGAAGCGACTACATCATCGCCCCCAACGACGCCGGCGAAATAGACTACCCGAAGGGGGAGACCAACGTTCTAACCAGCTACAAAGGAAAAGGCGGAGTTCCAATCCACTCGCTTTTCAAACGGCTCCTCTTCGCCGCTTACTTCAAGGACAGGAACCTCTTTTTCACGACCAACACGACCCCGGAGAGCCGCATCCTTTTCCGCCGGAATATTCGCGAACGCATCCGGATACTCGCCCCGTTCCTCTCCCTTGACCGTGACCCCTACCTGGTCCTGGCCTCGGGCAAGCTTTACTGGGTCCAGGACGCCTTCACATCCTCGGCCCTCTACCCGGCCTCGGCGCCATACAGGACGGAATCGGGCGATCTGAACTATATCCGCAATGCGGTAAAGGTAGTGGTCGACGCCTACGACGGGACGGTGGACTTCTATATTTTCGATCCCAAGGACCCGATCATCCGCGCATACAGCCGGATTTATCCAGGACTTTTCAGGGACTCGGCCCAGATGCCGGCGGAACTCAAGGCGCATGTGCGCTACCCCCAGGACATGTTCGAAATCCAGATGGCGATGTACGCCAAGTATCACCAGACCGACCCCGAAGTGTTCTACCAGCAGGAGGACACATGGGAATTCGCGAATACCTACAAGGGAAAGGAAGCAATCCGCATCAGGCCCTACTATCTGACCCTCGACCTGGTGCAGCCGGGAAGGTTCGATTTCCTGCTGCTCCTGCCCATGAGCCCCAGCGGGCGCGACAACCTGCGCGCGCTCACGCTCGTTGGGTGCGATGCGCCCCATTACGGCAAGCTTATCGTCTATAATTTCCCGAAGGGGGAACTCGTCTTCGGTCCCTCGCAGATTTACGCCCTGATCAACCAGGACACCAAGGTTTCCGAGCAGTTCACGCTCTGGGACCAGGCGGGCTCCGAGGTGGCGCGGGGCAAGATGATCATCCTGCCCATCGGGAGGGTGATCCTCTACATACAGCCGGTTTATCTGCGATCTTCGACAAGGCTCAAGATTCCGGAACTCAAGCGCCTGATAGTGAGCCAGGGGCAGATCGTGGTAATGGCGGCCTCGCTCGAGGAAGCCTACGAACAACTCCAGCAGAAGATGAAATCCGAGGTGGAAAAGGTGGACAAACGCTTCGCGCCCCTTCTGACCCCGGCCGCGCCCCCCAAGGATGCGGCGCCCGGCGGACGGTGACGGAAATTGAAGGGTTTTGTCGGAGAAAAGAGAACGCGAAAAGACAAAGCGGCAAAACGCCACTTCCGTCCTTCGAGGGTAGGTGCGGGGCTGACGGGCTGTTGCCCAATTTCAAAAGTTGCGACAGGTGTGGGCAAAACAGGGCGGAGGTCTCCCCTCCCTTGGCGGGAGGGGCTGGGGGAGGGGGTCGTAAGTACTTGAAAATTCAACACCCTCCCCTAACCCCTCCCATCGAAGGGAGGGGGACTCACGTCCGGCTCCTCATCCATCTGGATCATCTGTTGCGTATAGCGGCCTCTCATCGCTGGGAGGGGGACTCACGTCCGGCTCAATAGTCGCTCAACTTGAATATTTCTTTGGGCAACAGCCCCCTGATACCCTCCCGGCTGAGAGGAAGAATTTCCTGTATTGTTTGCATCACGTGGGTTAAAATAGCTCAACGTGTGTTATCCGCATCGGTCGGGTGAGCTTATTTCGGGCTCGGCCAGGTCTTCGAGGTCACATTGTTCTCTAATTCTCACTCCATCATATATCGTAACCCGCAGTTTCATTCGCCTGGTATTCTTTATTATATTCAATATTTACAGGTGCAATCCCGTGGTGGGTCGGTTTAGCTCTTTGCATTTTCCCACGCCAATGGTAAAATTAAGATGCTTCGCACTCTTGGCTTGGCATTTTCCGGCGCGTGGAGGACATGATGTTTAAAATCGGCGATCTGGCTGTTTACCCAGCTCATGGTGTGGGAAAGATAGAGTCCATCGAATCGAAGAGTATCGGGGGCCGAAGGCAGGACTTCTATATCATGCGCATCCTGGATAACGGCATGAAGATCATGATTCCCATTCCGAACGCCGAAAGCGTCGGCCTGCGGGGTTTGATAACGCAAACAGATATTCCCAGGGTATTCGATATTCTTCTCAGAAGAGAGGTATCCGTCAACGGAGGCACCTGGAACAGGCGCTACCGCGAGTATATGGAAAAGATCAAGACGGGCTCTATCTATGAACTCGCCGAAGTACTTCGGGACCTGACCGTCCTTAAGGGGGACAAGGAGCTTTCTTTCGGCGAAAGAAAAATGCTGGACACGGCAAGAACCCTGCTGCTGAAAGAGCTTTCGATCGTCCAGGAAGTTACCGAGGACGAGATCGAGCAATCCATATTCGAACTGCTGAGATAGCCGCCCTGGCCGGCATTGTTTCCTCCTTGATTTATCCTGTCCATTATTACTTTCACCTCGAACCGTGAAAAGCCTTCCCGGGAACTGGCTTTTTTATGCCTTTACCCGCATCTTTATATTGAGAGGGGGTGAGACGATTGAAATGGGGTTGGCTTGTATTAAAACTGGCGCTGATCGTGATCTGCGCCTTCGGCGGGTACCTGATCGCAGACCAGCTCATGATCACCACGTTCATGGGCTACACCTGGGTGCCCTGGGCGGGAGTGCTGGCGGGCATCGTTTTTGCCTGCGCCGCGCTGTCCATTGAAAAACTGATACAGAGGATCCCGCTCAAGGTTTTGGCGGGAGGGACCATCGGCTTGGTATTGGGCCTTTTTATCGCCAAGCTCATCGGCTTTGCCTTTGCTTCGGTCCAGAATACAACGATAAGCGTCGTTATCTATGTCATCTTATCCTGCATTTTTGGCTACATTGGAATCGTTCTGGGCACTTTTAGGATTGAGGAACTGCGCGTCCCGAACTGGTCGTGGTTCGCTCGGGGGATGCACCGCGGCAGCCCCCTGGCAAAGATCCTCGACACCAGCGTGATAATTGACGGCCGTATCGCGGATATAGTGGAAACGGGATTTCTGGGGGGAGTGTTGATAATCCCCGAGTTCGTGCTCCAGGAGCTTCAGCATATCGCTGACAGCCCCGATCCCACGCGGCGCGTGCGGGGCCGGCGCGGGCTCGACATAATTAAGCGCCTCCAGCAGGAAAAGATGATCGAAGTCCGGATAGACCGGCAGGATTTCGACAATATCAACGATGTGGACGCAAAGCTCGTTGCGCTGGCCCTGAGGCTGAATGCGAAGATTGTGACCAACGACTATAACCTGTCGAAGGTCGCTGAAGTCCAGGGCATTCGCATCCTCAACATCAACCAGTTGGCAAATGCGCTCAAACCCGTGGTTCTGCCGGGCGAGGTGCTCCGCCTCCAGATCCTCAAAGAGGGAAAGGAACAGGGGCAGGGAATCGCCTACCTCGAGGACGGCACCATGGTGGTGGTGGAAAACGCGAGCAGGCACCTTGGCAAGGAGGTCGAAGTATCGGTTACGAGTATCCTCCAGACCACGGCGGGCCGCTTGATCTTCACCACTTTAAAGGACGCCGAAATTTCGCGCCAGCAGCACTGATTCGCCGCGGGGGGCGGGTGGGACATCCTTCCCGTCCCCCACTGCGGTCATTGATAACGACACCATCGCATTACCGGCCCGCGTGGGCTTCGGGAGCGGCCGTGCGAACCGCGGCCGCAAGCCCCGCTTCCTTCCATTTTTCCTCCTCGACCGCGTGGTTGAAGCACATTACGGGGACCGAAGAGGATCTCATTATTTCCTCCGCCATGCTTCCAAAAAGCGCCCTCTCCAGGCCGTGACGGCCGTGGGTTGTCATCATGATCATGTCGATTCCCGCCGAATCCACGTAATTTATGATCTGCTCCACGGGCTTTCCGCTAAGGACGCTTATTTTCAGCCGCGGGAAATCGCCGAAATGCTCCTCGGCAAACTCGCGGAGCAGGCGTTCGGCGCGCGCCGTGTCCTCCTGTTCGTACCGGTCAAGCGAAGGATGGGGAACATAGAAGGTGCTGTACTGCTCGAGGCTGCCGGCAACCGACAGAAGGTGCACCTCGGCGTCGAATTTTTGCGCCATGTAAAGGACCCGTGAAACTATCTTCGACGAGCTTCCCGCCAGGTCCACCGGGAAAAGAATTTTGCGAATCTCCATGTCCAATCTCCTCTGGGAGGAATTTATCCACGCAACGCTACCCCCTCTTAGAAGATTATAAGCACCGGGGGCGGAGGGCGGGTGAAAATGCCCGATGTTCCCATCTGTGCGTTATGAATAAAAAAATCCTCACTTTGTAAACAAATTTGATTCCTCATTCGTTATCTCTAATAAAAGCGGGTCTTCTCGGAATTGGCTGTTTGCAACTGGGGGGAGAGTGGATTAATAATAAACGCGTTGCAGGGGGGAAAAAATCCAATACGCGACAGGATGCGTTCTACTCTCAATGACTTTTTCGGAAGACGCAGATTCGAGGGCGCCGACCGCGCCGGAGGGTGCAAGCCCGGTTTCCATCCTGGTGGATCGAGCCAGGGCGGGGGACCGGAGCGCATTCGAGGAGCTTATCGTTCTCCATCAGAACGAGATTTTCCGGCTCGTCTTCTTCCGCACCCGGTCCCGAATGGATTCCGAAGACCTTACGCAGGACATTTTCCTGGCCGCGTTCAAATATCTTCCCCAGCTCAAGGATTCCGACAGATTTCGCCCCTGGCTCTACAGGATAGCCGTCAACCGGGTCCGGGACTTTCACAGGAAAAAGAAATTCCTGGCCTTCTTCGGCATCACGGAAGAAATGCCCGAGGGGGACCCGGCCGATGTGGCCCCGTATAAGAATCCCGGGGCCCTCGATAAGGTGATTACCGACGAATTCTGGGCTCATGTAAGACAGTTATCAAAGCGGTTTTCACCCATGGAGAAGGAGGTTTTCTTCCTGAGATTTGTCGACAACTTCCATCTCAGGGAGATCGCCCACATACTCAAGAAGAGCGAAAGCGCCGTAAAGACACATCTCTACAGGGCGATTAAGAAGTTCAAGGACGACTCCGCCTTGAGTGAATTTTTGGAAGGAGAATGGCATGACAAAACGGACAACAGGCCATCTTGACGAAGAGCGGATAATGGCGGCCATTGTGGATGCGGAGGGCCTGGATTCCGCGGTCCGCCGCCATCTGCTCGATTGTTCCGCCTGCCGCGCCCAAAAGAAGGCCCTCGAGGCCCAGCTCGGGCGATTTGGGGAACTCTCGCGCGCAAATGCGCCGCTGTCCCTGAGAAGACCAAGGCTTCCCGGCGCGGAATCCGGAGTCTTCAGACCGACGTGGAGAATTCGCCCCACGTTTGGCATGGGCCTGGCGTTGGCCTCCTTGCTCGTGGTCCTTCTGAATCCTTACCACCTCTTGAGACCCGCGAGGGACCCCGGTCTCGAGAAAATCTACCTGGAGATGCTCCAGGATGAAAGGTTTATGGCCGAAGTCGAAAATCTCGAGGAGAACCCGCTGCCGAAGTTCTATGTGGATATTTCCGATACTTCCGACTCTGACGGGCCTGGGGCGTCGCACGACACCAAATCGCCCGGCGGACGGGATGAGAAGGCCACCACCTAAAAACGGCGGATCGCAACATGTTCAAGAAATTCATACAATTGCTGCTTGTGACCGGGTTCATCCTTCTGCCGTCGCTCTTACAGGCAAAGGACATCCCCCCCGGGAGATGGTGGCGTGTCCCCTACTTCAGCGACCAGTTGCACATCACCGAACAGCAGAAAAACGAGCTGGACAAACTGTTCGACTACAATCGTAACAGGCTCGCGGAACTCAAGAGACAAGTGGAGCAGGATAAAAGCGATCTTACCAACATGCTCGAACGCAAGGACCTCAATGAAACCGCCGTGGTGGCGCAAATGAAGAAACTCGAAAGCACCAGGACCCTGCTTGCGGCAACCAATTTCAGCTACTCGCTGGAGTTGCGGAAGCTCCTCGGCCATGACCGGTTCCAGCAACTGAAGATTCTCTACAGGAACTGGCACGGGATGCGGTGATCGGCGTCCTCCGCAGCGGCCGCGGGATTTTCATGAAGCGGATGTCGACGAAATTTTATGGATCGATCGAGAATACGGAAACGGGAGTCAACGGAAAAGGGAGTCAATCCACACCAAACAGGAACACTCCGGCGGCAACTTGGCGGTCTCCCAGGCATACGGACTGCCTCCCACAAGGGCCCCCTTCCTTCACGGGAAAGCGGGGCCTTTGTTTGCAGACCTTTTGTGTAAGTACCGCCAAGGCTAGCCGCAATACTGTTCACTTGAAGCGCATCCGGCAGCCAAGACCGTGGGGCGGGCTGGAAGGGGCTGTTGCCCAAATGCAAGAGTTGCGACAGGTGTGGCCAAAACAGGGCGGAGGTCTCAGGACGGCATATTGTTGCCCTGGTTGTTGCCGGGTTGCGACAGGTGTGGCCAAAACAGGGCGGAGGTCTCCCCTCCCTTGGCGGGAGGGGCTGGGGGAGGGGGCCGTAAGTACTTGAAAATTCAACACCCTCCCCTAACCCCTCCCGTCGAAGGGAGGGAGACTCTCGCTGGGAGACCTTCGGTCGGGCACGGTGGCACGGTCGGGAGGCCGCGCCGCAACGAGGGGAGTAACGGTTACTTGGTGTCACTTCCCAAGTACCGCCGGGGCTAACCGGGAAGGCCCGGGAACGTCTTTTTCAGGAATGCCTCGATCTTCGCGGACAGATTCTGTCCGTGTTCCCAGTAAAAGTGGTCGCAGTAGGGGATGATATCGAAGCTCACCCGCTCGTTCGCATGCGGCTGGATCGAAAGCCATTCCCGCAGCGATTCGACCGAGCAGAAATCGTCCTGGTTCCCGAGGGTTATCAAAATGGGCCGGTCCGGAAGCTCGAGGCCCTCGAAAGACATGAACTCGAGCGGCGGCGAGAACAGGCAGAACGACCCCGCATCGAGCCCGAGGCGCACGGCCCGCAATACGGTCCACGCCCCGTAGGAATATCCCGCAACGTCGAGCGCGCCGGGATGAAGCCCTTCAAGATGCCGGCAGACCTCGATCAGGTCAAGCGCCTCTTTTTCGCCATCCCCCGCCCTGCCCGCGCTCCCTCCCACTCCCCGGAAATTGTAGCGCAGCGTCCCCCAACCGCGGGCGGCGAATGCGCGCTGGGCCGCCTCGACGACGTTATTGTCCATGTTCCCGCCATAGAGCGGATGCGGGTGGCAGATCACGGCGTTCCGGCCCGCGTCGCCCTCGCGGAAGAGCCCCTCCAGGCTGATCTGTCCGTCTTCCACCGGTATCCGAATGGGTATTTCGGGCATGCTCCGCTCCTCTTTCTTCTGATTCGAAATGATCGGTTGATTTTTACCGGGAGAATGCATAAGGAAGCTGAGAGTTAGCGGCGGGAAGATTCGAGCCATCAGCCGCGAGATCTCAGCAGGCAAGCCGCCACAAGGACAACGACTATATAATAGTTAAGGGCCGAATGTAACACCTAACCGCTGACGGCTACAGGAAGGGCCACACATGTCCGCGAAACGCTTCAAGTCCGCCCTGGTGCTTAGCGGCGGCTCCGCCAGGGCGCTCTCCCACCTGGGGGTGCTCGAAAGCATCGAGCGGCAGAAGGTGCAAGTCGACATGATCGTGGGGACGAGCATGGGGGCCGTCATCGGTGGCCTTTACGCCTATTACCGCGACTCTTCCAGGGTGATCGCGCGGCTCGGCACGCTGTTTAGAAGCGAGGTATTCCTTAAGACCGCCTCCGCGGTCACCGCCGAAGGCATCGCGCAGGTCGGCCCCGACGGCTTTTTCAACCGGTTCGTGTGGCTTTTCAGGAAAGGGGTCTATTATACCCACTCGATGCTCCATACCGAACTGGTCCGGGAAGACCTCTACGACGAGATGATCGCGATGCTCGTCCCCGATATCCTGATCGAGGACTTGCCGATCCCGTTTGCATCGGTTGCCATGGACCTGGCCACGGGAGACGAGATCGTCATCACCAGCGGCTCGTTGCGGCGCGCCATCGCGGCCAGTTCGGCCATCCCGGGACTGCTCCCGGTAATCGAGATAGACGGACGCTCCCTGGTCGACGGAGGCTGGGTGGATAACGTTCCGGTCGCCCCTGCCATCGCACTGGGCGCTCATTTTGTCATCGCCGTGGACGCGACGCTCGAAATCTCGGGCATGACCGTCTACCCCCAGTCCGCAATCGAGATCGTCCTCCGCACCAACGAGATCACGCGCATCGTTTTGAACCGGCATAGGAAATCATACGCGGACGTCGTGGTGACGCCCGAAATCGGGCAGCTTTTCTGGGCCGATTTCAGGGCGATGGACCGGTGCATGGAGGCCGGCAGAAAAGCCTTCGACGCAACCGTGCGGGAAGTCTCAAAAAAGCATGCCCTGAGGCGCTGCCTGACCCTGGGAGGTCTCGTCCATCCCGCCCGCGCCTGCGAGTGGCGGCATCCGTTTTTGATTTCTTGAAGTGCGAAGCCCCCTTGCTTCACCGTCTTGCATGGGGATGTGAGTCTAATTACCCTCGGCGGGAGCTTTTTTCCTGAGGCAAACGTTAAGGCAATAGGTTGCCGGATGGAATAGCATCAAAAGCACAGAGAAGCTGATAGCCCTGTCAAGAATAGACATCATCACTACATATGATGGAGAAATGTTTACCACACTGGATGTAAGCATAAGCAGGCCCTCCTTAATGCCAAGAGATGCCGGAGTTATGCTGACAAAGAGGGAAATAATGCTGATAACAGACAAGAATAATGCCTGCAAATAAGTAACTGGATTGCCATGCATATCACCAATGCCCAAAGCCTTTAATTCACACCATGTAATGACTGACAGTAAAATGAAATTGCTAAGTGTTAACGCGTACATGTACAAAACATTCTTCGATGATTTTCGAATTACCGACCATCCATACATCAGTTCGTCCAGCTTGCTCCTTATTCCACTGAATGGTATTAGCTTATGCCATTGGGGATTGAACAGCATTATGTAGCCCGACGCAAGCGCCATAAAAGCAATGGCTGACGTAATTGCTGGGCTGGACTGACCTTCTTTAACGTAGAGAACCACGATCGTTACAAGTGCGACAATTGATGTTACATTTAGTCCTATAACATAAGTTCCTGCTATGGTTGCTACCGAATTAGTGTAGTTAAATCCGTACCTTGATTTCATATAGATTGCCCTCATCCCCACCCCTCCTCTCAATGGGACAAAAGCATTGCCGAATGCGGTAAGTATTGAGATAGCCGTATATTCACAAAAGCTCATATCTATATCGAACTCGCTTACCATTATCTTAAAAAATAGGCCGTTGGTAATCAAAAATAATATATATAACATCCCTATAATGAAGCAGTATGCAGGTGATATATTGAGAATGAGCTTGAAGTCTGAGCTATGTCCAACCATGTAATAGGTAATTAAGGCTAACAGAAATCCAAGCAGGATGATGGAATGCGATTTTTTAAGCATCAGACTCTCGCAGCGGGCTTTCTACTGTAATGCAAACAATAAAGACAGCGCAGACAGGCCTATTCTTTATCCGGCGATTTTCCCGGCGCCTTTTCCGCACAAATCAGGTAGGCCGAGCTCCAATCTTTATTCAGAAAGAATCTTTGCATGAATAAAAAGGGGGACAAAAAAAAGCCGCTCGATACAAACCTGTTCACCAAGTTTTTCTTTCTGTTTATTCCACTTTGTTTTGAAAGCTCCTCCTTGGAGAGGCTGTCTTCCGACTCGACTCCGGACCCTCTTTGCAGGAAAATATCCAACAAAATGGACAACGGGTATGCATAATTCCAAGAATAAAGGACCTTGAACCCGGAGTCTGCAAGCAGATTCATCAACGCTTGCTTTTCATATCGCCGATAGTGGCCTGTGGCAACATCATTGGCTCCCCACTTGCTCAGGTGTGCGGGAACGGAGATAAGCAGTCTGCCGCCTTCCCCCAGGGTATTCCACCATTCACCCAGGCAGGCGGCATCATCTTCTATATGCTCCAGGACCTCGAAAGCCATGATATAATCAAATCGTTTCTCGTCTATCTGCGCCTTTTCCTTGATTAATGTTATTCTTTGCCTTATCAGGGGCGGCTGATTTCCGATCCGCGTGCTTGCGTGTCGAAGCGCCTCTTCCGATATGTCAAACCCATAGGCCCTAAGCCCCAGTTCGGCATACAGCAAGAGCATATCTCCGGAACCATACCCCAGCTCCAGGCATGTCTTATTAACCAAGTTCTCATGTTGGAGAACCTTTCTGACCAGATCTTTTCTCAATCTGTATCTTGGCATCGGCAGCCAGTCATCGTTCATTCTTTAGCCCCGCTTCGCTCATCCGCCATTTTACGAATCCGATTCGCCAGCGCTTCGGGATCTCCCATCCTCACAAAAAGCACATTCCTGGTCCCTTCCGAGAAAAGCTCCCTGTTCGCGGGATTATCACCCAAAATAGTCGGCCTATCCATGGCGAGGTAGGAATAGGCCTTCCCGGGAATGACCCTGCCCGCCTTGGGGACGGCGGCATTGAAATGGCCCGCCAGGCACACATCGGACATTGCTATATAATCCGCGACTTCATGTTGCGGCAACCACCTCGCAGGATATCGCACATTCCGCAATTTAGAGTACCGTTCCAGGTTGTTTACCTTCTCGCGAGGGCCGATGATAAGGAAGACTATGCGCTCATGTCGTTCGAGAAGACGGGCCGCATCGAGGATGACTTCGACTCCCTGGAGCGGGTTCATCGCCCCGAAAAAGAATACGACAAACTTATCCCGCAAATCCTCCGGCCTCGGCACATTTCGGGGATAATAAATCTCCCGGTCGGCTTCGAGGTAGATAACCGCCATTTTCGCCGCATCCACTCCGTACATCCCGGCAAAATACCCGGCATGCGCACGGGTGTCCACTATGACGCAATCCGCTTTTGAAAGCGTGTGCCGATCGAGCCATTTAACGATCCGGGACAAAGGATTTCTTTCGGAGAGGACCTTGCGGTCGGAAACGAGTGTATCGTAGAGCGAGATGAAAAAGTCGATTATGAGAATCTTCCTTGCGAACAGGAAACGGGAGAAGGGCGCCATCAACTGAGGAAGTCCGGCCATAAAAATGACGTCATATTTCCACATGCCCGCAAAGAGGGTCTTCAAATTGATCAGCACGATCCGTCCCACTCCGGTCGGCCTAACCGCATGGGTATTCCTCGGAGCTATGATATCGATGTGTTTCGCGGCCTCTTTCAGGATGCCTATTTCCTGTTTGTTCCTTATATAATCGATATCCGAGGGGGTGACGAACAGCACCCTTTTGCCCCGGATTTTTTCCACGAAATCTTCTTCGGTCATTTTATCCCCCGCGGATTACGACTCCCCGCGCCATCCACGCCCCACACACCATGCGAATGTCATAAAACTGACAACCACAAAGCGTCTCCGTGGGTGCGTCCACGCCGGCGCATCTCTGTGGGCATGATCCGACCCCGGCCCCGTGGCAGGGGCGCCAAGTCCCATGCAATTATTCAAGAAGCATACCAGCACCCCGGATCAAGTGAGGAAAGCCGATCCATCCCGACAACGCAAATCCTGCGAAATCTCCAGGGCACTGCCAATTTTTGTCATGGCAGTCGACAAAGTTTGTTGGCTTGCCGGGGCATCGTGGCTTCCACGGCGCATGCATGCAAATCTCATGACGTCCGACCGTTCCGCAAAACAGGGATAGCAGGCGTTTTGACGCGATCCGCGAAATAATTGTGAGCCAAAATCCACTGCGGCATCAATCTTGCTCATTAGGCTGGCAACACGTGATGCTAGACACAGAGTTCAAAAAAGCGCTAAAGAGAAGGAGGCCGGTTGACGATACTCAGTGGTAAGGCGAACCCGTTGACTCAAATATAATAAAGCTCACTTTTAGAGGAGAAGAAAAATGTTTATCAAGATGAAGGAAAGCAAAGGTTTCACCCTGGTCGAACTCATGATCGTCGTCGCCATCATCGGCATCCTGGCGGCAGTCGCGGTGCCCTTCTATCAGAAATACATCCAGAAGTCGCGCCTGACCAGCAGGGTTTTCCCCGGCATTCACGCGATCCAAACCAACATCGGGACATATTACAGCTTCAATAACGCCATGCCGCAGGGCGGAACCCTTACGGCGATGTATTCGGACGCCGCCACCCTCTGCTTTACCCCGACAGCACCCACAGCCGGCGGCAAGACCATGAGATTCACCATTGTCGGCACCGCCAATACCTGCACGGAACTCAAGCAGTTGGGCGGTAAGATCTTGGATACAAAAGCCTCGGTACCCGCCACGGGCGGCAGGATCAACGGATGGGTCGTCTCGGGCACTCTTGCACAGGAGCTCGGCTTGTCGGGCCTGAACTAAACAAACATCACAGCCTGACGAAGAGTGCCGGCATCTTGCCGGTGCTCTTCGCTTTTACGCAGCGACCAGAAAGAAAAGAAATGGACGCAGTGCCTAAAACGGGAGCAAGAGCCCTGATCCAACGACTGCTTCCCGTTCCGTTTATTATCGTTATCTTCGCGGCTTATTCCAATACCTTCACCTCCCCCCCCTTCCTCGATGATTTTCATTCATTTATTTATGAGAAGAGCATTTATCTACAGGACTTTTCCAGCTCCAGTTTGCTCTCGATCTATCACACCAGGTTCGGCAAGACTCGTCTTATTCCCATGTTGACCCTGGCGCTGAATCACAAGCTTGGCGAAAGCAACCTGATATACTTTCACCTGGTAAATATCGTTATACATATATTCGCTTTTTTGGCTGTCTGTTTTCTCACGAAGCAAATCATCTCCATAGAAAAAAAGCGCGATCCCGATTCAGTATCCAGCAGTGTGGCGGGATGGCTCCCCATATGTGTTGCAGCGCTGTGGGCGCTCAACCCCGTGCAGACCAACGCCGTTACCTACCTCGTACAGCGCATGGCCTCCATTCAGGCCCTTTTCTATTTTCTGGCCGTGGGGTGCTACTTGAAAGCCAGGTCTTGCTCGCCCGAAAGCTGGCGAAAGGCCGCAGGCTGGTATGCGGGGGTTGCCGCTGCGTCGATTGGCGCATTTCTTTCCAAGGAAAACTCCGTTCTCCTTCCTTTCATGCTCGTAGTTACCGAAATCTGGTTTTTTGATTCCAAACCGATCGACAGGCTCTGGCTCTTCTTCAGGAGAAGAAGCTGGAGAATCTGGGTGGTGCTGGGACTGGCCGCAATTGCTTTTGGCGTCCTGACATACGATCTTCTTTGGCCACTCCTGCTGGACGGATACGCCAAGAGGCATTTCACCATGACGGAACGCGTCCTGACAGAGGGACGCGTGGTAATCTGGTATATATCTCTCCTCCTGTGGCCGGACCCCGGGCGCCTCAGCATGGAACACGACGTGGATCTTTCGACGTCGCTTCTCAGCCCCATGACAACCTTGCCCTCGCTGCTGTTCATCGCCTTGCTGATCGGCGGGTCGATTTACTGGAGAAAGAGGCATCCCATAATCACCTTTGGGATAATGTGGTATTTTCTCAACCTGGCGCTGGAATCCACTATCTGGCCCCTTGAGCTTGTCTTCGAACACAGGCTCTACCTTCCCTCTTTCGGCGTATTTCTCGTCCTGGTAATGCTCATGGGCATGGCGCTCAGGCAGGCTGCCCGGACGATCTCCGAAACCGATTATGTAAAAGTCTTGTGCTCCGTTGTCATCATGCTCGTCTCCTGTTCGGCTATACTCACGTTCCTTCGCAACGAAGACTGGCAGGATACGATTACGATAAACCATGACGTCGCGACCAAAGCACCGGGGATCGCCCGTGCCAATGTGGATTACGCCATCGCCCTCCTGCGCGTCGGTGAGTATGAAGAATCCATGAAATACGCCGAGAAAAGCCTGAGCCTGTCTAAACCGGGTCTCGAAACATATGGACTTTCGGCAAACGCAATTGTAACCACTCTTGTCCAGATGGGAAAATTCGAAGAGGCAATCGCCCGTGGCGACGAATTGCTCGCCAATCAACCCTCTTATCTCGACGGCGATGCCCACCCGACGCTGTACTTGAGCATGGCCCAGGCCTGCATGGTCCTGGACAGGTTTGAGGATGCCTATAAACACATCCTCCAGGCATTCAAATATATCGAGATGACCGATAAATCCATCCATAAGAAAGAAATGGCTTCCTCAGTCCTCGGACAAGTACTGGAGTGGTGTCGCTCAAGGGAGGTCGACATCAACGGCGATGGAGCATCCGACCCGGGTAACAAGCCCATCGACCTGTGGATAGCCCTGGAAGTGCAAAAGATTGGCGACCTTCCTTTTGCAGCGCAGTTGATGGAACAGGCATATGCTCATGACCCGGACAATATCGAAATCACCCAAGCTGTTCAGAATCTGAAACGGGAAGAGGCCCTTAATGACGCGCAAAAAGAGAAAGGGAGTTTTTCCAAAAAATATGTTCTGAGGCCCTATTCAAGGTTTAATATCTGCATGGCGGTTGCTTTCCTGGCCCAGGAGCGCCGGATGCCCGGGCCCTTCCTGAAGATTGGTGAAAAATGTTTGGATTGGGCTTTGGAGATCGATCCCGATTCCGCTGATGCTTTGCTCCTTGCAGGTTGGTATGCATACAACGGCGAAAAGGCCGATCAAGCTGTTGTACTGGCACGCAAGGCGCTTGCACGCGACCCGGATAATGCAAAAATCTGGCTCGGCCTTTCCTTCTTCCTAGCCAAAGCGGCGCATGGGGACGAGGCCCTCGCCGCGCTTGACAAGGTCATCGAGCTCTATCCGGGGTTCTCGCGGCGGCAAGTATTGGAGGCCTTGCGCGCCGAAATCATGAAGGGTGAGAGGATCAGTCCCATTTCCGGAAATCACAATGATTCCAGGATGAATACTCGAACTCAACACACTCCATCTTCTTGACAAAATCATTATTTGCGATATTTATGCATTGGTGCAATTATTAGCGGAATTTATTGTAAAAGTTGAGGGTGAGTCGGAAAATTATAAGGGGGGTGCCATGAACGCGCATTCTGGGAAGATGAAAAATGCGCCCGGCTTCTTATTGGTTGTGGCGGCGATTGTCTGTCTCGCGGCCGCGATATCGACCGTAGCGTTCGCGCAGGGGCGTATCGCCCCGGTGCCGGCCCCGCCTCAGGCGTCCGCGACGATGCCGGCCCCCGCCGGGCCGGAAGCAACTCCACCCGCGCCGCCTCCCCAGG
>JBAQYM010000220.1:0-5401 GCA_049300095.1 Syntrophobacteraceae bacterium
GTGGCCAAAACAGGGCGGAGGTCTCCCCTCCCTTGGCGGGAGGGGCTGGGGGAGGGGGTCGTAAGTACTTGAAAATTCAACACCCTCCCCTAACCCCTCCCATCGAAGGGAGGGGGACTCACGTCCAGCTCAATAGTCGCGCAACTTGAATATTTCTTTGGGCAACAGCCCCGGGAGCATGGGAACGAGGAATACTTCCGTAGTGCCACATAACAATCTGCCCTAAAATGGCATAATAATATTTTCCCCATCCCTAAATGCGAAGCCGAACTGCCGCCCGCCTTTCAGCTTCGTGTTCTTCGTGGTTGATCATTTCAGCTTTTACTATGAAGATGAGTAGGAATACCACCAAGGGAAACAAATGGCCCCGCTCAACGCTTGCACGGGCCGCTTGGGCCGCCTCTGATCTCAACTCGGTTTAAGGCGCATTCGGAGTGGACGAGTTCAACATAAAGTGGACGAGTTCAACATGAATAGACTCCGGGACAGACCCCGGGACAGTTTCCGGGACAGATTCCGCGAGCAGCGGGGTGCGATGCGGCCCGGACCGGGAGGCCCCTCGCGGGAGGAATTCCGGGCCCTTTTCAGGATGTGCTCCGATCCGCGCCCGCCCGTGCGGGAGGAGGCGCTCGGATTGCTCCTCTACCCCGAGGGGGCCGACCTGCCCGGCTGCCATGCCCGCCTTTTCGAGCGCCTGGCCCGCCTGGGGATGCGGGTCGGAGAAATCCCGTCCGAGCTTCTCCAGGCGCTGTTCGAGCTGATCGGCTCTTCGGGAAGACTCCCGCAAGACCCCGAATTTAGCCGGTTTTTTCACGCGGCCGTCGCAAGAATCCCTCGAAAACTCCTGCCCTGGCTCCTGCGAAAAAGATATCCCATCGGGCCGTTCCTTGACAGTCTCGGGGAGAGGCTGTTGCGTACGGGCGCAAGGGCCGCCCCGGTCCAGCAGTCCCAGGTCCTTTGCAGCCTTGAGGGGCTGTCGCGCACGGGCGCAAGGGCCGCGGGTTTTCGCATTCGCTGGAGAATTTTTCGAAACCTTCTTGCCGCGCAAAGCATGCGGCCCCTGCCCGATCCTTCCCTTGAAATCACCGTGGCCGACCTCGGGCGTCTTTTTGGTTCCCCCCCGAGGGCGGGACGCGCCAAATCGGCCTGGCGAAGGACTGCAAAGCACCTGGCGGCCCGGCCGGCAAGCACGCCCCCACCGGCCCCGCCCTCTTTTTCGAGGCTCTACTGGGGAGGCGCGGGAAACCGGACCCTCGCCTTCTGGGAACAACTGGCCGACGCCCAGGCGATTGAGCTCGATGAAATCCGAAGGCTCGCCGAGCGGGTGAGCGCCGACACGGGGCGGGTTGTTTTGAGCTGGCATAACGCTTCGCTTGCGGCCGCCGGGGGGTGGGGCTTCGAGGATTTTTCGACCCGGTTTGCCTCGCCTCGACTCTACCGGGAATTTGCCCGGTCCGTGTGGCAAGCGGCGGATGAAATCCGCGAAAACTTCGACGGTGACGCGGTATCGGGCCTTTTCGAGATGCGCGCGCGGCGCATTTTCGCCCCGAAAGCGGCGCAGGCCCTTGAGCATGCCCGGTCGCTGCGGGAACTCGGGCCCGACTTTAAAGCCCGGTGGCGGGAGATGTCGCGGAAGGCGGCCCCGCTTCTCGACCCCTACCAGATCGAGGCAATCGAATCTGGCGGGAAAACCGAGTGGTCCGGGGCGCTTGCCCCTCACCAGCAGGTGAGCCTCGACCGGGTGCTTGCATGGTGCGGCCATGCGAAAGACTCGAACAACTCGGAGAATTCGAAAAAGACGTGGGCGGAGGGCCTCGCCCTGTATTTCGCGCTGGCGGTGCGGGGCCGGGAAGCGCTCGATTCGGGCGCGGCCTCGTCTTTTGTCCTGCCCTGGATCGACAAGTTTTTCATCTCATCGAAGAGACGGGCCGACCAGGGCTACATAGAGGGTCTTTTCCGGCTGGTTTCAAGCCACATCGAGGCCCCGCTCGCGCTTTTCTGGGAAGATACCGCCCACGCGCGGCTTCCGAGCTTCGGGCTGGCGCTCGAAGAGCTTGCCGGCCGCGGCCTTCCGTTCAGGGGGATAGGCATCTTCGACCCGCAAGGCTCGAAAAGATCGGACGCGGCGGAAATCATCCGACGGGAATACCCGAAAAATCTCCTTTTTGCCCTCCGTCCCGTTAGCGACAGCCACTTTGCCGGGACGTTCCGCCGCATTTTCGACCCTCCGGCCCCCGGATTTCTTCGAGACTACGATTCTTCCTGGAAGGACAACCTCGTTTTCATCTATGCGGGAACGCGGGTCTTTCCGCTGCTCTCCGCGCAAACGGAGATGGAGTCCGTCTCCCCCTGGGTTTCGGACGGCCGCGCGCGCCACCCCTTCGGGGCGTGGTTCAGGCAAAGGCTTCGCGGCCGGGTTTTGGGCGCTCGGGGCGGACCCCCGGACCCCCTCGCGCAAACCTTTTCCGCCTGGGCAAACCTGCTCTAGCCGCAAATCCGCGCGGCTTTAGAATCTTGTTGCATTATCCCGTTTTATATTGGAAAAGGGAGACTCGAATCCCCTTAGGCAGAAACCGAGACAGATTTCGCTTGAATGTCGCCTCCCCGCGCGCGGGGGGCGCGGATTGAAACAAACAAACAGACAAACGAATGATAAATTTCAAGAAGGCGCGCGAGCGCATGGTGGAAACGCAGCTTGCGGCGCGCGGCATCCATGATCCGAGGGTCCTGGAAGCGATGCGCGAGGTGCCGAGGCACCTTTTTGTCGACGAAGCCCTGCGGGACCAGGCGTATAATGACCACCCGCTGCCTATCGGGGAGCAGCAGACCATTTCGCAGCCTTATATCGTGGCCCTCATGACGGAAAAACTCGGACTTACGGGGCGCGAAAAAGTGTTGGAAATAGGGACGGGATCGGGCTACCAGGCCGCCGTGCTGGCCGAGCTGGCGGACAGGGTGTTTTCGATCGAGCGCCTTCCGGCGCTTGCCTATCGCGCAAACCAGATGCTCCAGAAGCTCGGGTATAAAAACGTGATCATCCGGGTCGGCGACGGTTCGATGGGCTGGCCCGACGACGCGCCGTTCGACGGAATAATCGTCACGGCCGGGACACCGAAGATCCCCCAGCCGCTGGTGGACCAGCTCACGGAGGGAGGCCGGCTGATAGTGCCCGTCGGCGACCGGTTCAGCCAGGACCTGTTCATGGTCGAACGCACGCCGGAGGGGCCCCGCAACACGAACCTGGGAGGGGTCCGATTCGTGGACCTGGTGGGAAAATGGGGATGGAAAGAATAGATATGCGCAGTCCGTTCATCGGTGTGGTGGGGTCCGCGGTATGCACGCCGGAAGTCGAGGAGCTTGCGGCCGAAGTGGGTCGGGAAGTCGCCCGGAAGGGGGCGGTGCTCGTCTGCGGAGGCCTCGAAGGCGTCATGGCCGCCGCGGCCCGAGGGGCCAAGGAAGTCGGCGGAATTACGGTCGGCATTCTTCCCGGTCCGAACACGGGGGACGCGAACGAGTTCATCGACTTTCCCATCGCCACCAACATGGGGCACGCCCGGAACGCCATAATCGTCCACACGGCCGACGTGCTGATTTCCGTCGCGGGGGGTTACGGCACGCTCTCCGAGATCGCCCTGGCGCTCAAGTCGGGCAAAGGCGTGGTCGGCCTCAAGCCGCCCTCCCCGATTCCGGGGATCCTGGCCGTCCAGACCGCGGCCGAGGCGGTAACCGAGGCGCTCACACTGGTCGAGCTTGGCCGCAAACCTCCCAGAATTTTCAAATAGGCCTGCCGAGTGACGGACCGAAAACCCAAACCGACGCGCAAGCAAAGAAAAGACCCCGAAAAGCCGTGCACAACCGGTGAGAGCGCCCCGCCGCCCAAAGCAGCCGGTGCGAGCGGCATCCAGCCCAAAGCAGCCGGTGCGAGTGCCCCGCCGCCCAAGGCAACCGGTGGGAGCGCCCCCCAACCCAAGGCAACCGGTGGGAGCGGCATCCAGCCAAAAGCAGCCGGTGCGAGCGGCTTGCCGCCCATAGCAAGCGGTGGGAGCGGCTTGCAGCCGCGATTAGCGGAGGATGCGCCTGCCGTCGAGGCGCGCGGGGAAACCGCGAGGCTGCGGGCGGAAAACGAAGCCCTGCGCAACGAGTTGGAAGCGGTGCTTGCAAACGCTTCCGAGAATGAAAAAATTTGGAGACATTTTGCGGCCGTCGAGCGCATTCTTTTCAGGACGCGCGAGCTGGATCGCCTCGCCGAGGAGTTGTTACGCGAGATAAGGGTGCGGTTTCAGGCCGGGCTTCTCGTCCTCTACCTGTCGCACCCGGAGATCCTCGAAAGGCTCTTTCACGGAGGGGCTGAAAAAAGCGTCTTCATCGACGACGGCACCTGGATGTCGCCCGTCGAGGGCGAAGCGGTGCGCGCCATGTTTGGACCGGCCCTGAAACCGGTGCTCTTTTCGGCCGACGAAAGCGGGTCCCGCCCCGCGCTTCCGGGAAACGGCGGTCCGGTGCAATCGGGGGCGCTCATCCCGCTCACTATCGGCGAAGTCATCTTCGGAGCGCTTCTGCTGGGCAGCCCCGACCCCGAAAGATACCGCCCCGGGGACGGAACGGACCTCCTCGAGCGCCTCGGGACCAATATCGCCCTGTCGATGGATAACTGCCTCACCTACGAGAAGGTACGGGATTTTGCCGTCCAGGACCAGGTGACGGGGCTTTTGAACTTTTTCCAGATTTACACCGTGCTCGAACGGGAATTCAGGAAGGCGCGCCGCTCGAAAACCCCCCTGTCGGCGCTGATCGTCGATTTCAGTTTCGTCCACGACCGGGACGATCTCGAAAGCGGAAAGGATGTCCTGCGGCACGCCGCGGGCCTGCTCGAAGAGATCCTGCCCAAAGAGGACTGCTTCATCGGCCGGTACGGAAGCGATGAATTCCTGGCGGTCCTGCCCAACGTGCCCGAAGAGGAAGCGCGGGAGGTAATCCCCTATCTTTTCGCCACCATCAGAAAATCCCCATTTAAATCCGGCAACACCGCCATTCTTATCACCACCGCAATCGGCGTGGGCACCCTCGATGCCCGTATGACGTGCGCCCAGGACCTTGTCGACGACGCCTACGCCGAACTCTGCGCGACCCGCGGCATCACGCGGTGAAAAAAGAGAGGGAGCCCCGCCCCTTTTAACAGTCTGCCGGGGTCAAGCGGCCGGTCCTGAATAGGAAATCCCATCCCCTTATACCAAATTGCGTCCCGATGCGTAAAATCCCCCCTGCCCCAGCACGGTCCGGTTAGGATTTTGCATGTGCAAGGCGTTTGGAACATTTTTTAACAAAATCGCAATATTGGAATGTGTTTTCTTGACATTCCAATAAAGGTGTGCAGTGTGCGCCTTTTAGTAAATCCAATAAT
>JBAQYM010000221.1:0-9628 GCA_049300095.1 Syntrophobacteraceae bacterium
GCTTCCAGGTCTGGGTTCCCAAGCTGGAGCTTGGGAACCAGCGGGAAAACCAGCGGACCAGCGAAACTTGCTAAAGCTCTTCGCCTGAAAGGCGAAGGTTTTAAACCCGGCGCATGGAAAAATAAAAATCCCTGGCTACCACGCAAGTGGACCGAAATTTGCATTTTTAGCTGCGCCAACCCTCGCTAAGCTATATTTTTGACACGACTGGAGAGAAACATGGCGGTTTACGTCTGGTCCGGTACGGATCGAGCCGGGAAGAAGCAAAAAGGGGAACTCGAGGCCGACAACGTCTCTCTTGCCCGGCAGATGGTGGTCCGCAAAGGGATTAATGTAAAGGACGTAAAGGAAAAGCCCAAAAGCCTCGGGGACTACTTTCCGGCTATCGGCGGCGGGATCAAGGACAAGGATCGAGTGATCTTCGTCAGGCAGTTTTCGACGATGATCGACGCGGGACTTCCCCTTGTCCAGTGCCTCGATATTCTCCAGGAACAGCAGAGCAACGCCAATTTCAAAAGAGTCATCCGGCAGATAAAAAAAGACGTTGAGGAAGGCTCCACCCTCTCCGACGCGATCAAGAAGCATCCCAGGGTCTTCGACAACCTTTTCCACAACCTGGTGGCGGCCGGAGAGGTCGGCGGCATCCTCGACGTTATCCTGAACCGGCTGGCCGCATACATCGAGAAGATCGCGAAGCTCAAAAGGAAGGTCAAGGGCGCGATGACCTACCCGGCAATCGTCGTTTCGATTGCCCTGATCGTGGTGGCCGTCATCCTGATTTACGTCATCCCGGTCTTCTCCCAGCTCTTCCGCGACGCGGGCGCAAAGCTCCCCTACATGACGCTCCTGGTCATGGAAATGAGCGATTTCACGAAGAATTACTTTCACTGGCTCATACTCGCCCTGATCGCGGCCTTGCTCGCCCTTCGCCAGGTGCGCAGAACGCCGAGGGGAAGGGACGCTTTCGACAGGCTCCTCCTGCGGACTCCGGTCTTCGGGATGCTCATCCGGAAGGTGGCGGTCGCCCGCTTCACACGGACCCTGGGGACCATGCTGTCAAGCGGCGTGCCCATCCTTGACGGTCTCGAAGTCGTCGCCGCAACGGCCGGCAACTCGGTGGTCGAAAGGGCCATCCGGAATGCCCGCAACTCGATCTCGGAGGGCCGTTCGGTAGCCGAACCCCTTGCCGAAACCGGCGTTTTCCCTCCGATGGTGACCCAGATGATCGCGGTCGGCGAAGCCACGGGCGCCCTCGACACCATGCTCGGAAAGATTGCCGATTTTTATGACGACGAGGTGGACACCGCCGTCGATGCTTTGACGTCCCTTCTCGAACCGATGCTGATCCTTTTTCTCGGGGTCACGATCGGCGGTCTGCTCGTCGCGATGTATCTTCCCATCTTCCAGTTGGCGGACGTGGTGGCGAAATAGGGGAAATGACCCGGCAACCCGATGCGAGGCACAATCCGATTTCCGATGAGGACCTTTTCAGGGGGAAGCTCAAAAAGCTTCTTCTCTTCCGGCTCAGCCTGGCCGTCTTCTTCCTGCTTCTCACCCTGGCGGTAACGAGCGGCAGGAAGGAGGACCTTCTTTCCTCACAGCTTTACCCCCTCTATATCTTTTCGTGCATTCTTTTCGCTTTTACCATTTTCGGCGCATGGAACCTCAATCGCGTGCGACGCCTGATCCGGTTCGCCTGGGTCCAGCTCCTCTTCGACATCGGGGCCGTCACGGTCCTGGTCTACCTCTCGGGCGGAGTGGAAAGCCCTTTTTCCTTCCTCTATATACTGGTGATCATCAGCTCGGCGCTGCTTCTCTACCGGCGGGGAAGCCTGCTCGCCGCATCCGCGTGCGCCCTCGTCTACGGGCTCCTTTTGGACCTCCAGTACTTCGGGTGGATAGCTCCGCTCCAGATCGTCTCGGGGACCGGCTACGCGCGCGACTCGGGGACCTATTTTTTTAATATTTTGATCAATATCGCCGGGTTCTACCTGGTGGGCTTTCTCGCAGGGTACCTCGCCGAGGAGGTCCTTCGGTCGAGCAGGCAGGCCAGCGAGCACGAACGGGACCTGCGCCGGCTCTCGACGCTTCACCAGAGCATCGTTCAGAGCATGACCAGCGGCCTGCTCACCGTGGATTCCGAGGGCCGCGTCGCCCTCTTGAACAACGCGGGCAAGGAGATCCTGGGTCTCGGGGCCGAAGCCCCGGAAGGCCGTCCGATCTCGGAGCTTCTGCCGGGGATCGACATCGCGCGGTTTCCGGGCGTTGAGCCATCGCCGGACCGCATGTCGCGACCTTCCAGGATGGAAATTGCCTACAGGTCCCCCTCGGGTGAAGAGGTCAGCATCGGCTACTCGGCCTCCGTCCTCCTGGGCCAGCTCGGGGAGCCCTTCGGCTGGATTTTGATCTTCCGGGACCTCACGCAGCTTAAGGCAATCGAGGAACACATGCAGCGCACCGAGCGGCTTGCCTTTGCGGGAAGGATCGCCGCGGAAATAGCCCACGAGATAAAGAACCCGCTGGCCGCCATGAGCGGCGCCGTCCAGATGCTCCGGGGAGAAATCGGGGAGGACGATTTCCGCTCCCGCCTGATGGGGATCGTCGAACGCGAGATCGAACGGATAAACGAGTTGGTGACGGAGTTTTTGTGGCTGGCAAAAGGCTCTCCCAAGTCGGAGCAGGTGGAGGACGTCTCCGTGTGCGCAACCATCCGGGACATCCTCTCGCTGCTTGAGACAAAAAACCAGGTGTCCGAATCGCATCACATACGGACCGAATTCGGGGAGGTCCCGCTGCTGACAATCGACCCGCACCACCTGCGCCAGGTCCTGTGGAACCTTTTCACCAATGCCGTCGAGGCGATGCCCGACGGGGGGGAACTTTCCGTCGTGGTCGGCGGTTGCGAAGAAAGTCCGCGGGGGCCCCGTGAGATCCGGATCGACGTCGCGGATACCGGCGCCGGGATGCCTGAGGGAGTGCGTCAGCGGATATTCGACCCGTTTTTTACCACCAAGGCGAGCGGAACGGGACTTGGATTGAGCATCGTCTACCAGCTTGTCGAGAAGGCCGGTGGCCGAATCGAGGCAAATTCGAACCCTTCCGGCCGCGGCATGATTTTCACGGTTTTTTTCCCGCCATCGAAAAATTTTTTGCTTGCCAAATGAGCCCGAGATGATTAAAAGCACTCATCGGACACGAGTGCTAATAGCCGGACGGGTTCTCCCCCGCTTGCACGCTACTCTACCCTAATTACCATTAAGTTATTCACCATCTAACGCATGAAAGGAGTCACCATGAACCTCAGACCGCTTAATGATCGTGTTGTGGTCAAACGCATCGAAGAGGAACAAAAGACAAAGGGCGGCATCATCATTCCCGATACCGCCAGGGAAAAACCCATCCAGGGTGAAGTTGTCGCGGCCGGAACCGGCAGAATCATGGAAGACGGCACCAAGAGGCCGCTCGATGTCAAGAAGGGCGACCGAGTGCTTTTCGGCAAGTATGCCGGGACCGAAATCACGCTCGAAGAGCAGGAAGTTTTGATCATGCGCGAAGACGACATCCTCGCCATTATCGAATAACGCTATCACATCCGAAACCGAACCAGGAGGTACTATCAGATGGCTAAGCAATTAATTTACGATAACAAAGCCCGCGAGCTCCTGCTTAACGGCGTCAACATTCTGGCCGACGCGGTGAAGGTAACCCTCGGCCCCAAAGGCCGCAACGTCGTGATCGAGAAGAGCTTCGGCGGCCCGACAGTCACCAAGGACGGCGTGACGGTTGCCAAGGAAATCGAACTCGAAGACAAGTTCGAGAACATGGGCGCCCAGATGGTCAAGGAAGTCGCCAGCAAGACGAGCGACGTGGCGGGCGACGGCACCACCACGGCGACCATCCTGGCCCAGTCCATCTATTTTGAAGGCTCGAAGCTCGTTGCCGCCGGGCACAACCCGATGGCCATCAAGCGGGGCATCGAAAAAGCGGTCCAGATCGTCGTGGCCGAACTCAAGGCGATCAGCAAGCCCACCAAGGACCAGAAAGAAATCGCACAGGTCGGCACCATCTCGGCAAACAACGACACCACCATCGGAAACATCATCGCCGAGGCGATGAACAAGGTCGGCAAAGAGGGAGTTATCACGGTCGAGGAAGCCAAGTCGATGGAAACCACCCTCGAAGTGGTCGAGGGCATGCAGTTTGACCGCGGCTACATCTCCCCCTATTTTGTCACCGATCCCGAGAAGATGGAAGTGATCCTGAACGAGCCGATGATTCTCGTCAACGAGAAGAAAATCAGCAGCATGAAGGACCTTCTTCCCGTGCTCGAACAGATCGCCAAGTCCGGCCGTCCGCTCCTGATTATCGCCGAAGACATCGAAGGCGAAGCCCTTGCGACCCTGGTCGTGAACAAGCTGCGCGGCACCCTCCAGGTATGCGCGGTCAAGGCCCCCGGCTTCGGCGACAGGCGCAAGGCGATGCTCGAAGACATCGCGACCCTCACCGGCGGCCAGGTGGTTAGCGAAGAAAAGGGCATCCGGCTCGAGAACATCGGTTTTGCCGACCTGGGCAAGGCCAAGACCGTCCGCATCGACAAGGACAACACGACGATCGTCGACGGCGCGGGCGACCGCAAGGTGCTCGAAGGCCGCGTACGCCAGATCCGCACCCAGATCGAGGAAACCACGAGCGACTACGACCGTGAAAAACTCCAGGAACGCCTTGCCAAGCTGGTGGGCGGCGTTGCGGTGATCTCGGTCGGCGCGGCAACCGAAACCGAAATGAAGGAAAAGAAGGCCAGAGTGGAAGACGCCCTCAACGCGACCCGCGCGGCCGTGGAAGAAGGCATCGTTCCGGGCGGCGGCGTGGCTTACCTGCGCACGCTTGCGGCCCTCGACGGCATGGAACTGACCGGCGACGAAAGCCTGGGCGTCAAGATCGTCAAGCGCGCCCTCGAAGAACCCGCCCGCCAGATCGCGACCAATGCCGGCGAAGAAGGTTCCGTCATCGTTCAGAAGCTCAAGGAGCAGACGGGCGCAATGGGCTTCAACGCGGAAACCGGCCAGTTCGAAGACCTGATCGAGGCCGGCGTGATCGACCCGACGAAGGTGACCCGCACCGCGCTGCTCAACGCGGCCAGCGTTTCGGCCCTCATGCTGACCACCATGTGCATGATCTCCGAGGTCCCCAAAGAAGATAAAGGCGGATCGCCGATGGGAGGAATGCCCCCCGGAGGCGGCATGTACTAGGCCGACACATATCCGGAGACGTTGACGCCGACGCGTCGACACGGGTGCCGGGTCAAGCAAAGCGAGATCCGGCCTCCTCCTGCCGCTAAAGAACCCTCCGCCTCCTTTCCGGGGCGGGGGGTTTTTTACGCCCGGAGTAAAACCATCCGTGTGGGAGCGGCTTGCAGCCGCGATCCCTTGGTTTATGCACGCCCGGAGGGAATTTAGCGCTTCGAGGCAAAATGGAATTGAATTGGCGGCCACATCTTTCTATAATCGCTCGGCCTTCCAGATCGGGGGTCTGTCTTTCAAACAAGCTCGCCGATTCGTGCCGCTCAGGCGTCAACTCAGTGTCCCGGATTTGAAACTCTGCCCCCTTCCGCTCTTGCGGCGGATTTGATCGGGATAGATACTTCCCCGGATACGGCTCGATGCCGACGATTCGGCCCGGCGGGGGAGAATTCAGGAAGAATATGACAATAAACGTCCGCTTTCTCACCGCCTGCATCCTGCTTGCCTTCGCCGTGCTGACGGCCGGATGCGGCGGCGGCGATAATTCCAGGGGCCGGGGAGGGACCGCCGGCCGCGAGCAGACGATAGAAAACAAGGGCTCGGACACCCTCGTAAACCTCGCCCTTGCGTGGGCCGAGGTGTACATGCAAACGCATCCCGAGGTCCGCATCTCGGTCACCGGGGGCGGCACCGGGACGGGCATCGCCGCCATGATCAACGGGACGGTTTCGATTGCCAACGCGTCCCGCGAGATGAAGCCGGAGGAAATCAAGGCGGCCAGGACCAACGGCATCGAGCCGGTCGAGTTCGTGGTGGCCCGCGACGCCATCGCGGTGGTGGTCAATCCGTCGAATCCGGTGGACCGTCTCACGCTCAAACAGATATCCGACATTTACACGGGCAGGATTACCAACTGGAAGGAATTGGGCGGAGAAAACAGGCCGATAGTGCTCCTTTCCAGGGAATCGAATTCGGGCACCTATGTCTATTTCCTGGAAAACGTGATAAGGCTGGGAATTTCCAAGAGCGAACTCCTGTTTTCACCCGACACGCTCCTCATGCCGTCGAGCGAGGGGATAAGCAGCGAGATCCGACAGAACCCCAATGCCCTGGGATACGACGGCCTGGGCTATGTAACACCCGATCAGAAAGTGATAGCCGTGGCAAAGGAAGCGGGAGGCCCCTTCGTTCTCCCGTCGGCGGCGACGGTCAACAACGGCGCCTACCCGGTGTCGCGCCCGCTCTACATGTACACGGCAGGCCAACCCGGGGGGCCGATAAAGCACTTTCTCGACTGGATAACGAGCGGGGGCCAGACCCTTGTCGCCAAGCTCGGCTTTGTTCCCCTTCAGTGAGCTTTGGCCGGCCGGCTTAACGTCAATGCGGTTCACTTAATTGCATCCGGCAGCCGTTGCCGTGGGGCAGGCTTTCCAGCCTGCCGTCCGGGGAGCACGGACCGACACCGGATGGCAGGCCGGAAAGCCCGCCCCACGCACAATCCGCCTTAAGCGAACGGTATTGGGCTTAACGTAAGGCAAGCGATGAACCTCTCCAAACCAGCGCAGATCACGTGGAGCGAATTCGTTATCGAATCCTCGATCCGCGTCGTCGGATTTTCCACGATCGGGTTCGTCGCCCTCATCTTTCTTTTCCTGCTGCGCGAGGGGGTGCCGATCTTCTATGAAGTCTCTCCCGGAAACCTTTTCGGCGCCCGCTGGTATCCCACCTTCGATATTTACGGGACCCTCCCGCTCATTCTCGGCTCGGCCTATGTGACGGTCGCGGCCATTCTCATGGCCCTGCCGCTCGGGGTCACCACCGCCGTCTTCATTCGCGAAGTCGCGCCCGATTGGACCCGTGAGATTTTGAAGCCCCTCATCGAGGTACTGGCGGGAATCCCGTCCGTGGTGCTCGGATTTTTCGGGATGCATGTGATCGCCCCGCTCGTCCGCACCACCCTCGATGTCCCAACCGGCCTCACGGCGTTTACCGGGGCGCTCCTCCTCGCCTACATGTCCCTCCCCACGATAATAAGCGTGGCCGAGGACGCACTCGATTCGGTCCCCAAAAGCTATCGCGACGCGGCCCTGGCAATGGGCGCCACAAAATGGCAGACCATATGGCGGGTCGTCGTGCCGGCCGCCCGCTCGGGGATCGCGACGGCGGTCATGCTCGGCATGGGGCGGGCCATCGGCGAGACGATGGCCGTCATGATGGTGACCGGCAACGCGGCCCGGATGCCCCTGAGCCTCGATTCGCTTTTCATGCCCGTCAGGACGATGACCGCGACGGTTGCGGCCGAAATGGGCGAGGTGGCCAACGGCAGCATGCACTATCACGCGCTTTTCGGGATCGGCATCATCCTCTTCATTTTGACCTTCGTTATCAACCTGGTCGCCGCGAAGGCAATTTTCAAGAAACAATACCGGGGAGGCCTGCGCTGATGAACCGCTACACGGTTCAAAAAATCGGCTTCGCGTTCCTTATCCTTTCCGCCATTGCGGTCGTCGCGCCGATCATGGTCGTTGTCGGCATCATTTTCATCGAGGGCGCCCGGGCGGTTTCGTGGGAGTTCATTTCCGCCATGCCCTTCGAGGGGATGAGGGAGGGGGGGATTTTTCCCGCGATAATCGGGACGCTGCTCCTGACGATAGGGACCGCTCTCGCCGCGATACCCGTCGGGGTGGGCGGGACGATCTACCTCGCCGAGTATGCCAAGGACACCTGGATGACGCGGGCCATCCGGCTCGCGATCGTAAACCTCGCCGGTATTCCCTCGATTGTCTACGGGCTTTTCGGACTCGGAATGTTCGTACTTTTCCTGCACATGGGGACCTCGATTCTCGCCGGCGTGCTGACGCTTGCGATCATGACCCTGCCGGTGATAATCAGCACCTCCGAGGAGGCGCTCCGCGCGGTGCCCATTGAATTCCGCACCGTCAGCGCAAGCCTTGGCGGCACCCGGTGGCAGGGAATCCGCTATATCGTGCTCCCCCAGGCGCTTCCCGGCATCATTACGGGCATCATCCTCGGCCTTTTGCGCGCCGCGGGCGAGACGGCCCCCATCCTCTTCACGGTGGCCGCCTTCTATCTTCCGCGCCTTCCCCAGTCGCCGTTCGACCAAGTGATGACCCTGCCCTACCATCTCTACGTCATAAGCACCCAGGTGCCGGGTATGCCCATGAGCGTCCAGTACGGCACGGCCCTTGTCCTGCTCATCCTGGTGCTCTCGATGAACGTCGGGGCCACCATCATCCGGAGCTATTTCCGCCGGAGGCGGCAGTGGTAGAGCCAAAAATCCATATCGAGGGCGTTGACTACTTCTACGGCGATTTTCAGGCCCTTCGCACCATTTCACTCGATGTGCCTCCCAATTCGGTGACGGTCTTTTTCGGACCGGCAGGCGGGGGCAAGACCACCATGCTGCGGCTGATCAACCGGCTAAACGACATGGTCGAGGGCACCCGCATGTCGGGCCGGGTGCTGCTTGACGGTAAAAACATCTACGATCCCGACATCAACGTCGCCGCCCTGAGGCGAAGGGTCGGGATGGTTTTCGCCCTTCCCCTGCCCCTTCCCGGCACGATCCGGGAAAACGTGGTCTACGGCCTCAAGCTGGCCGGGGTGCGCGACCGCTACCGTCTCGAAGAGGTCCTCGAACGCAGCCTCATTCAGGCGGCCATCTGGGACGAGATCAAGGACCGGCTGGACAGTCCCGCAAACGCCCTTTCCGGAGGGCAGCAGCAAAGACTCTGCATCGCCAGGAGCCTCGCTCTCGAACCCGAAGTGCTCCTGCTCGACGAACCCACCTCCGGCCTCGACCCGATCTCGACGAGAAAAGTCGAGGAGTCGCTGCACGAACTAAAGCGCCTCTACAGCATCATCATCGTCCCGCACAGCGTCCAGCAGGCGGCGCGCGTGGCCGACCAGGCCGCCTTCTTTCTCATGGGAAACCTTATCGAGTATCGACCCGGAACGGAGATATTCACCACTCCCAAAAACCAGAAGACGGAAGACTATATTACGGGCCGCTTTGGGTAGGGGGGCGGATGTTGGCTGTTGGATGGTGGATTTTGGATATCGGATGCTGGATGCTGGATGCTGGATGTTGGGATGCTGGAGTGCGGGATGTTGGGGTGCGGGATGTTGGGGTGCGGGATGGTGGATGCTGGGGTGCGGGATGTGATGTTGTGTGTTGGAAAAGGTTCCGGGGAGGGCCGTGACAGGACTGCAAGACGCCAATGTCGTCATTCCGGCGGAAGAGGCTGTGTCATAATTGTCGCTCACTGGCAGGAGCCCTCGTTCCCACGGTCCTCCGTGGGAATGCGGATGGAACCGTGGCTTTGGTATACCGACGCAAATCATGGCCCAGTCTGCATTCCCACGGA
>JBAQYM010000222.1:0-8742 GCA_049300095.1 Syntrophobacteraceae bacterium
TTGCCCCATCCTCCGGGTGGGCCGACTCAATATACCACAATTTTGGCTACAAAGGGGGGCAACTCCGAGCGCCAAAAGCGGACACTTTATTTGCTTTAAAAGCGGACATTTCTATTTGTTGACAACACAGATAATTGCGGGCCACGCGTTCGCGCCGGGATGCCGCCACCTTTGCGCGCGTATGCCCCGGAAGGGATAGAGGGCCGTTCCCAACGGTCGCGGAGTTCCCTGTCCCGGAATCCGGAGGAGGGGGCCGAACCGTCGGCCGGCTTGAAAATGGCGCCCTTAGAGATTATAAGCTACTATTTGAGAACCGGAAACCTTGGAAGGATGCCGCACCATGAACGATAATATCTCAGAAACTCTTTCTCCTGAAGAGTGTGCAAGTAAAATCTTCGAAATGAGCGGCGCGAAGTTCGAGCCCGACATCGCGTTGAATCTTTGGGAGAAGATTTTGCAGCACAAATGGCTTATGTCGGAAAAACTTGGCCGGGACGTCGGCTCCCGCACCGCGTGCACCGATTTCCTGGAAAACATGGAGCAGGCCCTCGACGAATATCTGTCCTATAAGAGGCAAGACATCCTCAACGAGATGGGGGCCCGGAGAATCGGAAGAGAAACCTGGGACACTATTGCCGATTCCCAGCCCCCCAAACAACTGGTCCAGCGCAGAATCATTCTCCCGCTGACCCGGGAGGACCTTTCGAGAAAGCACGGCGTGAGCCCTCCAAAGACAATCATTTTCTTCGGGCCTCCAGGAACGGGAAAGACCCACTTTGTCAAAGCCATAGCGGGGGTCCTGTCGTGGTGGTACATCGAGATCGCCCCCAGCATGCTCATGGAGGACGGCACGGAAAAACTCGGGGCCAATCTGCGCAGAATCTTGCGGAAGGCGAGGCAACTCCAGGATGCCGTTATTTTTATAGATGAATTCGAAGAACTTGCGGGGCACCGCGATAATGCGGACCGACTGGACAAGTCCATAACCAACGAGTTTCTAAAGCAGGTCCCGTTGTTCAAGAGTGAATCCAACCGGGTGTTGCTCATCTGCGCGACCAATTATATCCGGCACTTGGATTCCGCGTTGCTCCGTCCGGGAAGGTTCGACTGTATAATACCGGTTGGGGGCCTTAGCGCCGATGAACGCGGGACTATCCTCGAGTACTACTTCTCTCGTCTGAATACCGGCCCGGTCGACCTCGGCAGGATTGTGCTGGAGACATCGAGATTCACCCCCGCCGACATCCAGTATCTTTTTGAGCAGGCCGCTCAGTTTGCTTTCGAGCGGGAGGTCGCTCAAGATGCGGACTACAAAATAACCACTGAGGACATTCTTCAGATCGCGGCCAAGACCCGGCCGTCTTTAACCGATGAAATCATCGAGGAGTTCGACAGGGATAGCCTTGCCTATTCCAGGGTCTAGAATTTACGTGTCGTGGGCTGGAGGGCATTTCACGGGCCCGGTCTTTTTTCTCCGGGCCTGATATTCCGGCCTCCGGCCCAGAGACGGCACATATTCATGAGGCCAAATATTAGAACTGTTCTTGCGGCAATTTATGCTGTTGGCTGTGGCGGCGCTTTCCGTTGACCCGCAGGACAATCTATGGTATTTAGATTTATCAATATAGTTGGGGCGCCGCGAACGTGGCCGGCCCGACGGGGAGCGGAGACATGGAACCAGCGAAGATACGCATAAAGGTCCTCTTCCTATGCACCGGCAATTCGTGCAGGAGCCAGATGGCCGAGGGCTGGGCGAGGCGCCTGAAGGCCGAGGGCATGGAAGCATATTCGGCCGGCGTCGAACCCAAAGGGGTGGACCCCCGTGCCGTCAAGGCAATGGCGGAAGCGGGAATCGACATATCCGGCCAGGTCTCCAAGGATGTCTCCTCGCTGGGGCAGATTGAGTTCGACCACGTCATCACTCTTTGTAACCACGCACAGGAAGCCTGTCCGTTCTTTCCGGCAAGGACCGGCGTGATGCACGCGGGATTTGACGACCCTCCGCAACTCGCCGCGGACGCAAAAACCGAGGAAGAAGCGATGGCCCACTACCGGCGCGTGCGCGATGAAATCAGGGCATTCGTCGAGACACTGCCCGAAGCGCTGACGCGGGGCGATTGATCCGAAACGGGAGCACACTCATGGAAGATGCGGCGACAAGGCGGCTTTCATTCCTCGACCGTTTTCTGACCCTGTGGATCGTTCTGGCCATGGCGGTTGGAGTAGGTTGGGGGTATTTCTTCCCGGGCATCAAGGACGTGATCAACCTGTTCCAGGCCGGGACCACCAATATCCCCATCGCCATAGGGCTGATCCTCATGATGTACCCGCCTCTCGCCAAGGTGAAATACGAACAACTCGGGCGGGTATTTCGGAACTTCAAGGTGCTCGGGCTCTCGCTTGTCCAGAACTGGATCATAGGCCCTATCCTCATGTCCGCCCTGGCCATCATTTTTCTGTCGGGTCATCACGAGTATATGGTCGGCTTGATATTGATCGGCCTTGCCCGGTGCATCGCCATGGTGATCGTGTGGAACGATCTTGCGGAGGGGGACAGGGAATATTGCGCGGGGCTCGTGGCCTTTAATTCAATCTTCCAGGTCCTCTTTTTTTCGGTCTACGCTTACATCTTCATTACGCTGGCGCCCCGCTTGCTGGGAATGACGGGGGTGCTTGTCGATATCTCGATGCGCCAAATCGCGGAAAGCGTCTTCATCTATCTGGGGATTCCCTTCCTCGGCGGGATGATATCCAGGTTTGTGGGACTCAAGACCAAAGGCAGGCAGTGGTACGAGGAAAAATTCATCCCCCGAGTCAGCCCGATTACTCTCATAGCCCTGCTTTTCACCATACTGGTCATGTTCTCCCTGAAAGGCGAGCATATCGTCCAGTTGCCTTTCGATGTCATTCGGGTGGCTATTCCGCTCTGTATTTACTTCATCATCATGTTCTTCGTTTCCTTCTTTCTATCGATGAAAGTAGGGGCCACCTACGAGCAGTCCACAACCTTGAGCTTCACCGCCGCCTCGAACAATTTCGAACTCGCGATCGCGGTGGCCGTGGCGGTCTTCGGCATCAACTCGGGACAGGCTTTCGCCGCGGTGATCGGACCGCTCGTGGAGGTGCCCGTCCTGATCGCCCTGGTCAATGTGGCCTTGTGGTTCAAGCGGAAATACTTCCCGTATGCCGTCCAGACTCCGACCGGCGTTTGTCATGTGACGTGTGAAATGTAAAAAAGAGAAGTTCCGGGAGAAGTCTTGAATTGAGAAGAGTCGGTTTTGTCTTTTCAATCGGGACAGGGCTTCGCGACTGTCATCGGGCCGCCGGTGGAGGCGCCGGTCCTTCCCGGCCCGGTCGACGCGGTCCCGAAGCCCGGACGGAACTATCCCGCCGCTGCCCTTCTTTGCCGTTTATGAATCCATGGGCTGGAAATTCGGTCTTTTAGTTTATTCCAACACACGCACAAATAGAAAAACGTTGGACAAGCTTTCGCGGGTTTGCTACCCTAAATAGGCTCTCCCACTCAATAATCCTAAAATCAAGGGGTCATATGAAAGCCTATTTGAGACTTTTTCCCGCATTGATCCTGCTTATCAGCTTCGGCTGCTGTTCCGATTCGGGCTCCTTCAGGTGTACAAACACGACCGCGGAACCGGAGATAATGAGGAACACGCAATTTAACCACAAAACGGTCATCAAGCTCCGGATGGGTATGACCCTTAACGAGTTCGAGGGCGTCTTCGGGCCCCCCGACAGAAGTTCGAGCAACACTCTGGAAGCCAAAGTCGCTACGGCCGCCAAGCAGATGGTTTACGAATATGACATGGGAAAGCATCCGGATGCGCATTATCCGGAGGTATTCGGGGTCAATAAATTCTACTTTAATATCGAGTCCGACCCTCCGGCCCTCGAAAGGTGGGACATCGATTATGTCTATTGATCCCGAGCCGGCCGGCGCCCCGGTTCGTCCGGAAATGACGGGGACGGCCGGAAGACGGGGAGGCTGAAAGACGGTGATGCTGAAAGAGGGTGATCCTGAAAATATGAAAACTTCGGGGCTGTCCGCGGCCCCGAAGTCATAACCCCGGTTCGTTTCCATGAAAGCGGCCGCACCGTCCGGCGCGGCGTCTCCCAGGTCCCTCGATATTTCAACCATCACGGTCGTCATTCCGGCGCAAGCCGGAATCCAGCGCCGCCGCCCAGTCCTCGGACAGGGTTTGAACGAGGATGAAACTTCATCGGCCTCATGAAGTTTCATAGGAGAGTCTTTCTGGTAGCTTAGAGCACAAATGCCCTGGATTCCGGCTTGCGCCGCAATGACGGTTTTGAGGACACGCGCGCAGTCGAGCTGGCGATGACTTTGCGAGACGCAGCGTTAAATTTCCACCAGCCCGCCTTTTTCAACGCTCCACAATTCCACCGTCCGCATCTTCAGCTCGTATAAAACGCCCTCCATTTCCTTGGGGTCCGCGCTGAGGCGGCCGATATCCTTCACCACGAGCCGGGCGATCCGGTCCCGCTCGATATCTCTGAACAGGTCGCCCCTGCTCCTGTAGAAGACCACCTTGGATAGCGCTTCGAGGTCTTTTTGTCTCAGAAATGCGAGGATTTCCTGTTTTTGCTTCTCCAGCGGACGCTCGAAGTCGCCCCCATCCTCCGGCAGGAGTTCCGAGTTCCAGACCAACAGGTAGACGGCCGTTATCTTTTCTTCCATACTTTCTCCCGTAAATTTGATATCTATTTATGTCTAGATGCTTGCGGCAACGCCGACAAGTTTAGCAGCACGGGCGCCCTGCTGAAAAGGCTGAAATGAACTCCGGCCCATTCGACCGGCGCGATCTTGTATTTCGATTCGAACAGGTGGAAAATGGTGGACAAGACTTTCGAACAAGGTCCCATCCGGCCTCCAAGCGAGGCGGGAAGCCTTCTGCTGCGGTTTACCAGGAACTGCCCCTGGAACCGGTGCACCTTCTGCCCGGTTTACAAGGGCGCCCGGTTCAGCAGGCGGTCCCTCGAAGAGATAAAGCACGATATCGACACGGCGGCCGGGATTGTGGAAGACCTGCGCGCCCTCTCCGCCGGCCTGGGACATGGGGGCGGGCTCACACGGGAGGTGCTGAGCGCGGTTTTCACCGATCCCCGGCAGAGCGCTTGCCGCCGGCAGATCGCCGCCTGGCTCTATATGGGCCGGGGGAGCGTATTTATCCAGGACGCGAACAGCCTCATCCTGCCGGGCGATGTGCTTTGCGAGGCCCTCCGATACCTCAGGGACAAGATTCCCGGCGTCGGGCGGATCACCTCGTATGCGCGAAGCAGCACCCTTGCAAAGAAGACCCTCTCCGAACTCGTCGAAATCCGCCGGGCGGGGCTCGACCGCATCCACATAGGAATGGAGAGCGGGTCGGACCGGGTGCTGGACTTCGTAAAGAAAGGGGTGAGCGCGAAACAGCACATCGAGGCGGGCCGCAAGGTGATCGAGGCCGGCATGGAGCTTTCCGAATACATTATGCCCGGCCTGGGAGGCGAGGCGCTCTCACGGGAGCACGCGGTCGAATCCGCCCGCGTGCTGAACGAAATCGACCCGCATTTCATCCGGCTGAGAAGCCTTCGCATTCCTCCCCGCGCGCCGCTAATCGAGGACAAGTTGGCCGGCCGTTTCGTCCCGCTCTCCGACGATGACACCGTCCGGGAGATAAGGCTCTTCGTCGAATCGCTTGAAGGAATCCGGAGCCGGCTCGTATCGGACCACATCATGAACCTTCTTGAAGAAGTCGGTGGAAAACTGCCCGAAGACAAAGATGAGATGCTCGCGGTGATTGACCGCTACCTGGCGCTGCCTCGGGAGGAAAGACTGCTTTTCCGCCTCGGCCGCCGGGGAGGCGCCTTGAGGTCCCTCGATGAATTGAGCGATCCCACCACGCGGCAGCGACTGCAACTTGCAATGAAGGAGCTGGCATCGGAGACCGGCGGCGATGTGGAAAGGATCATAACGGAACTCGCGGACCAGTACATCTAACCGGCCGAGCGGCAATGGCTTGACGTAAAAATTATTGTGGGTACAATAATTTATATGGAGATCGAATTCGATCCCGAAAAAAACGCCCGGAACATTGAGTTGCGCGGGGTTTCCTTTGAGGATGCCGTTCGATTCGAATGGGAGAGTGCGGTGATCATTCCCGATACGCGCCTGGATTACGGTGAGCCACGCTACCGGGCTTTCGGTATAATTGATAATCGTCTCCATGCCCTGGTTTTCACCCCACGTGGAGGGGTAATCCGGGTTGTCAGTCTTCGTAAAGCCAACCGCCGGGAGGTGCATCGGTATGAAACGCAAAACCAATCCTGAGCTGATTGATAAAGAAAACCCAGAATGGACCGAAGAGGATTTCCAGCATGCCCAACCGGCCTCCGAAGTACTGCCTGAGCTTTTTGGGCCTCAAGTTGCTGCCGAGATGCTGAAACCACGCGGTCGCCCAAAAGCCTCCGCGGTAAAAATCCACGTCAACATCCGCCTGGACGCCGACATATTGGAAGCCTTGAGGTCGACGGGGCCTGGCTGGCAGACGCGAATCAATAAGGTCCTGCGCGACTGGCTTAAAGAAAGAAAACCGAAGAAATCACAACGAGCTTAGAGCATCGGAAACCTTGAAGTCGGCTTGTTTCGAAGCATTTTCGGACAGAAGACAACGGGGGGTGCTCAAGGTTGAGTTTCGCGGAGAGCTGCATACTGTCCCTCATATCTTCATAAATGGTTCAGGTGCGAACTCATCCATGAGGGCGGCCTACCTGATGTCGAGTTCATTGAAAGTGACGAGTTGTCTCTTAGAGCTGGTGGGGCTCCAGGGTCAATGCTGTTGCTTTAACCGGAAAATTGCCGGAAGATAAAGATGAGATGCTCGCGGTGATTGACCGCTACCTGGCGCTGCCTCGGGAGGAAAGACTGCTTTTCCGCCTCGGCCGCCGGGGAGGCGCCTTGAAGTCGCTTGATGAATTCAACGATCCCCTGATGCGGCCACGGCTGCAAACCGCAATGCGCGAGATTGCGTCCCGGACAGGCGGCGATGTGGAGAAGCTTATAACGGAACTGGGGGATCAGTATATTTAGTTCGCACTCTACTTGAAAACCTGCATTTCATGTTATAGAAATTGGCATCACGTGCCGAAGTGCGGCAGGGGAAGTTTGCTGGTGTCTTTCTTGAGCCTGTGAGCTTGCCACCACTGACCGGAATTTTCTTTGAAGGAAGGTCTCAAAATGAATACACTGGAAATCAAGAAAATGAGCAGAATCGAGCGTCTTCAAGCCATGGAAGCGCTTTGGGATTCGCTTATTGGTGACGAATTCGAAATAGAATCACCCGGATGGCATCGGGACATCCTCGAAGAGAGAAAAAAAAAGATTGAAACCGGCAAAGCGGAATTTATTTCTCTTGAGAAGTTGAGGGCGAGTCGTAAACCATGAAGGTTAAAGATGTCGTTATACTGAAAGAGGTTGCTGATGACCTGAACGACGGCAAAGCCTTCTATGATCAAAGAGAATCCGGTGTTGGTGATTACTTTTGGGATAGTCTATTTGCCGATATTGAATCCCTGCTAATCTATGCCGGCATTCATAGTAGAGAGCACGGTCTCCACCGCATGCTTGCCAAGCGATTTCCCTATGCCGTTTATTACGAAATTGTGGATGATATTGTCTATGTTGTAGCGGTCTTGCCTATGCGTCGTAACCCTGCATGGATTAAGAGAAAACTTAAAAGAAGGAACTAACGCGGTCAATGAACTGGACGGTGCAATTATGTATTGTTTCAACGTCAGTACTGCAGAATGAGAGGCGCTGCCTCCTATAATTAGCATACAACATCAACCTGCTTGAAGACGTCGGTGGAAAACTGCCCGAAGACAAAGAGGCGATGCTCGCGGTGATTGACCGCTATCTGGCGCTGCCTCGGGAGGAAAGACCGCTTTTCCGCCTCGGCCGCCGGGGAGGCGCCTTGAAGTCGCTTGATGAATTCAACGATCCCCTGAGGCGGCCCACGCAATGTGTACTCTCCCACCTTGCAAAATTCGATAAGGAGGGCTTGATAGATGGCGCGTAAATTTGCTGAACTGGAAGCCAAAATGTCGGCTGAAGCAATCGCCCGTTCCGATGATCGTTATCGGGAAATGATCGCGGAAATGCCGTTGCACGAATTACGGCGTGCGAGGGGGATGTCTCAGGAGACGCTTGCCAAGGTGCTGCACATCAAACAACCTAACGTTGCCAAGCTGGAAAAGCGCACCGATATTTACATATCCACTTTGCGCGCGACAATCGAGGCAATGGGTGGGACTCTCGACATCGTGGCTCGTTTCCCCGATGGTGCGGTGAAGATTACGAACTTCTCGTCTATCGACGAAAGTGAGACTGCCACAAGCTGACAATTGCCGGTCCTGGGACGGAAGCGAACCTATAAATGGCATTCATCATGAACCTGCTCGAAGAAGTGACCGGAAAGCTGCCGGAAGACAAGGACTCGATGCTCACGGTGATAGACCGCTATCTTGGCCCATGTTTACCAAGATATCGCCCAATTTTGGACAAAGCACCCATAGCGCTCTAGCTACGTAGTTGATATTACAAGAGGCTACTTTCGTTTTTTGAAATGTAGTGCCAGAAAATATCAATACAGGTTGGCGCCCCCTTGATAGCGTGCTATCTCTCATGGCATGTTCATACGAGAGATCGAAAAAATCGAACCCGGTTCC
>JBAQYM010000223.1:0-9899 GCA_049300095.1 Syntrophobacteraceae bacterium
AAAAACCTTAACAGAATTTCCCATTCATCTTGTGTTTGTGGATTCATGGGAACAGATATTATTTCAAATAACGATGATTGTAAATAATTTCTTATTCAAGCGCTTATGGGGTTGATCCCCGCCCGGACTGCCCGAAACCGAGATCTTTTTCAACAACTCCGCATTCGGCAACAGCCCCCGTTCGTGCGGCCGAGGGCTCCCAACGCCCGGCTATATTGACATCCCCGCCCCTTGTTGATACATTTAGGGGGCAGGATTAGCTTCTCGAAAACCTTGACTTCCCCTACCGTCCCCGCTCGCATTCGCTCATAGCCGGCCTCCTAACGGCATCCGGTTTTTCCATGCCTTCATCAAATGCGTAGGTCCTGCCGAGGTCGAATAACACGCTTTGGTCGAGTTTCACCCTTTTGGCCGCAACTGTTTCTTCCGTATTCATTAAAGAGGGAAACAGCGATGGACGAGCTCGGGGAATTCAGAGAGAAAACCGGGGGAGTAATGCCCGCCGTGCGGCCGCTCCACATGCCCCCGTGGGAGATCCCCGGCCGCGTCCCATCCAGCATGAGCCCCTTTTGCGATCCTTTTTCCAGGAGGCCCTGCCTGACCCTGTGCGCCCCGCCGCCCGGCCGCGGCTGCGCCTGGGAGGAGGACAGGCGCGAACTTGTACGGGTCCTCTCCGAGTGCGCGGCGGCGGTGACGATAGGGAAATTGAAAGCGGGCTGCTCGGGCGAATGCGCGCGGGGGCCTCTGATCGGCTTTCCCCACAAGGAATTTTTCTACGTCGGGGTTGTCTCCAAAGACAGCGCGGCCGTAAAAAACGATACCCTCCAGGACGGGCGCATCCTCTTTCACCTGCTCTCGGTCAGCTCACGCCGCTCGTACCGCGCCGACATCTACTACGATCACGCGACGGGCCTTCTGGCCGCAATCGACGATCACGTCTGCATGGTCGAGGTCGCGAAGTATTTTCTCGATTTCGAGGACGGCGTCTCGTGCGGCAAGTGCGTGCCGTGCCGAATCGGGGTGAGAAGGGCCCGCGAGAGCATCAATCGCGTGATAAGCGGGAGGGGGAAAAAGGGGGACCTCGATCAGATAAGAACGCTTTGCGCCATAATGGAATTGACCCCCAACTGCGACTACGCATCCTCGGCCATGAGGCCCGTCAAAAGCGCGATCACCCACTTCGAGGAAGAATTCACCGAACACATTGAACGGAAATGCCGAGCCGGGGTGTGCGGGTTCGACGCCTAACCCTGATACCGTTTGCCTGAAGTCCGTAGTCCGTAGGTTGGGTTAAGCGATAGCGAAACCCAACATGCTCTGTTCTTGCCCCGAGGAAATGTTGGGTTTCGCTATCGCTTAACCCAACCTACAGCGACCACGGCTGCGATCAGGTAAAAGCAAAACGGGCTTTCCGGCAAGATCGCCGAAAAACCCGTTTCCTGTCTGCGCGGATGCGCGGGCGCAGCCCGCACATCTTTAAATCACAAGCCTTGACTCACCATTTTTAACTTACAACCCTTGACTCACATGCCTTGAGTCACAACCCTTGAGTCACAACCCTTCACGCACAACCCGCAATCTATCTGTCCAGCGGGCGGGCGTCGCTGGCCTTGCCCATGACCCACAGGGTGAAATAGGAATTTTTCGGGTCGTTTGTCAAAACGAGCGCCGACTTCTTGGTGTCTCCGTGACAGCCCTTCGGATTCAGCCTCAACGCGATACGTCCCTCGCCACCGGGAGGGATTGCCCGATCAAACTGGGCAGTCGAGCTACCTCAGCCAGGCAGCACTTTTTTGATCTCCAGCGTGGCCGTTCCGACATTCCTGATCTTGAAGTCGTGGACGTACTCGTTCCCATCGATCAGCTCGCCGAAATTATAGCTCGTTTCGGGGACCTGGACCGAAGGTCCGCTGACCGCGGGCGCCGCGGCCTGACCGCCCGCGGGGGCCTGCCCGGCGGCATTGGCCGGACCGCCAAGCGCCATTGCAAAAAACAACAATAAGAACAACCTCATAATCATCTTCATCTGAAAACCTCCTAAAATTAATTCCTGTCATATTGCACGCAAAATGACACTTTTGGACGATCAATTCAACGAAAATGGGCAAGACTTACCCGGAAGTGGCTCTCAGATTGCCTTTACGAGGACGGCCAGCATCCCGAAAAGCTTCAGCTCCAGGCACGAGTGGACCGAAAAACCCGCCTCGGCGATGGCGTTTCGCAGGTCGGCGCTCCTGAAGCGGTTTTGCTCGGGGTGCAGCAGGATGTGCCTGGTTATGAAATTCTGGTAGAGCGAGGGATAAAGTTCTTCGATAAAATAGGTCCCGCCGGGCTTGAGAACGCGGGAGATCTCGCCCAGGGCGCTTTGCCAGTCCGGCACGTGGTGCAGGACGCCGAAGCCGAAAACGGCGTCGAATACACCGTCCGCGTGCGGCAGGTGGAGGGCGTCGGCCGTGTAAAAGGAGATTTTTTGCCGCTCTTCGGCTTCCAGGTAGCGGAATGCCCTCTTTATCATGACAAAATCGAGGTCCATCGCGCATAGAACCGACGGCGAAAATTCCCGTCCGACGATTGCCGCCCCCGCTCCACGGCCGCAGCCGATCTCCAGGAATACGCCTCCGGGGGCGAGCGGCATGCGCTTCTTCATCCACCCGATCTCGAAGCGCTGCTGCACGACCCTGGACGGGTTGTTTACCACAAGCAGTTCCGCCCAGTTGAGTTTCATCGGATCAATCCGCTTTTTTGCCGACGTGCGCCACGGCGATGCCGTCGGTCAGCCTTCGGTAGGATACGTCGCGAAAACCGATCCGTTCGAGGACCCGTTTGAGTTCATCGGGCGCGGGAAAGAGCCGGATGGATTCGGGAAGGTAGGTGTAGGCCGGCTGGCAGCCCGCAAGCACCCTGCCCACAACCGGCATGATGTGGAAGGAATAAAAATCGTAGAGCAGCCGGAACCAGGGCGTCACCGGTTCGGAAAATTCGAGGCACAGGAAGGTCCCGCCGGGCTTGAGGACGCGGTGCATCTCCCTGAACCCGTTTTCGAACCGGGTGAGGTTCCGGATTCCGAAACCCACCATGGCGGCGTCAAAGCTGTTGTCGGGAAAAGCCATCCGTTCCGCGTCCCCCTGGACCCAGGAAATCTTGCCGGAAGGGGCCGATTGCTCGATTTTTGGCCTGCCCGCGGCCATCATTTCCCAGTTGATGTCGTAGAGCACGACACTGCCGGCGGGCGCGACATAATCGGCGGCCATCCGCGACAGGTCGCCGGTGCCCCCGCACACGTCGAGCACCCGGCCGCCCTCGCGAAGCCCCATCATCCTGACGGCCATCCGCTTCCACTGGTAGTGGATGCCGAGGCTGAGCAGGGTGTTCATCGAGTCGTATTTTCGGGCAACGGAGTTGAAATGACGGCGGACCCATTCCTCCTTTTCCTCCTCCGGGATGGTGAGGAATCCGAAATGGGTCGTTTTTTGGGTATCAGGGCTTTCTTGTGGCATTTTTCGACCGGGAGGACCTTGGAAGTGTATTATCGAGTTCGGGGAAAAATGGAAAGCCGCCGCGCATGCGGGCGGGGTCGCGCGAAGCGAGCCCCAGCCCACTTATCAGGCAGGCTTGATCACAAGACCGGACCGGATGCACCGGGTGCAGACGCGGACCCGCTTGACCGTTCCGTCCGGGCGCACATGGCGCACCTGCTGGAGGTTGGGATACCAGAGGCGCTTGGTCTTGTTGTTGGCGTGGCTGACATTATTTCCCACGTGGGGCGTCTTCCCGCAGAATTCGCAGATTCGGCTCATGATCGATGATTCCTTTCGGGCAAATACTTACTCAAAGCTCGGCAAAGCGGCAATGATTGCTTGCTCTGTGTAGTCAAAAGATAATTTCTACCAGAATGAAGCGCCAATGGCAAGCGCATTCGCCGCCACGGGCGTAATTAAAGGTGATGGGTATCAGGCTCGCGCATTATAAATATCGTATGCGGGATTTCAAGCGCTTTGTTTCTTCGGCGCTGAACTTGCGGTCCCGGTAGAAGACATTATGGAATTGCGACACGAACTCGCGGGCCTTCTCTTTGAGTTCCGGTTCGCGCACCCGGCATGAAAACTCTTCGAGCCCTTCACCGGGCCCCCTTTTGTATCCCCTTTTTTCCATTCTGCGCAAGAACCGCGTCACCAGCCTTTGCTCCGGCCCGCGACGAAACCGCCCAAGGAGAAAAACCACCGGCCCGAGGACCATCACCCCCGCCGCCGCGTACGGGGCGAGGGTTTTCGCCCATTCCCGCGCCGTTGCCGCATCGAAGCCCGGTTGGGTCACCGCCGATTTCACCTTGGCCCACAACGCGAGCTGGCGGCTCAGGTCGTAGCTGATGACAAACTTTCCCCAGTAGTAATCGAAGGTGTCCAGAAGGAGCCTTGCCTCCAGGAATATGCTGTTGCGGTAGGCCGTTGACGGGTCCTGGATCAAAACGGGCGTGGGGTCGATCCGCACCCAGAGCCCGGAGCGGTAGGCCTCCACCCAGACGTGGGCGTTTTTTTGCAGCACCAGGTAGTATCTTCCCGCCGGGTTGTAGTACCCGCCCCGGTAGCCCGCGATCAGCCTCGCCGGAATGCCCGCCGAGCGCAGCATTGCTCCGAGCGCCGAGGCGAAATACTCGCAGTTTCCCCGTTTGTGTTCGAACAGGAAAGCATCGAGAGGCGCTTCGGATTGCGGAAGGCCTTCGAGCGAGTACTCGAATTTCCCGAAACGCAAAAACGTCACGAGGTTTATGACCGGGTCGCCCCCCCGCTTCACGATCTGTTCGCTCAGCTCGGATATGGCCGGAGAAAATCCGGCGGGGAGTTCGAGATATCTTTCGAGATATCTAGCGAAATCCACACCGGTCCCCGGGGCGACCTCGGAGGGTACCGAAACGGCCCTGTAGCGGATTCTCTCATGGATGTTCTCGGACGACAGGTTCCCGGTCCGCCTCTTCCACCGCCGGGCCCCTTCCGGGTAGATCCCCACCGGGCGGTCCAGGGCGAAGAGGTAGCGGTTCCCGGACGGCTCGAGATAGATCGTCTGGACAGTCCCGCCGCTTCCGGAGACCTGTTCCCAGGTTTCGCGCGCCCGCTCGGGTCCTTTCTTCCATGATTTGCCGTCGAACCGGTCGAGTTCGACACCCCTCCAGTAGAGGTCCGTCTCGGAGATCCTCGGCATTTCGGCCCTCAGGACCACCGTCGAATCCTCCTGGATTTCCGCCACGTCCCCCAGGGACACCGAGTCGCTGAAACCCGATTTCGCCGCCCCCACCTTGTCGAAAAAGCTGAACAGGGGGAAGTCGGCGCGGGGGAGTATGACAAAGAAGAGCGCGCTCGCCGGAATGGCGACGGCGCACACGCAAAGGGCCACCGTAAACAGCTTGGGGACGGCCTCCCCGGTAACGGCAAGATCGGGGTCGTGCGAAAAGTAGGCGAGAAGGATAAGCGAGATGGTGCAAAGCAGGACCAGGGCGAGGAAGTGGAAAAGAAACGCGATGCCGAGCGAGATGAGCGTCGAGCCGATCAGCAGGAACATGCAGATGAGGTATATCTGCATGTAGTCACGGCTCTTTTTCTCTTCGAGGAGCTTTATGGCAAGGAGCAGCACGAGCCCTTCCAGCACCGGCCCGACGACGTTTTCCGGCCCGATTCGAAACGCCGAGGGAACGAGCACCAGCAGGGAGACGACATTGAGCAGCCAGCGCGGAAGCGCAATATTGAGGAGCCCGCAATCTTTCAGGAGGGCGGGGGCTGCCAGGACGGCGAAGCCCGCGATGTAGACGCGGTCGAGGTGCGCCAGCACGGCCCCGAGTCCCGTAAGGACGCAGACATACGTCGTTATTTTGAGCAGCGTCTCGATTTTGACCATAAAACGCAAGCCTTGTCAGGCGCCGGCAGGCTGGAACGGGCTGTTGCCCAAGTCAACGTACGACGAATTGTTACACTTTTAGGTCCGGGAGGCGAACCCTAAAACCGTCATTCCCGCGGCGTTTTTAGGCGGGAATCCAGCGTCTTCGTTCTTGCAACCGTCTGGCAAAACCCTGGATTCCCGCCCAAAAACGCTGCGGGAATGACGATCCTTGGGTCCCGGGCTTATCCATGAGTGCATGACGGCTTTACCGCAATTGCCTTGGGCAACAGCCCGGGAAAGCCCGCCCCACATGTAGGTCCGGGAGGCGAACTCAAGGATCGTCATTCCCGCCCAAAAACGCTGCGGGAATGACGATCCTTGGGTCCCGGGCTTATCCATGAGTGCATGACGGTTTTACCGCGATTGACTTGGGCCACAGCCCGGGAAAGCCCGCCTCACATGTTGCGGCGTCTCAATTCTGACCATAAAGCGCGAGCCTTGTCAGGAGCGATCTTCTGTGGGCGGTCGAAAGGCCGGGTTTGAGCGTCTCGCCGCCGATCCTCAGCCCGACCGGAATTCCCGAGCGCATGAGCCCGAGCACGGCATGGGCCGTGCAGGAGAGCGCCCGCTCGACGTCACTTTTCTCCATGCCGTCAAAGTCTATTGTAACCCGCTGCCGCTCGATCGCGGAGAGTTCCCTGGTTTTGAGGCTTCCGGTCTTGGCGGTGGCCTTCCAGCTTATGTACTTGAGGGGGTCTCCCGGCACATACTCGCGAATCGAAAGAATGTCCGCTTCATATCCCGGCTTGTTGAGCTCTTTGTCGCCCCTGTGCCTGGTCCCCCGGTCGTGGAAAGCGGGCAGGGCGCACGGGATCGGCTTCGGATAGACGGTCACCGGCGCCTCTTTTCGAATTTTGCGAAACCTTTCGAAAAAATTGAAGGGAAAGTTGGACGAAATGAGAGCGCCGTCCACCACGGAGACCCCTCTCTTTTCAAAGATTACGCGGGAAAAACCCGACGCGGTCGAGTTCGCGGCGATAAAGGGGAAAAAACACCCGCCCCCGGCCGCTTCGACCGAAATACGAAACGCCGGCATCCACTTCCTCCTGTTTCGCACCTTCACTTCGGCAAGCGCTTCGGTCCGCGCGAAGACCTCTTCGGGAAACGAGATTTCCGCGTCCAGCCCATAGATGTTCCGTCTTCCGAAAATACCCGAAACGAGCATGTAGCTGAGCAGGGCGGAGGCGATGATATAGACGAGGTTGTTCCCGGTATTGACGGCGGAAAGGCCGATGAGAATAGTGACGAGGATATAGAGCCAGCCGGCTTTGTTGATCCTGATTACGCCGGGACGGGCACGTCTTTCAGAAGCGATTTTATTATCTCCTTCTTGTTGGCGGTCTCGAACTCTTCCCGAAAAATAACGCGATGACTGATGACATATTCCGCGACGCCCTTCACGTTCTCGGGAATGACAAAATCCTTGCCGTTAAGGAACGCGTCGGCCTTCGCGGTGTTCACGAGCGCCAGGGCGCCCCGCGTGGACAGCCCCGAGACAAGATGACACGATTCGCGCGTGGCCGCGACGATATTGAGCAGGTATTCGAGTATTTTCTCGGAAACGTAGATGCCGTTTCGTATCTTTTCCTGGATGCCGAGCACCTCCGCCCGGTCCATTAACGGTTCGATCGAGTAGATGGCGCGCCTCCTGCTGCCGCCCTGTAAAATCTTTCTCTCGGCGGACCGGTCGGGATAGCCCACCCTGATTTTCATCATGAACCGGTCGAGTTGCGATTCGGGAAGAGGAAACGTGCCGAACTGTTCCGCAGGATTCTGCGTGGCTATTACGAAAAACGGGGCCGGAAGCTCGTAGGTCCTGCCCTCGATGGTCACCTGCTTTTCCCCCATGGCTTCGAGCAGCGCGCTCTGCGTCTTGGGGGTCGCCCGGTTTATTTCATCCACCAGGACGATGTGGTTAAAAATCGGTCCCGGCTTGAATTCGAAGGCGCCGGAATTCTTGTCGAAGACCGAGACCCCCGTGATGTCCGAGGGCAGCAGGTCGCTCGTGCACTGGATCCTGCCGAACGAGAGCCCGAGGACCTTGGCGATCGCCACGGCGAGAACGGTTTTCCCGAGTCCGGGCAGGTCTTCGATGAGGAGGTGGCCGCGTGAGAAAAAGCAGGTAAGGGCAAGCCTGAGCGCCTTTTCCTTCCCGTGGAGGTAGTCGGAGAGGAAGTCAACGGCGGCTTCGATTTTGTTTTCCTGCCTGTCCATAATATGCCACCGGCCCGTAATGGTTCACCGCGGAGAACGGATGACGGATGACGGATGACGGAGAACAGAGGACGGAAGACGGAGGACGGAGGATTATTCCGTCATCCGTCATCCGTCATCCGTCTTCCGTCCTCCGTCCTCCGTTTTCCGCGGTGAGCGGTCACAACTGCCCCGCCCTATCCCTTGAGCACCCGCACCGGCCCGGCGTTCGGGTCTCTCGGGACGATTTCTCCGATAATGGATGCCCCTGTGTTCATTCCCTGCATGAAAGACGCTATTTCCTCGGCTTCGCCCGCTTCCACGACAAATATATAGCCGATTCCATTGTTGAAAACACGGTTCATCTCGTCGTCGCTCACACCGCCCTTTTCCCGCAAAAACCTGAAGATGGGCGGCGCCTTCCAGGTCCCCTCCCGGATAACCGCCCCGCAGGCCTTGGGGAGAATCCGCTCGATATTGTCGTAAAAGCCCCCTCCCGTGATGTGCGCCATTCCGGTCACGCTGTATTTGCGCAAAAGGTTCAGCGCGGGCTCGACGTAGATGCGCGTTGGTTCAAGCAGTTCCTCGGCGACGGTGCGGCCGAGTTCCGGGACGAAGCTTTCGGGTTTGAGGCCCAGTTTGTCGAAGACGATACGCCTCGCCAGGCTGTAGCCGTTCGAGTGCAGCCCGCTCGACGCCAGGCCGATTATCCGTTGTCCGACCCGGATGGTGGACCCGTCGATTATATTGGAATTATCCACCAGGCCCACGGCAAATCCCGCCATATCGTATTCGCCTTCCTGGTAGAAACCGGGCATCTCGGCGGTCTCGCCGCCTATGAGGGAACACCCCGCCTGCTTGCACCCGGCGGCGATCCCGGCGACCAACTGCTCGACGATATCGAGGTCCATGCCGCCTAGGGCCAGGTAGTCGAGGAAAAAGAGCGGGCGCGCGCCCTGGACCACGATGTCGTTTACGCACATGGCGACGAGGTCGATCCCGACCGTGTCGTGCTTATTTGCCATGAAAGCGATCTTGAGCTTGGTGCCCACGCCGTCGGTCGACGAAACCAGGACCGGGTTTTTCATATCCTGGCAGTTGAGCGAAAAAAGGCCGCCAAAACCGCCTATGTCCGTGATCACCCCGCCGCGAAAGGTGGATCGCACGATCGGCCTTATGCGCCGGACCAGCTCGTTTGCCTTGTCGAGGTCGACCCCCGCTTCCCTGTAGAGTTCACCTGCCATTATTGCCAAACCCTCTCTGTATTTGGGGAAAATATTGCCGAACGAATCGCGGCCGGACCGCCGCATCACCCGCAACTATAGTACTGCCGAGTGCTTGGATAAGACCCGTCGGAGGAAAAAAGACCGTTTCCCTCCGGAATGAAAACTGAAATATAAACACTCGGGGGCCTTTTTACAATCAAATCTCGATCCGGGCGCCGGGTGTCGGGTGTCTGGCGCCTGGCGTAGTGGGATGTTGGATAGTCACGGGGTGCGGGGAATATGGTCCCACCAAGGCACATTCGGTGACCGGGGACGTGGGGCAGGCTTTCCAGCCTGCCAGGGATGGAATATGGGGAGTTCCCCCGGATGGCAGGCTGGAACGGACTGTTGCCCAAGGCACAGGTCCTTTCCCGTGTGCACATTCAATCCAAATACGTTCGAGACGGCGGCCCTTCCCATTCCGGCAGTCCGGGCGGGGATCAACCCCGCCCCTACGGATTTACGGCGGACTGATGCCGTCCTTTGGACGTAGGGGCGGGGTTGATCCCCGCC
>JBAQYM010000224.1:0-5814 GCA_049300095.1 Syntrophobacteraceae bacterium
AATCAAGTCTATCACTTGCTTGGATACTTGGTTCCGAACAACCGTCGATGTCTTCATGCTCAATGCCTCCATGGTTAAGACCATGAGACATTATAAACGGTATTTTAGTATTTTCCAAGTCCCTAAGAGAAACCTTTGCCGGCGGCTCGATCGCCCGGCCTCACACGCTCTCCTGCGCAGCCGTCCCGCAGACTCAACGATCCCCTTCGCCCTCTTCGCGGTAAAAACTGAAAAGACAGTGTAGGCTATGAAACCGGTTCGGATCCTGTGCCGGGTGTTGACGGGAGGAACGACCGTGCGGATCGATCCTCCCTGTCGGGAATCTGTCACTACCTGTTGGTTTGGGCTTCAAGCCTGGACAGTTGCCCATGATCGAGAAGTTCGGGTTCGGCCCTTGTTGCCGTCTCACTCAGCCGGGCTTCGAGCCGTGACAGCCGCTCCTTTAACGCGGCCAACTCCTTATTCTGGTCTTTGAGGGCCGAAATCTCTTTGTCTTGTTCCATGATGTGGCGATGTTGCTTTTGCACCTCGTTTAGGAGCATGGCGTTGACCAGGTGGTAGGAGACAGTGTGGGGCAGGCCGGTTTTGGGGTCGTACTGAACAAGGTCCGGATAGACCGCGGCCACCTCTTCGGCGATGAGTCCGTACTGGAGCGAGCGCGACCCGCCGGAATATTCAGGCTTGTAGCGGAAGGTGACGGGCCGCAACCGCATGAGACCGCTGCTCGCCTCTCCCATGTTCTCGATTTCTTCCTTGTACCGGCTCGATGAGGTTACGGTGCCGAGTTGTCCGTTGCTGTTCACATAAACGGTTGCGCCGGTGCTTACATTATTGTTGTAGACGCCTGTAATGAAGGCGCGCCCGTGCTTGCTGTCCCCGATCCTAATCGTGTTGTTTTCGTCTGCCGCAGATGGACGGCCGCCAACATAGATGTTGTTGCCGCCCGTAAACTCGCCGTCCCAATAGCCCGCTAGGTAGCCCAACGCGATGTTAGCGTTGCCTATAGTCGAGTTGAGGGCACCATGCCCGAAGGCGGTGTTGCGGGAACCGGTGGTGTTCGAGTCGAGCGCGAAAGCTCCGCTGGCGGTGTTGTGAGAGCCGGTGGTGTTCTCATGAAGCGCCCATTCTCCGCTGGCAGTGTTCCCACCGCCGGTGGTGTTCGAGGCAAGCGCCCCTCCTCCGCTGGCGGTGTTGTCAGAACCGGTGGTGTTCGAAACAAGCGCCGAATGTCCGCTGGCAGTGTTCCAGCCGCCGGTGGTATTGTGCCCAAGCGCCGAAGCTCCGCTGGCGGTGTTGCCCACGCCGGTGGTGTTCGAGGAAAGCGCGCCCCCTCCGATGGCAGTGTTGGCATCGGCAGTTGTGTTCGAGGCAAGCGCATAAAATCCGTTGGCGGTGTTGCCCACGCCGGTGGTGTTCTTGAAAAGCGCCCCCTCTCCGCTGGCAGTGTTCCCAGCGCCGGCGGTGTTCGAGGAAAGTGCCCGACGTCCGCTGGCGGTATTCCCCCCTCCGGTGGTGTTGGGGGTAAGTGCGCCGATACCGATGGCCGTATTTAGGTCAGTAGCAATCACATTGGGATTCAGAGGCCCCGGAGGTCCTGTAGGCCCAGTATCTCCTTTTGGCCCCTGTGGCCCTGCAAAGGGGGGCCTCCATGCCACACCCGTTCCAGTTGAGGTTAGCACCTGCCCTGAAGCGGAACCGGCAGGGCTTACCTTCGCAGCCGTCACTGACAAGTTTGCGAGCTTGGCATTGGTGATCCCCCCTGCGGGAATCTGGGTATCCGCAAGCACCCCTGTGATATTTGAAAAGGTATGGGTGTGGGAGAGGGGGGCCTTCGCCGCGAGTTTAGCTGTGAGTTCGCTGTCGCGGGTGATGGCAGCGGGAATCTGGGTATCCGTAAGCACCCCTGTAATATTTGAAAAGGTATGAGAGTGGGAGAGGGGGGCCTTCAACGCAAGTTTAGCTGTGAGTTCGCTGTCGCGGGTGATGGTAGCGGGAATCTGGGTATCCGCAAGCACCCCTGTAATATTTGAAAAGGTATGGGTGTGGGTGGAAGGAGAGAAAAAAGTCCAGTCATTCCCATCCAGGGTGTCCGCGTTGGATGCATAGGATGATGGGTTTATCTTGACCCGTGACCCGAAGACCTCACCGTCGACCACAACCTCAAGCCATTTTGTATTGGAGCCAAAGACACTTACCCGGTAGGGAGGGGTGGGTTTATCGGCATAGAGGACGCCTGAAAGACTCTTCTGCGAGCCCAGGGTGACCTGGAACGTCCCGGACGATCCCACATCCACGGTGGGGAAGGTGTCCGACCAGAGGACGGTCGTTGCAGTCTCTGAGTTATAGATGTTGAAGGTAGCCGAGTAGGTTCCGGCGGGCAGATATGCCCCGGTAGAGGTGGTGAGTCTTCCCTGAACATAGAGCTTGGTTGATAGTGCGTGAGAAGTTGAGGAACATAGGAAAAGGGTCGATAAAAGACTGAGAATCAAAAGGGCGCTTGACCTTCTCATGGAAATGCTTCCTTTTTTCTGTTGCCAAAAAAGTTGTTCGGACGAGTGGAGTAAGGGTAAATCTTACATACAGGCTTGATTCTTCAGCACAACCCGCATCTGCTGTCAAGTTATTTGAAACGTCCCTAAGAACAAGGGTTCTCCATCATTGTCAACAATCCTGATAGGGTATCTTGTCGTGGCCGGTTGGCGCTCAAACAGAATCGCCCACCCCTCCGGAATGCCCCTCAACCGATTATCCCCGGCAAGCGACACACCCAAACCCTATCACCACGGGAGGCTCTTCTTTGCATTTCATGAGGGGTTGGATGTACTGCATAGCTCCATTCCCCATGGAATTCGCCATGCCGGTTATGGAGCGGTCTCCTGGACGCGCCCTTCGGCCGCCATCACGCTTGCAGGTGGTAGTTCTCCTCAAGAAAAGCCTTCGCGATTGCCGCCACGCTTTCCTCGTTTTTCATGAGCATGTCCAATTGCCGCGTAAACTGGAGGAGCCTTCCGATGGTGTCGAGTTTTTCGGTAAGCAGCGCGGCATCGAGCCTCTCGACCCTGGCGCTTACCCGGTCGCCGAGAACATCCACCGACATGCCGGTCGACTCGAGGATCCGCGCGATTGCGCGCGCCCGCCTGTTTCTGCGCACGTCGTCCGCCGCCCCGCCCTTGAATGAAAAGGTGATGTAATTCTTGCTCAGGGTCTTTCCGCAGTAGGTGTCCAAAACCCCATAGTGGTAGCCCACGCGCGAGCTGAAATTGAGGTACTTGTCCGAAATGATGGCGAAGCTGCGGTTTCCGAACCGCTCGGACCCGAGGTGGTCCTGGAACATCTGTTCGCCCATGACGGAGAAAAACCCCCGCATATCGATCGGGCGCGGGCGGTGATGGAGCAGGTCCTCGTGGAGCATCCCCCCCAGCAGCGCCTTGAACGGGACCGAGACGATACAGTCGTGCCTCACGCTGCGGGCGCTGCGGTTGGCCTCCGATATTCCGCCCCCGAGGTCGATGACGTGGAGGTCGAGCGGAATGGGAGCTATCAATTTCGCCGCGAAACCCGCGTGTTCCGATACGAGGTCGCTTATTCTGAACATTTCCGTGTAGGAAAGCTCGTGGATGAAGCGCATCAGGTCGTGGAGCGAGCGGCAGTTCTCGGGGGTAAAATCGGCGGACTTGGGGTCGATGAGGCGCAGGGGGGTGATGTGGGCGGCCAGCCGGCTGAGGGTCTCGTATACCGGGGTGCCCTTCATGCGCGGCTCGCGCGGGGTCTGGAGCGCCGTTAGCTCGGGGACGGCCCCGAGGTATATCTTTCCCGAAAAAGCGTCCACCGTTATTTCCGCGCCCTCCGGTACGGCCGAGGTCGCCGTGCCGGTATCGAGCAGCGTCGGTATGGAAAATTCCCTGGAAAGGGAGGCCATGTGCCCGGTGATGCTGCCGAAATCGGTTACGATGGCGCTCGCCCGCGGCATGATCACCATGAACTTGGGAGAGGGCTGGGGCGCGATCAGGACGGCCCCTTCCGGAAAGTTTTGAAGGTCTTCCTCGGAGCGGAAGTGAAAGGCTTTTCCGGACCCGACGCCCGGGAAGGCCGCCTGGCCGCCCTCGAGCAGCAGCGGGTATTTTTGAGGATCGGGAGTCGGGACCACGAGGGCCCGGTGTTCCGGGCCGGCGCCGAGCGGGCGGGTCTGGAGCAGGAAGATGTTTCCCTGCCGGTCGAGCGCCCACTCGATGTCCTGCGCCGTCCCGTAATGTTCTTCGAGCCGGAGGGCGTATGCGGCCAGCGCCTTTATCTGCCGGTCGGAAAGGCATGCAAATTCCTGTTCGCCCTCTTCGACTTCCCTTTCCAGAAGTCCGCCCTCGGGGTTGCTAACGAGTTTTACCGGCTTTTTGGAAATGTCTTTTTGCAGGATATCGCGGTCCGGCGCCCTGGATACCGTGTACTTGTCCGGGGTGATGACCCCGTCCACCGCGTAGGGCCCCAGGCCCCAGACGGCCGAAATGATGACGCCGTCGTTTTGCGGCTCGAGGGGATGTCTCGAATACATAACGCCGCTCGCAACCGAATCCACCATCCGGATACAGGCCACGCTCATTGCGGCCTGGTCGTCGGGAATGCCCTTCATGAGCCGGTAGGACATGGCCCGCGGCGTAAAGAGGCTGGCAATGACAAAGGTATAGGTTTTTAGAATTTGCTCACGGGGCACGTTCAGCACCGACAGGTACTGTCCGGCAAACGAAAGCGCGCTGTCCTCGCCCAGGGCGCTGCTGCGCATCGAGATGCGGGGAGGGGCGGCGGCCGGCTCGGCCCCCGGGCCCGTCTTCGCCATTTCATCGTAGGCCGCCAGGACGGCCTCGCCAAGGGCCGCCGGAACGGGGGCGGATATTATCAGGCGCTGGATCTCCTCGCTCACCGCGTTGAGCGATTCGGTGTCTTCCGGGTCCAGGGCCATTTTTTTCATGGCGATTTCTTCGATCAGGTCGTTTTCGGTCAGGAAAAGTTCGAAGGCGCGGGTCGTCACGGCAAAGCCGTCGGGCACGGGAAGGTGGACGCGGTTTTTCATTTCTCCGAGGTTGGCGTTCTTGCCGCCGACCGACTCGATCACGTCCGTTGTGACCCGCGAGTAGGGCAGGACGAGCTCGGCCCCGCCCGCTTCCTTTCTGCTGTCGAGGTCCTTCTTGATTCCGGAGGTCAGGGATTCGAACACGGGCAGGAGCCCGGGATACTTGCGGTTCGAGAGCGCATCGAAGCTGCCGATCATCCTCAAGGTGTGAAAAATTGCCCGGGCCGATTGCGACCGGACGTAGGACATGCCGAAGACCCGGTATCCCTGGAGTTTTTCCTCGATTTCCGCAATGATTCTGGAAAGCTCGGAATTCGAGTCGAGCAGTTCTTTGAACCGTTCGTACTTGACGCGAAAAACATCCGTCAGGGCATCGGGCGACTGCCCCTCCTTCCGCGTTATCTTTCTTATGATCGACTTCAGTCTGTTCAGCATATCCGGCAATAAGTCCTGAGATTTTGAGGCTATCTTATACTGTAAAAAATAACTTTTTTGGGAGAAAAACCCGGATACCTCCCCCTGTGGCCCCGGCGCTTCCCCGCCCGCATCTGGCGCGCCGGCTTCGAGATGCTTAATTGAGTCTTTCAGTCCCGTGGCTTGGGCTGGGCGGAAAGACCGCGCCACAACTGGAAGATCTCTGCTTCCGGCAGTCCGGGCGGGGATCAACCCCGCCCCTACCTTCAAAGGACGGCATCAGACCCGCCGTAAGACCGTAGGGGCGGGGTTGATCCCCGCCCGGACTGCCGGAATGG
>JBAQYM010000225.1:0-5353 GCA_049300095.1 Syntrophobacteraceae bacterium
CTTTCCAGCCTGCCGGCCAAGGAGCACGGGCCTTAATCGGCCGGCAGGCTGGAAAGCCTGCCCCACGTCCCTGGCTACCGGAGGAACTTTAAGTGAACAGTATTGGGTTTAAAGCCCGGCCGAGACATGTTCCATCCAGCCGCGAAACCGACCTTCAACCACCTTTGTTGAAACGGCATCCGGGACCGTCGGCCTTCATTACTTCGCGTAAATGCCGCACCCCACGATCAGGTCGCCCGTGCGTTCGATATACATGCTCTTGGACTCGACTTTGTTGGACAAGGGGTTGAGCCACTTGTAGTTCTGCCAGCCGGAGGGCCGGATTGTCATCAGTTGCAGCCGCTCTTTTATGAATTCCTTGCCGTCAACGTCTTTGAGGCTTATGAGATCGCGGCCGATCAGATTTTTGTCCGCCCCGTGGGCCAGGCACTTGCCGCTCAGGTCATAGACCACGATATAGAGGTCGCGGTCGACGAATTTGCCTTTCGGATTACCGAACTCCGCGAAGGCTTTATCATTGCCGTTGGCCTTCATGTATTCGACGGCCTTCTTGACCATTGCGACGGCTTCGTCTTTGGTTCCGCCTTTTGCCGCGTGAGCGGCGGCAAAGACCAATACCACGATCAGAAGGGTCGCCGACACCGCCAGAAGTTTTTTCATGGACCACCTCTCTTGTTTGGGTTTGATGCGGGGCCTTGGATATGCGAAACGGCAAGGGCCCAAATCCTCCTCCTTCCCGCGCGGTATGCGGGCGATTACCGGCCTGTTTTTCATGCAAACATGACAGGGCGTTGAATAAGGCTTTCGAGGGCAGGTCAACTCAGGCCGGTGAGCAAGAGCACTAATAGCACGGTTGTGGCTAAACGCCTAGTTTTGCTTCCCTAAAACGGTATTCCCGGCTATACTGGAAGATAAATGGTCTGCCTCGATTCCGGATGTTGGTGAATAATTCCACTTCGATTCTTTCCAATCCTGACTCACCGCTCGATTCCCGACCAGGTCATCCCCGATTGGGCTCAATAACAGGCAGGTTCCTGTTGCAGGGAGTCTTCATTGATACGGTACCGCCGACTTCTTTTCGCAGTCATGATTATCTCGTGCGCCCTGGCCGCCTGCGGGGGCAGCGACCACTCGGCCGCGCCCGCGCCAACGACCCCCGGGGTCACCGACACCGAGGTGGTGCTCGGGTCGTCCCTGGCCCTGGAAGGCCACGCCAGCTATCTAGGGACGCAGACCCTGCGCGGTTACATGTGTTATATCGACCACATCAACCAGAGCGGCGGAATCCACGGCAGAAAGATCCGGGTGATCGCCTACGACGACAGCTACGACCCTCCCAAATGCCTGGCAAACACCCAGCGCCTCATTATCCATGACCAGGTCTTCGCCCTGTTCTCTTACGTCGGCACGCCCACCACGGTAAAAATTCTTCCGATGGTCGAGGAGGCCAAGATCCCCCTGCTCGGGATGTTCACGGGCGCAAACGCCCTGAGGGAGCCGCTCAGCCATTACGTGATAAACGTGCGCGCGTCCTATTACCAGGAAACCGGGGCGGCGATCGCCCATCTGGTCGAGGACCTGGGCATGAGCAAGATCGCCGTTTTCTATCAATACGACGCTTACGGCTTCGACGGCCTCACCGGGATGGAGCTTGCGCTCAAGAAGTACAGCCTGGCGCCCGTTGCGCGGGGCTCCTACGTCCGGGGGACCCTCGACGTCGAGGAGGGGCTCGGCAGGATAATGGCCTCGGGGGCGCAGGCGGTGGTCATGATCGGCACCTACGAACCCTGCGCCAAGTTCGTGCGGCTGGCCCACGCGCGGGGGTTCAACCCGGTCTTTTACACCGTCTCTTTCGTCGGGGCCGAGGAGCTTGCCCGAAGGCTCGCCTCATTTTCCGACATCACCCTGATAATGTCCCAGGTCGTGCCGCCGCCCGAGGGGCCCGAATCGGGCGACCTGCTGGGCAGCGCCTCGGAATACCCGGACCTGCTCAAGCGCTCCTTTCCGGATGACAAACCGAACTTCGTCGGCCTCGAGGGCTACCTCAACGCGAGGGTCCTGGTCGAAGGGCTGCGAAGGGCCGGAAGGGACCTCACCAGGGAAGGTTTCATCGAAGGGATCGAGTCCATTCAGGATGTTCCCCTGCTGCCCCACACCACGCTCTCGTTCGGGAACAAAGACCACCAGGGGCTTGACCAGGTGTACTTCACGATCCTGCGCAACGGGGCTTTCGTGCTCATGAAAGACTGGACCGTCATCAAGGAACACGTCGAAAAGAGATCCCGGGAAAACAAAGAGAGGCCGATTCCGAATGAAGCTGATTGGCCGGCTGAATAACATCAGTCTCAAGAACAAGATATTTCTTTCCATAATGGGCGTGCTGCTCATCATCAGCCTGGCCATCGCCACGATTGCGCGCTGGGTCATCGTATCGAGCCTCATCTCGGAGCTCGAACTCAGGGGCGCCGCCATCGCCCGCACCGTGGCCGAGAGGGGAAGCGGCTACATCCTCGACAAAAACTATCCCATGCTGCTCAGCCTCATCTTCGACGAGTCGCAGCTTACCGAGCGCAAGCACCTGGTTTCCTACGTATTCGTGGTGGACTACGAGGACACGGTGATCAGCCACACCTTCACCCGCCCCTTCCCCGATGACCTGAGGTACGTAAACCCCGTCCCCCCCGAGCAGAGCAAGAGCGTGCAGTTGCTCACCGTGTTCGATGAGGCCGCCTACGACATAGCGATACCCGTCAAGGAAGGCATCTACCGGATCGGCGCCGTCCACGTGGGTCTGAACAAGAACCACATAGACAGCCTGGTCTCGAAGCTCAGGACGACCTTTCTCGGGTTCATCTCACTTGTCATCGTCATCATTTTTCTCATGAGCCACAGGCTGGCAAAACACATTACCATGCCGTTGTCCAAGCTGACGAAGATATCGGATGAACTCAGCCGGGGGAATTTCGAAATCAAGCTCGACATGGGAAGCGTAACCGACGGCTGGGACCCTTCGAACTGCCTCACTTACGCCGGCTCCGACCTGCCGTGCTGGCATTTCGACAACCTGGCCTCCGCGCCCGTGGGACAGAAAACCTCGGCGATGAACCTGCCGTTATGCCAAAATTGCGTTTTTTACCGCAAAAGATCGGGCGATGAGGTGGTGCAACTGGCGGACTCGTTCCACAACATGGTGTGGAGCATCAAGCTCTACAGGAGACGGCTCCACGAGTCGGAAGAAAAGTACCGGTCCCTTTTCGACAGCGGCCCCGACCCCATCTTCGTGGTGGATGCGGCCACCCTCGGGATAATCGACGCCAATCCGCGCGTGCTCGAACTCTACGGCTACGATAAGGGCGAACTCACGGGGAAATCCTTCGCGGAACTCGAACCTCCGGGCGGCAGGTCCGTCGCCTCGTTTGCCGACAGCAGCACCGAGGGAGGATGCATCTCTTTCGAGAAGGTGCTCCACCAGAAGAAGGGAGGCAAACCTTTCTTCGTGAACCTGCATGCCTGCCACATCAGCTACGGCGCGAAACCGGCCGTCATCATCGCCGCGGCCGACATCACGGAGATGATGGAAAAAGACGCGCAACTGATCCAGGCGAGCAAGCTCAAATCGCTGGGGGAAATGTCGGCGGGGATAGCCCACGAGCTCAATCAGCCGCTGAACGCGATCAAGATGGGGAGCGAATACCTCGCGATGATGGTCGAAGACAACCGCGAAATACCCGACGAACATCTTCAGCAGGTGGTCACGGGAATCAGCACGCAGGTTGACAGGGCGGCCGAAATCATCAACACTCTCAGGGCGTTCGGCAAGAAAGCCGACCTCAGCCGGGAAAAGGTGAACATAAACAAGCCGGTGAGGGGGGTATTATCCATAGTGGGCCGGCAGTTCGAACTGGACAACATCAGCATCAGGCTCGAACTCTCCGAGAAGATATCCCCGATCCTCGCCCACGATAACCGGCTCCAGCAGGTGTTTTTCAACCTCGTCACCAACGCCCGCGACGCCATCAACGAGAAGAACGAGGCCTCGCCCGTCAAGCAGGACGGGCTGATCGTCATCCGCTCATACGAGGCGGACAACCAGGTGGTGGCCGAGGTCCAGGACAACGGCGCGGGCATTCCCGAGTCGGTCAGGAACAAGATATTCGAGCCCTTTTTCAGCACGAAGGAAACCAGCCACGACATGGGGCTGGGCCTTGCCATATTGTACGGAATCGTAAAGGATTACAACGGCGATATCGATGTCCGGAGCGGGGAGGGGGAAGGCACGGTGTTCCGCCTGAGCTTTCCCGCCGCGTAAAGGACAGTGAACGGTGAGTAGTGAGCAGTGAACGGTGGACAGTGAACGGTGAATAACATGTTTCCAAGTGGTTTGCCTTTACCTTGCCTGCTCACTTTTCAATCTCCGCGCCCTCTGCGTCTCCACGGTGAGTTGTTTCTGTTCACTGTTCACTGTTCACTGTTCACGGATAACGGATCACTCATTGGAGGCCCAATTGGACAAAATCCTGGTGATAGACGATGAAAAACCCACCCTGGACATGTTCCGGCTCCTGCTGAACGCCCATGGATACACGGTGCTCACGGCCGAAAACGGCAGGGAAGGGCTCGATGTCTTCGAGCGGGAAAAGCCGCCCCTTATCATCACCGACATAAAAATGCCGGGGATGGACGGCATCGAAGTGCTCCGGCGCATCAAACAGTCCGACCCGAAGACCGAGGTCATCGTCATAACCGGCCACGGCGACATGGATTTGGCCATCAAGGCGCTCAACCTCGACGCCACCGATTTCATTAACAAGCCGATCCAGCGCCAGTATTTGGAGCAGGCCCTCAAGAGGGCGAAAGAGCGGATCGAGTTCAACAGGAGCAACGAGAACCAGATCAGCATCGAGGTCAAGGGAGACACGGTTGTCATCAACCTGCGCGGCGGGCTGACATCCAGTTCCGAGTCTCACCTGCTCAAGGCTTTTCAGGACGCGTTTGCCACGGAAAAGGTCAATATTTTGCTCCTTTTCGATCAAAACGCATCGGTAAACGGGGCGGGCATTTCCATCCTGACCCAGATACTCCTGGACGCCCGCAAACAGGGACGGAGTATCTCGATAGCCGGGCTTTCGGACAATTTCAGGCGAGTGTTCAAAATCGTCGGAATTTCGAAGCTGGTGAAAGAGTTCGATACCGAGGAAGCGGCCCTTTCGGGCTGAACGAAAAACCATTCACCGCGGAGATCGCGGAGGACGCGGAGAAACCACGGAGCAATGCAGGTTGGGTTTAGCGCAATGCTGTTCACTTGATGTTCCTCCGATAGCCAGGAACGTGGGGCAGGCCTTCCAGCCTGCCC
>JBAQYM010000226.1:0-8052 GCA_049300095.1 Syntrophobacteraceae bacterium
TCCCCCTCCCTGCGACGGGAGGGGTTAGGGGAGGGTGTTGAATTTTCAAGTATTAACGACCCCCTCCCCCAGCCCCTCCCGCCAAGGGAGGGGAGACCTCCGCCCTGTTTTGGCCATACCTGTCGTAACTTATTGCGTTTGAGCAACAGCCCGTCAAACCACGCCCCTACGGATTTACGGAGGGCCTGATGCCGTCCTTCGGGCGTAGGGGCGGGGTTGATCCCCGCCCGGACTGCCGGAAGTAGAGGTCGTTTTCAATTACTTCTCATTCCGGCATCATCCCCGCTTCTGCGATACGACGAGCCCCATCGCGCCGCCGAAATGCCCCCGGCTGGAAATAACGCTCAGCGGGAACCCTTCGAGAAAAGTTTCGAGGCCGCCCAGGTTTACGAAGTGTTTGAAGTTTTCGAAATGCCTCTTGCCCGCGATCCTTTCGGCGATGTGCATCAGGGCAAGGCTCATGTTCGAGATAAAATTCCGCGGGCGCAGATAATCAAAAACGATGAACTTCCCGCCCGAAGCAAGGACCCTCAGCGCTTCATCGGTAACACGCACCGCCGTCGCATACCCCATCTCGTGCAGGGCGAGGCTTATGATGACGCAGTCAAAAGAGGCGGCATGGAAGGGCAGGGCCTCGGCGGTCCCAAGAAAATAGGCGGCCCCCGGCCTCCCTCTTCCGCGCGCCCTGGCGAGCATCGCGGGCGAGAGGTCGAGCCCCGCGACCGTAAAGCCTTCGTTCGCGAGTAGTTCCGCCTGCTCCCCGGTCCCGCACCCGATATCGAGTATGCGCCGGCAGCCGCGGTCCCGGGCAATCCGGCTCACGGCGCGCCTGACCGGCCTGAGAAACGGCCCGACCAGGGGATCGTAAATCGGGGCGATCCTGGTGTAAAAATCGACCCCGAACGGGGATTCTTTCTGAGAAGCATATCCGCTCATGGTAAGATTTATCCGGAAGATTTCGTTCGGGGCCGGCGGGTGGAATGCACCGCCGCCCGCATCACACGCACTCCGTTTTCCATGAATGGTATTGGAGGTAATCTAAGACTTTTTCGGGTTAGAATCCGGCAGGTGCGGCGCGGAAGATCTCGCATCCGGGAAAATCCGCCGGTCCGCGGCGTTTTATTTTTTCAAAAAACCTTTTCTTGTGTTCCCGTGGAATATACTATTCACCCCTGCGCCCTTCCGCCGCGACGCGGAACAACTTTTACCGTTTTGCGTTCATGATGATAGATCGTCGGATCGTCATCCCGGCGAAAGCCGGGATCCAGAGGTATTCACGGCACTCCTATGAAACTTCATGGGGCCGATGAAGTTTCGTCCTCGTTCACACCCCGTCCGAGGACTGGGCGGCCCCGCTGGATTCCGGCTTTCGCCGGAATGACGACCGGTTGTCGGCCAGCGCCAACTTGAACGCTAATTCGTATTTCACGCGCACCGTGAAGATCTCACGATGAAATTCCGGTTCTCAGAGGGGACCTCGATTCTCAAATGCTTTATTCACCCACTTTCTTCGCTCTTGCCGTCGCCAATCTTTCGTGCCTCTCGAGCTTCTCCACCTTCTTTATGTTCCCCCTGTTCATCACCAGTCACAACGGCGACCAGGTGGACATAGGGATCATCATGGGGGCGTTTTTGCTCGCCTCCGTTTTGTGCCGCCCCTGGATTTCCAACATGATCGACAGGATCGGCCGGAAGAAAAGCTACGCCCTCGGCTCGCTGGTCATGACCCTGCTCCCCCTGGCCTATCTATTCTTCGACGGAAATCTCCGCGGTTTCTACCTGCCGCTCATCCTGGTGCGGGTGGTGCACGGCGTGGGGTTCGCGATCTGCATAACGGCCGCCTTTACCTACATAGCCGACGTCATCCCGAAGGAGAGGCTCAACGAAGGACTGGGGATGTTCGGGATATCGGGGCTGATAGGCGCGGCAATCGGGCCCGTGATCGCGGAAATCGTCATCCGGGAATCGGGGTTCGACCCCCTGTTCCTCGTCGCCTCGGCCATGGCCGGCGTCGGGCTGGCGATCCAGTTCTTTTTGAAGGAAACCTACGTCCACGTCTTCCGGGCGGCCGATTCATCCTTCTTCGTCGTTCTCCGGAAACGGCGGATATTCATGATCGCCGTTGTCGCCCTGCTTTTCGGGATCGGGCTGGCCGCGGTAAACGGGTTCGTCGCGCCCTACGCCTACGAGCGGCGCATCGCGTTCATATCGCTCTACTATATTTTTTATTCGGCGGCGGCCATTGTGACCCGCCTGCTCGGCGGAGGCATCGCTGACAGGATGGGCGAGGACAGGGTGATCCCTTATGCGCTGTTTTTGACGGGCGCGGGACTGCTCGCCATGGTGTTCATGAAGGGGAGCCTGGTTCTCCTTGCGTGCGGGTTCATGACCGGGTGCGGCCACGGGCTGCTCTACCCGGCGCTTAACGTGCGCGCCATCAGGGGAGAGTCCCGGGCGATACGGGGCAAGATCACCGGGGCTTACACGGGAAGCATCGACGCCGGGGCGTTCGTGGGATCGATTATTCTGGGCTACATCGGTGAGCTGGCGGGGTTCCAGGCGCTGTTTCTGACGGCCGGGGCCGCGCTCATTCTCGGCCTGATCATCTTTCGCCGCGACCTGTCCGGGGACGCGCCCGAGTCGAGCACCGTCGGTTAATCGGCAGACGGCCCGCCCGGTCCCGCCTCTCGGTAAGCGTTCACCGAGGCAGGCATTGGTCTTCCCGTGGTCACCCCGGATGCGGTACGCAAAAATATGAAACAGGTTACCTCGTCGCCCGGAAAGCCTTGCTCCCGACGGCATTTTGCAGCGCGCCCAGGCTTTCCCGGCACTGGGCGGTGACTTTGCGCTTGACGCCCAGGGAGAGTTCCATCGACCTGATATTGGTATTTTGCCGGGAAAGACTCAGCACCTCGGCATGTATCCGGAGAAAATCTTCGAAGGCCGCCTCGGCCTCGCTCAACTGCGCGCGGCCCTCCTCTTTCACGAGGCCTTCGAGCTCCTCAAAAGCGCTCTTTACCCGGTCGACCCCCTTGTTCATTTCCGCTTCGATTTCATCCATCCGCACGTCCCGTGACTCGATGATGTGGGGGCCTTCGAGCGCATAGATGCCCAACCCGGTCGAAAGGGCCGCGGAGGCGATTTTTGCGGCCTGCAGCCCTTCCGGGGCGGCGGGTTGCCGCTCGATCAGGTTTGACAGGCTTTGCTCGAAGCGCCCCACGGCTTCCCTGCCCTTGCCGAAAGAAAGGGCCGCCGCTTTGAGATTGGTGTTCTGCACGGCAAAAGCGAGCAGTTCCTGGTCGATCTTTCGAAATTCGCTCCAGCATCTGTCGAAATCGCCGAGGAGCTTTATTTCCTCGCCCGATTTGCCGGCCTCGACAAGACGCGCCAGTTCGGCCCGCTCCCTGTCCACCGCGGCGGCGGCATCGAGGGCCTGTTTGGCGAAGGTTCGGGACTCCTCATCGGTATCGGCCAGCACGGCGTTCTTTTCCGCTTCCACCGATCTGAGCAGGTCCGTCTTCATCTGGGAAATGATTTCGTTTTTCTTGGCCATGTTGCCCAGGACGTCTTCCAGCCGTATGTCCGTCCTGTACGAGTACACCAGGACGGCGGCCAGCATGGCCGACAGCAGCAGGCCGAAAATCCAGGGGGTTATGGGTTTCCTTCCCCTGTCCGACGGATCGAGAAGCATCTCTGTCCCTTTCAGCGGCAGGCCACGGTATTCGCGCGGTCCACCCTCCCGAGTGCAAACCGGGATGGGAGCGGGCCGCGTCTTATACCGGGCTGGATTAAGCGCAACACCGATCACTCGAGGCGCGTCCGGCGGGCTTTCAGGCAGGCTGGAAAGCCCGCCGCACGACCATCAGGCATTTTGAAAAGTCCAGTCCACGCCGGGCGGTTCATCGTTTCCGGCCGGTTGGCCTTCTTCCGGGCCATACCGGGGCCGGGTTTCGCCTCGCTGGACCCAACCCGCGTTCGACCTCCTAAATGTACTTCCTGTGTTTCACCAAAGAGTCGTCGAGTTGTGCGGGTTGGGTTCAGTCAAGCGAAACCCTGAAAAGAAGCGCGCGCGCGGGATCGGGGTGCGTTTCGCATGGGTTCGCATGATCGGGTCCCGACAGCGCCCAGCGGCTTTAATACCGTAAATTTTATAATTATTCCATCCTTATGAATAAAATCTCGATATTTGTGCCGCGATCCCGGGGTCCTACCCGGCCAAAGCCGGCAAGATGCGCATCATAAGAGAGAAAATCAAACGTTTCGGGTTGTTCCGAGCCGACCTCTCCGTCGATCGCGATTCGGGGACAGGTCCCCTGCAACTCCGCGCGCAACCGGTCAATTGGGCCCATATACTCGAACAATCGGACTTCTGCCTATATAATATATAGGCAGTGCCGATTTATTGGCCAGCTTTTCCCCGAACAAACCGATTAGACACGACCGGCCCGGACTGTTATCACTAAAGGCGCAAGGTGTCGGGATTGAGTTTCAAGTGGGGGGAGTGGCGGCCGCATGGTGTTTTCTTTTTGCGAGGACGCGAATTTCAGCAAGCAGCTCAAGGCCCTGGGCCGGCGCGGCGGCAATGCCGCCGCCGCCGCCGAGCACGCCCGCGCCATAGTCAGCCAGGTTATCGACGGAGGGACTAGCAGCCCGCGGCGCATGGGAAGGCTCACCCGAAACGGGGAGGCCCGCATAAAGGACTCCGTCAAGTTCGACCTCGTGGGAGGATATCGCCTGATAGGGGTGATGCGCGGCAGGGAAATAACGTTTCTGTTCATCGGCAGCCACGACGAGTGCGAGCGCTGGATCAGAAACAACGCCGGTCTGGAATCGCTTCCCGACAAGAGGAGAAACCGGCGCGTCGAGATCCGGGAAAACCATCCCACCGTTGCGCCGCCGGCCCAGGGGCCGCCACAAGCCGTTGCGGAAGAGTCCGACTACGACCGGGAGCTTCTCGAAAACCTCACCGAGCGCGACCTGAGAAGGATCTTTCGCGGGCTGTGCGGAAAATAAGCCCGGCGCGCCCGCTCCCTACCATAGTCCGGCCTTCTTCAAATCCTCGTAGGTTCCGGAAAAATAACCGCTGTTCCAGTAGGCCCTTTGGGCGATTTCCTCGGCCAGACGCCGGGCCTGGTCCGGACCGCTTCCGAATACGATGATTCTCGTGCCGTGGTCGGTGTAGGGCAAACGGCCATCCCGGTTGGCGGCCTCCGCTTCGCCGGGCTTCATGTTCACGGAGCCGGGGGCCGTCCCGGCTTTATACTCTTCGGGGGACCTCGCATCTATGAACACCGCGGTCTTGTCGGCGCCGTAAACATGCTTGAACCCGCCGAGGTCCGTTTCGGCAGTATTCCCGACGGCGCGCCACACCGGAAGGCCGAGGTGGTATTTCTTGATGTTGGTGTAGCCGTTTTTTACCAGCTTTTCCGCCACCCGGACGGTCTTGTGACAATGGGGACCGTTGCAGTAGAAAACGACGGGGGCCGCCTTATCGGGGCAAAGCCGCATCATGGCCTCGATGTCGTTTTCAAAAACATTCGTGCTGCCCGGAATGTGCGAAATCGCATACTCCTTTGGCGGCCTCACATCAATTACGCGGCCTTTTCCCGATGCGAGGATTTCTTTAAGTTGTTCCGTGGAAATCTCGACGCCCGATTGGATCGCCTGGACCGCCTCGCCGCTTTTCTCCTTCAAATCGCCGCCCGCCGAATACAGCACCGGTGAAAAGACGGCGCATACCGCGGCAAAGCTGACCAGCACCAGGCACGCAAACATTTTCCTGCTCATCGCCACATCCTCCGAATAACGATCCCGTGTTTTCCTGCTCATTGCAGAAACCTTCCAATGACGACCTCGATGCAACCTAAAATCCATTTCAATGCAGCATCTCCAGGAAAGCCTCGATGCGGGTCCTCAGCATCTCGGTATCCGAATCCGAATAGTCGGTTTCGATATGGAGCAGGGGGACGCCGCGCTCGTTTTCCAGGAACTCCTTTACGCGATAGGATTCCACGTTATAGGTGTGGCAGCACTGCCAGGTCATGTCGATCACCCCGTCGGCGTCGAAATCCCGGACAAGACGCCCCAGAAGCTCGATGCGGCCCTGGTTCGGGGTCATGATCGAGCAGGGCGTTTGCAAATAGCGGTGCGCCAGGGCGATGAGCGGGTCCGGACCATCCTCGTCGACCAGCAGGTCGAAACTCTTTATGCCGGTGCAGTTTTCCTGGCAGACGACCTGTGCCCCGCATTCCTCGATCAGCCGCACGACCTTTTCCGACCCCTTGCCCACGGGGCACCCGGTGAGCAGGACCCTTGCCCCCTGTTGTGCGCCCGAAGGCCCGTTTTGGTCGCGGATGGCCCGCATTTCGCGCGTGAGCCGGCGGACCGAGTCGATGTAGCTTTCGAGGTCGACCGCAAAACTCTTCGTTTCCTGGACCAGCATCATGTCGTAGCTGGAAAGAAGCGTGGGGCCGTCCGCGTTGAGATAGACGAGGTCCTTCAACGCCCGCCTCATCCTATTGTGGAGCCGTATCTCGCGGCGCAGCTCATCGGGTCCGATCCTTACGCCCAAAAGCGTTTCGAGGTGTTCCTTGAGCCTGTGGATCTCGGCCGTCCAGATCTCCCGGCTGCCGTTTTCAATCGAGCGCGGGAGGTTCATGAGGTAGAGCGGCTTCAGTCTCCCCAGCAACTCGTACATTTTCACCTTGCCGTCGCAGGTGGTTTCCCCGATGAGATAATCCGAGAAGGCGAAATAGGGGCAGGTATTGGTCACGGCGTACCCGTAGCTCGACTTTATGAGCGGGCACAGGTTTGCCGGCAGGATTTTTTCCGCATCGGCGATGGGCTTTTGCTTCTTGCCGCAAAGGCTTACCGGAACGGCCCCGGCCGCCCGGACAAGCTCGGCGGGGGCAAAGGTGCAATAAATCCCGAAGACGATCTTGCCCGCATCCTTTGCGGCCTCAAAATCCAGAAGACACCGCTCGCCCCAGGAGTCAAAAATATCCATGGCCTCCGGTCGCATACTTACCTCCATGCCGTCTAGCTCGAATGATTTGATTTCGCTTCTGCAAAAGAGAGCGCGAAAAGCCCAGTTAGCTGCGGACAGGCGATATTGTCAAATCGGTAATATAGATATTATTGATGATGCGAATAGGTATATAAAATGATATGCGGGGCGTCGACGCGCGGCTGGAGCGAGTGGCGCGGTATCGATGGGGTTAAGCGGTCGGCATCGGAATCAAGCGGGGGAGGGCGGAGCGTTCCTCTCAGTGGATAGTCGGTTTTTTGTCTCCCGGTTCCACCACCCTCAGGTGAGTCTTGGGCGGCTTTCCCTTGGATTTGCCCTTTGGAGGAGGTCTTTGAAAATGTGTTCTCAGGTACCGCACCCCGTCCAGCGCTGGTTTGGCGAGCAGGACGACACCCATGATCGCGGCGGCAATCCCGGAGGCGGCATCGCGATCGAACACGAGGAACCCCGTGTATAGGAGAGTTATTCCAAAAAAGGCCAGGGCAATTGTGATCACTTCAGATTCTCCAAACGGCGCATGCTTTTCAGATACATCCACAGAGGAGTTTCCGCATTTTTTCAGACACTCTTTTAATACCTCATAGCGGCAAAAAAGAAAATGCCCGTGAAGATCGGCCGCGGCTGTCGGGACCAAGTTGTGTTCGCGGTGGTCATTGTTGATAGCCCCAAAAGCGCGGGGGGATGATCCCAGGCTGTTGCCCAACCCGGAGGACCCTTCTCGGGTGAGGTTTCAACCCAATTGCATTCGAGACGGTCAGCCCTTACCCTTCCGGCAGTCCGGGCGGGGATCAACCCCGCCCCTACGTTTGAACGACGGCGCAGGCACGCCGCGGTGCGTGGGGCAGCCTTAGATGCGTAGGGGCGGGGTTGACGGGCTGTTGCTCAAATGCAAAAGTTACGACAGGTATGGCCAAAACAGGGCGGAGGTCTCCCCTCCCTTGGCGGGAGGGGTTGGGGGAGGGGGTCGTAAGTACTTGAAAATTCAACACCCTCCCCTAACCCCTCCCATCGAAGGGAGGGGGACT
>JBAQYM010000227.1:0-3554 GCA_049300095.1 Syntrophobacteraceae bacterium
TCTAACCGCGATCTCGTCGCTTTGGCACGCCCATCGCGGCTGCAAGCCGCTCCCACGGATTTATTCCGGTTGTCTTTTGCGGTGATGTGCAACCACCATTTCGGTCATGAGGATTTGGGCAACAGCCGCTCGGAGCCGCGCCGACGAAACGCCACGATGCTGGAATTTGATCTATAATGTTTGAAAAATATCTAATCGGGACGGCGTAGCCATTTGAGCGCCTTCCGCATCAGTTCGCGCGTAACAAAGACGGCTGCGTTCCTGCTCGGCGCCGGGCTGCTCGCCTGGCTCGTGGTGTCCAGCGGCATTAGCTCGATTCTTGCCGACCTGTCGCGCGTGGGACCGGGCCTGCTTGCAATCGTTGCGCTTGATTTCGTTATCGACGCGTTCAGCACGCTTGGGTGGTGGTTCACGCTTCCGGTTGCCGAACGCTCGGGGACCTACAACCGGCTGTATTGGGTGCGATGCGCGGGTAGCGCGCTCAATGAATCGACTCCGGCAGGCTCCGTCGGCGGAGAACCGGTGAAAGTCCTCCTGCTGAGGGGGCGAATTTCGGCTCCCGCCGCAACCGCGAGCTTGCTCGCCACGAAGGTCACATTCTGCTTCAGCACAGCGATCTTTATCATAGTCGGGATGGCCGTCGTGTGGCCAAGGCTGAGTCTCCCGTGGGACATTTCGTTGGCGCTGCTCTTGGCCTTCATCCTGATGTTGACCGGAGTCACGATATTTACGGTCCTGCAGTTGCGCGGCATTGGCGGCGGCACGGTCAGATTTTTGAGACGTCTGCGAATACCGGATCGCTGGCTGACGCTGATCGAGTCTTCGTCGCATGAGGTTGATGCTCACCTGAGCGATTTCTACCGGGGCAGGCCCGGCGACGCGATTCGCTCCGTCGGAGCACATTTCTGCGGGTTCGGCTGCGCCACTATTCAGATATTGCTGATGATGGTATGGTTGGGACTCGGTTTCGATCCAATAGCTGCTGTCGGCATCGAAGCGTTCTCGACGCTGATCGCCTTTGTCGCCTTCGCCGTACCGGCTTCGCTCGGCGTCCAGGAAGGCGGCAAGGTCTTGATCTTCTGGGGGCTCGGTCTGCCGCGCTCGGCCGCGATGGCCCTCGGCATCGCGTTCCGCCTGACTTCGTTGTTCAAGATAGCTGTGGGTCTTGTCGTCTTCGTGATGCTTCAGCACCGTTTACCGGATCTGCCGGACCCAACCGAGGGCTGACAATGATTTCCATTGGTGGCATCCGCACCGGGGGGTAAGTCCGTTTTCCTTAGACGGACAACAACCTGTTGTAATATAAAGGTTTATAAAGCCGAGCTATTTTCGGCCATTCTTATGCCATATCCTTGGCCATCGTTATGGAGCACGGGCTACACTTGATGAAGCTTTTTATCATTCAGCCATCGCATTATCAGAACAGATCGAACTGGAAGCTCCACAAAACCAGGAAGAGAAACCTCGTCGGGTTGACGCTGCCTTACCTTGCCGCCCTTACCCCAGGGGCATGGGACGTGAAGTTGATCGACCAGCAACTGTCGGATATCGACTTCGAGGCCCCCGTAGATCTGGTCGCCATTACCACATGGACCCTTAACTCCCTGGCAGCCTATGAAATCGCCGACCGCTTCAGGGCTAGAGGCATTCCCGTGATCATGGGCGGCCCCCATAGCTATTTCTTCGCCGAGGAGATGGCGGAGCATTGCGACGCGGTGGGAATTGGGGAAGCCGAGACGATCTGGCGCAAGATGCTCGATGACGCCGCAAAAGGCCGGCTCCAGAGATTCTACAGGGCGGAAGCCCCGCATCACCTGAGAGATCTTCCCATACCGCGCTACGACCTGCTCGATTTCCATGACTATGCCATGATCAAAACCTTTGCGGTCCAGACCTCCCGCGGGTGCCCGTTCCGTTGCGACTTTTGCGCCGAGCGCTTTTATCTTGGAAAAGAATATCGTTTTCGCCCCGTTTCCGATGTAATCGATGAAATAAAGGCAACCAAAGCCAAATATTTCCTTTTCGCCGACAGCACGTTTGCCGGGAAGAAGAAACATGCGATGGAGCTCATGGAGGCCCTTACACCCCTTGGGATACGCTGGTCCGCCCTGTGGTCCGCCTATCTCTGCCGTAACCGGGAGTTCATGGACCTTGCAAAGCGCAGCGGCCTCCTGCACCTGAATGTGGGGATGGAAAGCATCGATCAGGCGACCCTGGCCGGCATGAACAAAAAGTCAAACAGAGTAAGGCACTATGAGGAAATCGTCAGCAATTTAAAGAAGAGGGGGATCAGCTATTCACTCAATTTTGTTTTCGGCTATGATACGGAACAAAAGAGCATCTTCGATTCAACGCTCGCATTCCTCAAACAAAACAAAGTGCCCGCGGCGTATTTCAATATCCTGACACCTCACAAGGGTACGCCCCTCTATGATCGTATGGATAATGAAGGCCGGCTCATCGACCCTGACAACATTAGCCGATGGCCCGGAATCATATGCTATATCAAGCCAAAGAATAGCACACCGCGGGAATTGGAAAAAAACGTCAGGAGAATGTATAAGGAATTTTACAGTTTAAAATCGATATTTTCGCGGCTCCCGTTTCCCTCCAGCCAGTCCGACCTGGCTTCATGGGTGGTAAATCTGTCCCAAAGAAAAGTGTCTAAGGGAGATATTTCCAGGGAGAATTTCGAAAATTATTGAGCAGGCAATTGAACGACATGAACAGGGGAAAATCGCCTGAGCTTGAGTTTAATGGTAGTTCTTGTCGAACAACTGATCCAATCCCCGAATTATGAAAGGTCTTCCAGTGTATCATATTTCGCCAGAAAAGAGCGCCGATACGGCCTCGGAACGTTTATACGCCGAAGAACAACTATATATCGCCCCGGGACTCCAGGAGGTCAGCCAGCTTTCGCGGCTGGTCGTAAAGGAGGCAAACGGCTGCCGTTTAACCGACATGGAGGGCAGACGCTACCTGGATTTTATGGCGGGGGTCGCGGTTTGCAGCATCGGCCATAAACATCCGCGCTATGTCGCCGCGCTCAAGGACCAACTGGACAAGGTCACGGTGGGAAGCTTCACGACCGAAAACCGCGTCCGGCTGCTGGGGCTCATTGCCTCGATCACTCCCGAGGGGCTCACCAGGACGCAGCTCTACAGCGGCGGGGCGGAGGCCGTCGAGGCCGCGCTGCGCCTCGCAAGGTCCCATACGGGAAAGCATGAGGTCCTGAGCTTCTGGGGCGGCTTCCACGGCAAAACCGGGGGCGTGCTCGGCCTCATCGGAGACCCGTTCAAGCAAAACTGGGGCACGTTGCACCCGGGCCTTCACCTGGCCCCGTATGCCGACTGCTACCGTTGCCCCTTCAAGATGAAATACCCCGACTGCGGGATATTCTGCCTGGATTTTGCTCGAAAAGTGATCGAGAACAACACGGCGGGAAATCTTGCCGCCATCATCGTCGAGACCGCGCAGGGCACGGCCGGAAACATCTTTCCGCCTCCCGAGTTCCTGCACGGGCTGGTCGAGATCGCCCATGAAAGAGGCGCGCT
>JBAQYM010000228.1:0-3673 GCA_049300095.1 Syntrophobacteraceae bacterium
GTCGGGAGACCGTGCCACAACACGTGTGGAATTCCACCTTGACGTTCAAGACGGTATCTACGGCATCTTTTTCACCACTCTGCTACCGCTTGGACATTGAATGCTTACAATCGGGGCCTTAAATCATCAATTAACTTTGAAAAAAGTCAAAAAAACTGAATTTTTGCCAAATTTGGAGATATTAATCATAATTTACGCTTCTTTTGAAGTCATCCGCACGATTCCTCCAACCCCGGTCCGGTCAAGTGACCCCGATTTCGATACGGTGCGGGTTAAGCTCGTCGGTCCGCGCTCCGCACATCGCGGCCCGTGCGGCCGCACAACCCGGCGCCCGGTGTCTTTTCGAGAAACGGATAAAATCCCTCTAACCCCGGCAAATATTTTTGTGTAGTATACGATGCAAATCTTATGATTGAACAAATCAATCGAAGAAACTATATTGGGCCGATTCAAGAGTGGGGCATGACTGCCGCCTCTAAAGCCGAAAAAACCAAAGGATTTCCATCATGAATTACGATATTGGGGTCGATATCGGGTCGGTCAGTATCAACTGCGTCATAGTGGACCAGAACCGGAATGTCGTTTTGGAAACCCCCTATCTGCGCCATTTCGGACTGATTTACGAAGAGACCCGCAAACTTTTGGAAAGCATTCCGACCCTCCTGGAGGATCGGAACTCAACCACGATAAGGTCGGTCTCGTTCACCGGCGTACACGGTGAACTGCTCGCGCAGAGGCTGTCCGCGCCCTTCGAGGTGGAAACCATCGCCCAGGTGCTCGGGGCGATCCACGTGATGCCGGGAGTGCGCACGATCGTCAGCGTGGGCGGGCAGGACGCCGCCGTGTTCCAGCTCGCGCACTCGAACGGCCAATGGCACCTCGAATCTTTTAATATCAACGGGCCGTGCGCTTCGGGGACGGGGTCCTTCATCGACCAGCAGGCCGAGCGGCTCGCCCAGTCCATCTACGGCCCTGATTTTTCCATGGACCAGGAGAAACTCCAGCAGACCCTGGAGGATTTTATCGAACTGGGCCTCAAGAGCAGCTACCCCGCGCCGGTCGCCTGCCGCTGCACGGTGTTCACCAAATCGGATATGATCCACCTGCAAAACAAGGGCGAGAGCCTGCCAAACATCATTGCGGGGCTCCACTTCGGGAATGCGGCCAACTATATGAGCACCATCGTTGGGAACCGCGAACTGCTCGATCCGATCGTTTTCATCGGCGGCATGGCGTCCAACAAGCTCCAGGTAAAGGCCTTCCAGCACTATTTCCCATCCCTCAAGGTGCCCTCCCATCACACTTCGCTCGGGGCGCTCGGAGCGGCGATCCAGGCGCAGGAACACAATCGGCGAAACGAGATCGACCTCTCGCACCTCGCGCACAGGGATTCCGGGGCCGCATACTCGTTCCCCAGGGCCGACCGGCTGGAACTCGACCGGACGCAGTTCGACCCGGACAATTCCCTTGCTCCCTGGGCCAGGAAGAAGGGCAAACCCGTCGAGGCCTACCTGGGGGTGGACATCGGATCGACCACCACCAAGTACGCCCTTATCGACCCGAAGGGGCGGATCCTGCACAAATGCTACGTTCCCACGCAGGGAAAACCCATCGAGGTCACGCAGAAGCTTCTTCGCACCCTCCAGAAGGAGGTCGCGACCAAGATAAAGCTCATGGCCATTGCCACGACCGGATCGGGTCGAAACGTGGTCGGGGATTTCCTCGACGCGGACCTGATAATCGACGAGATCACCGCGCACGCGCGCGGCGCGATCGAAATCGACCCGGAAGTGGACACCATATTCGAGATCGGCGGACAGGATTCGAAGTACATCATGATCGAGAAGACCCATCCGCTCGATTTCGACATGAACAAGGTCTGCGCGGCCGGCACGGGGAGCTTCCTGCACGAGCTGGCGAACAAGATGAAGATCAACATCGTCGGCGAGTTCCAGGAGATCGCGCTCTCGTCCCAGACCCCGATCCACCTCGCCGAGCGGTGCACGGTCTTCATGGAATCGGACCTGGTGAGCTATCTCCAGAAGGGCGGCCGGCGCGAGGACCTGATCGCGGGGTTGTGCTACGCCATCGTCTACAACTATCTCAACCGGGTGGTCGAAAAGAGATACATCGGCAAGCGGGTGATGTTCCTTGGCGGGCCGTCGCTTAACAAGGGCATCGTGGCGGCTTTTGAAAAAGTTCTCAAGCGGCCCGTTATCGTCCCGAAGCACCGGGAAGTGCTGGGGGCGTTCGGGGCGGCGCTGTCCGTAAAGGAGTTTTTCAAAAAACAGGGCATGGAGTACAGGCGGCGCGACCTCGACCAGCTCGCGGCAATGAACGTGAATTTTTCCGAGAGCGTATGCCACGCCGACAAGAAGTGCCACAACGAGTGCAAGCTCAAGGTCTATAACTTCGGCGAGCGCAAGAGCGTCTGGGGAGGCGATTGCGGCCGGTACGAGACCCGCGCCGAAGGCGGGCGGGAACCCGATTATTTCCAGGTCCGGCAACACATTTTCGAGCAGGCCATGGCGGAGGCCGGAAACCTGCTCACGGAAGCCGAGGCGGGACGCCAGCCCAAACCGGTAATCGGCATCCCCCTGGCCCTCCATTCCCTCGAATGGGGCGTATTCTGGTCGCACCTTTTTTCCGAGCTTGGGTTCCCGGTCCTGCTCAGCCCGAGGACGACGAACAAGCTTGCTTTCCTGGGCGTGGAAAACGTCGTCTCGGAGGTCTGCTTCCCGGTAAAGGTGTTCCACGGCCACGTGCGCTACCTGATGGACAGGGCCGAGTACCTGTTTCTGCCCAACGTCATCAATACGCCCGTCCCCGAGCCTGATGAAGTCGGGTACTTCTGTCCCCTGATCCAGAGTTCGGGCTACATGACCCGGTCGGCCCTGAACATCCCGGCAAAAAGGATCATCCGCCCGTCGCTCTATCTCAAGGAAGACACCAGGAATCTCGTCCATGCCTTCGAGAGCGCTCTGCCCCCGGGGCTCAAGCCCACGAGGACCGAGCTCGAGAGGGCGGTCTTCAAAGCCTGGGCGCGGCAGTTGGAATTTCGAAAGAAGCTCATCGAGACCGGCCGCGAGGCCCTTGAGCAGATCGATCCCGCGCAGCCGGTCTGGATAGTCACGGGGCGGCCCTACAACCTCTACGACGACCGCCTGAACCTCCAGCTCGGAAAGCAGCTCTCGAAGCTCGGAATAAAAGCTTTCCCGATGGACCTCGTGGCATCGGATGCCGAGGACCTCAGCGATTTCAAGCGCATGTTCTGGGGGCTCGGAGCGCGGATACTCAGGACGACGAAGCGGATTTTGCGCACCCCCAACTGGTACGGCGTACACATTACCAACTTTAGCTGCGGGGCGGATTCGTTCATAGAACATTTCTACCGGCACCTTCTGCGGGAAAAGCCGTCGATGATACTCGAACTCGACGAGCACAGCGCCGTCGCCGGGCTGCTGACCCGCGTGGAAGCCTACCGCAACGTTGTTAAGAACCTCCAGGAGAAGCGGATGACCGTGATCCCGGAACCCGAGGATGAAAACCGGCTGGAGCAGGCGGGCTAAGGACGTTCCCTCCGGCAGTCCGGGCGGGGATCAACCCCGCCCCTACGATTCAAAGGAAGGCATCAGACCTCCTCCAGGATCGTAGGGGCGGGGTTGATCCCCGC
>JBAQYM010000229.1:0-15487 GCA_049300095.1 Syntrophobacteraceae bacterium
AGCCCGTGGACACGCCTATCGCTTCAGCTGTCTGTTCAAGCGACAAACCAAATTGCAGTGGTAAAATCACCGCTTGGGCCTGTCGCAACTCGTTGACCGTCTTCGCCTCGGGCAAACAGCCCATTGCTTTTTTCAGTATTTCGGCGCCACTCGGCTTTCTGCTCATTACCGCACCTCCTGAAGGGGTATGTGCGATAATTATTGCATATTCGAATTAGAATTGGAATAAGGTGGTTCTACGAGTCATCTCTACTATCGGCCGTTTGGACCGGTTGAATGCCAAGGGTGAGATCGAAACCTTGGTGCGCACCCTCTCCCGGTTCTCCGAACAGACTTTGTTGGTGCTTTCTGGAAAAAGCGAATTGCTGGCCGAGGCCGGAAAGATCGGTCCCGCTTTGATTTTCGAGCGTCTCTGGGAGCAACTCGGTATAGGTAAAGTGCTCAAGGAACTGCTGGCTGAACGCTTCTTCAGCTTTGACGTGGAACGGGCAGTCTTCCTCACCGTGCTCCATAGACTCATGGTGAGCGGTTCGGACAGGTTCTGCGAAAAATGGCGCGGGGATTATCTCATTCGAGGCGGGGATGACCTGTCGCTTCATCATCTCTACCGCGCCATGGCGTTCCTTGGAGAGGAAGTTGAGGACCAGGACGGCGCCACCCCATTCTCCCCTCGTTGCACCAAGGATCTCATTGAAGAGCAACTCTTTCGTGGCCAAAGGCATCTGTTCCAGGGGCTGGATCCGGCTTTCTTTGACACGACCTCTTTCTATTTCGAGGGAGAAGGTGGAGAAGCCATTGGAGCAAGAGGTTACAGCAAAGACCATCGACCGGATCTCAACCAGGTGGTCGTCGGTGTGGTGCTTGACGGCCAAGGCAGGCCCATATGCTGCGAAATGTGGCCCGGCAACACTACCGATGTGAAAACAATCGTTTCCGTGGAAAAAAGGATTCGCGAGCGCTTCCAGGTCGTCCGCTTCTGTCTCGTGGCAGACCGGGGTATGATCAGTAAAGAGACAATGAACAAGTTCGATGATCCTAAAACGATGGTCCCCTACATTTTGGGGGTCCGAATGCGCAACGTCAAAGTGGTGCGCGAGGAGGTTCTCTCGGATACAGGGGAGTTCAAGGAGATTCGCCCGGAGGGGAAGTCCTCCAAGGATCCATCTCCCCTGCAAGTCAAGGAGGTGCCCGTTGACGGAAGGCGTTACATCGTGTGCCTCAATCCGAAACAGGCCAGGAAAGATCGGGCCGACCGGGAGGCCATTGTGGCATCCCTTGAGGACCAACTCAAGAAAGGGGACAAAAGTCTCGTCGGCAATCGCGGTTTCAGGCGATACATTAAGAGCGAGAAGGACGCTTTTTCCATTGACCGGGAAAAGATCGAAGAGGAAGCCCGTTTTGACGGCAAGTGGGTACTCACCACCAACACAAAGCTGCGGGCAGATGAAGTGGCCCTGAAATACAAAGAACTCTGGATGGTGGAGCAGGCTTTTCGAGATGCCAAATCGCTGCTCGAAACCCGTCCGGTGTTTCACAAGAGGGACGAAACGATTCGCGGCCTCTTGTTCTGCAGTTTTCTCGCCCTCGTTCTCAAAAAGGAACTTTACCGGCGGATCGAAGCTGCCGGCAACAGCTTCGAAGGGTCGGATGTCAAACAGGACCTCAAGTCCCTGCAGGAGGTTACGATTGAGGAAGAAGGGAAGCGACTCATCATTCGGACGCAGTGCGAGGGTACCTGCGGCAAAGTGTTCAAGGCCGCCGGGGTCGCTGTGCCTCCTGCTATCCGCGAGATCGCCGGGTAGTCCACCCTGGGTAAAACCATCGATTTGTAGTGCCAAAGAAGTTGAATGCACATCTATGCCATTAATATAACTATATATTTTTGTGAGTGCTGTAGAAGATCAGCTAGAGCGTTCTTGCTGATCACTTTTTTTTATAAATCTTCATTTCCGTGAACCGATCCGACGTGAATGATTCCCGCGCCCTTGGGTCCGGGATGCTGCCACCGCGCTTGGAATCATGCACCCGCAGATAGATAGTCTCAAATCTCGATCCACTGTTTGCTTGAAGCCCAAGCTGCGGCATTTTCACAATTCCTGAAGCACTCGTACTGAGAATCCAGTCCGGCAGTTCCCGCAGTCGATCCCGCCCCGCTAATCGAAAGTCGATAATGCGCATGTCAGTATAGAAAATTAGAGGAAATTCTGGGTCGCTTACAAGTACACTCTGTTCGGTTTTTCCATTTTGTTTCAAATATGAGACGACATCAGAGAGGCGATCTTGATAGTTTTGAGTAATTTCTTGTACAAATTCCACGATGGGTACGCGCAACAGCTTATCCGGGTTCAGATTGCCGACCGTCAGGACGGAAATAACATTGCTGAAGCAAAGCACAATGAATAATATATATCTAATAGACTTACGCGAAACATGATACGTCAGGATACTGGCAGTAATTAACGCCAATAGAGGAAGCAACGGACTAATATATCGCATAAACCTTAATGACACACAGCAAAGGAACAATAGGGTACACGGTATTAGCACCCACACTAATAGTTCAGACTCTTGAGCAAACAGCTGAAACCCATCAGATTGACGAGCTGCCTTGGCCTTGACAAATTTCAGCAATGGGATAAGAAATATGACAAGTGGTACAGAATAGAAGTGGACTATCGAAATATATTCATACATATTTTCCCAGAAATGCTTCAGTCCAAGAGCCGACGCCTGGTTGAATGGTTGTGCATACATTAGCCACGGGGCTGCACATATAGCAAATATGAACATACTTACAGCTAACTGATATAATATAAATGGTCTTTTCCTCATTAATATAGCAGACGCAAGCATTATCCCTATAATATTCCCTACCACAACGATGTAGTTGCAATAAAATTGACCCACAAGAGCTGCGGATATAAGAATGGAACCGGAAACTGCCCGGCGGTTGACCATCTGGTGGTAGCCGCACCAAAGGCCGACCTGAAGGAACATGATGATAGCGTAATATCGGCATTGCCTGGCATGTAATAAGAACACAACGTTGGTTCCCAGTAGCAAGGCTGTCATTAAGGCGAGGCGGTGATCCTTATAAATGCGATATGCGGCGGCAGCCAAAAAGGCTATGGTCAGAATGCCCATTAGAGCAAACGGGAATCTCGCTGCAAATGTGTTCTTGCCAAACGCAAGAAAGGATACCGCGGTCACATACTGATCCAAAAAAGGACGATGGGTCCAGATATGGTCCGCATTTGAATCGATCCCCATACCGTAAAGAGTGATCTCATTTTTGCCATCAGTGACTTTAGGCAGGCCTGTCTTAGTGATATTGACAGCAAGAAGTGCGGTTTCCGCTTCATCACCCCAAAGGAGGCGATCATCCAAATTGTAGAACAGCAGGAAGCCGGAAATAAGAAGAACAAATCCGTATGCTAAAATCGTTGTCAACTTCATTAAACAAGCCTCGCAACAGCCACCGTTTTCTGCATTCCCACGTGGGGGCGTGGGGTCGAGAAAAAACCGTCCCGTCTGAGTAGAGTTTGCACCGGTCCATATCTGTCGCCACTGTCAGGTACTTGTCGGCGAAGACTAATCTATTTGCTCCCCTCCAGAAAACTCCTGTCCGGCACGAACATCTTGCCCGGGTTCATGATGTTTAACGGGTCGAGGGCCGATTTGATGCGGCGCATGGCGTCGAGGCCGCCGGGGCCTACTTCGAGTTCGATGAAGGGGGACTTGGCGATGCCGATGCCGTGTTCGCCGGAGAGGGTGCCCTGAAGGTCGAGGACTATCGAGAAGAGTTCCTCGACGGCCCGGGCGGCGCGCTTTACTTCGTCGGCGTCTTTTCTGTCGAGCATGATGTTGGTGTGGATGTTGCCGTCCCCGGCGTGGCCGAAGCAGACGATTGTGAGGCTGTATTTATCGGCAAGGCCCCGGATCGCGCGGATCAGGGCGGGGATCCTGGTGCGGGGAACGGTTACGTCCTCGTTTATTTTTCCGGGCTTGATCCGGCCAAGCGCCGGCGATACGGCCCTTCGCGCCTGCCACAGCCGGTCCCGCTCGGATTGGGAGCGGGCGACCTCGGTCCGGCTCGCCCCGGTCTTCCGGCAGATTTGATCGATTTTTTCGACCTGGCCGTCCAGCACGACATCCGGGCCGTCCACCTCGATCAGGATCATAGCCTCGGCGTCGATGGGAAGCCCCATGTGCAGGTAGTTTTCGACCGCCCGGACGGTTGCCTGGTCCATCAGCTCCATGGTCGAGGGGATGATGCGGTTTTTAAGGATTTCGCACACGGCCTCGGCCGCGCCGTCGAGTTCGGGAAAGACCGCCGTGAGGGTCCGAACCGATTCCGGAGCGGGCACGAGGCGGACGGTTATCCTGGTAAATATCCCGAGCGTGCCTTCCGAGCCCGTCATGAGGCGGGTGAGGTCGTAGCCAACGACCCCTTTCATGGTTCGCGTGCCGGTGCGGATGATTTCCCCCGTGGGGAGCACCACCTCGAGGCCCAGGACGTAGTCGCGGGTGACGCCGTATTTGACCGCGCGCGGCCCCCCGGCGCACATGGCGACGTTTCCCCCCATCGTTGAAAACGGAAGGCTCGCGGGGTCGGGGGGATAGAGAAGTCCGAATTTTGCCGCCGCCTTCTGGAACTCTCCCGTGACAACACCCGGTTCTACCACGGCGGTCATGTTGTCCGCATCGATTTCAACGATCCGGTTGAGGCGGTTGGTAACGACCACCAGCCCGCCCCTTGGCAGGCACGCCCCCACCATCCCCGATCCGGCCCCCCTCGGATAGACGGCGAAACGCTGCCGGTTGGCGAGCTTTACCAGTTCGGAAATCTCCTCCGCGCTGCCGGGAAAGGCGACGGCTTCGGGGGGAAACTGCATCTTGCTCGCATCGAAGCTGTAGCAGACAAGTTCTTCGGGGTCCGTCAGCAGGTGCTTTTCGCCGACAATCGAGCGGATTTGCGACAGGGGAAGAGGCATAAGCGGGGAAATTCCTTTCGGTTTTGGCCGGTCAGGGGTATTATCCATCCGACTTTTCCGGGGCGGCGGTCCCCGGGCTGTTGCCTGAAGAAATATTCAGGCCGCGCGGCAATGGGGCTGTAGGTAAGTTCCCCTCCCTTCGATGGGAGGGGTTAGGGGAGCGTCGAATTTTCAAGTACTTACAACCCCCTCCCCCAGCCCCTCCCGCCAAGGGAGGGGAGACATCCGCCCTGTTTTTGTCGCATCTGCCGCAACTTTTGCATTTGGGCAACAAGGTCCTTCTCTCCCCCGCCGGCTGGATGGGGGATTGGGCGGTTCGTGCAGTGAAAACCCCGCGCCGCTGTATTGCCGCCCGGACGTATCCGGGCATGCCCGGCCGATGGTCCCGGATGCACGCGATGGATTTTGCTGAATGCCGCCGAAATGGTCAAGGTAATCCTGACACTTTGCGGCACTTTCGTCAAAATTATGTCACATTCGGACGGAGGACGGAGGACGGAGGACGCAGGATGGAGGACAGAGGACAGAGGGCCGATGTCGGCAGACAGAGGATGGAGGGTTTTTCCGTCCTCTGTCTTCCGTCCTCTGTCTTCCGTCTTCCGTCTTCCGTCATTGCGGTTTTGTGGCAACGGGATACGGATTCGTAATCAGTGGGCGTGATTAGGCGCGAACAGGGAATAAAGTTCCGATAAACCATAACCGGGTAAGAAAAATGTCAAAAAATGAATTTCGTCTCGGATGCGAGACACTTGTCGAGTCTCCGCCCTCGTGGCTGAGGTCGGCGCGGCTCGGGCTCCTCTCCAACCAGGCGTCCGTTTCCCGGTCGCTTCGGCACGTGAAGGACCTTATCGTCGAGGCGGGGGGGCGCATCACCTGTCTTTTCTCGCCGCAGCACGGATTTTATTCTGAAAAACAGGCAAATATGGTAGAGTCCGTGGACGCGCGCGACGACGAGCTTCGGGCGCCGGTTGTGAGCCTGTATGCCGAAACGCGCCGACCGTCCCGACAAGCACTTGATATGATTGATGTTCTGGTGATCGATCTTCAGGATGTCGGGACCCGCGTCTACACCTATACGACCACGATGGGGCTGTGCATGGAGGAGGCCGCCCGGGCGGGCGTTAAAGTGGCCGTCCTCGACAGGCCCAACCCCATTGGTGGTACGGAAATTGAAGGGAACGTGCTGGACGCGGATTTCCGGTCCTTTGTGGGCAGATACCCTGTCCCCATGCGCCACGGGCTGACCCCCGGAGAGTTCGCCCGCTATATCGGCACGGAGGCAAATGTGGAATGCGACCTTGAGGTGATCGGGATGCGGGGGTGGGGCCGGAGTCGCCTCTTTGACAGCCTCGGCCCGCACTGGGTTTTCCCGTCGCCCAACATGCCCACATGGGAAACCGCCCTGCCCTATCCCGGCATGGTGCTCCTGGAGGGGACCAACGTCAGCGAAGGGCGCGGGACCACCCTTCCTTTCCAGCTTTTCGGCGCGCCCTGGCTGGACCAGACGCGGGTGCTCACCCGCCTGAAAAACTCGAACCTGCCGGGGGTAATCTTCCGGCCCTTGGTCTTCGAGCCGGCTTTCGACAAGTTCAAAGGGGAACCCTGCTTCGGGTTCCAAATCCATATTACCGACAGAGGCGGTTTCAAGCCATACAGGACCGGGCTCGCCCTGCTCCAGGCGCTACGCGGCGAGCACCCGGAAGAGTTTCGGTGGCTGGACCCGCCTTATGAATACGAGCGGGAAAAACTTCCGATAGACATCCTCATCGGAAGCGGCGCGGTCCGGCGCCGGATGGAGGCGGGGGAGGACCTGGGCCTGCTCGAATCGCAATGGGCCGGGGACCTGGCGCAATACCGGGAAAGGCGCGAACACTGCCTGCTTTACGGCAATTAGGAAACGGCTTTCATGAGGGTTATTGGAGCAATTTACCGATCCTGTTCCAGCGGACATAGCTCTCCGAGGATGTGGTGCTCAACTCGCCATCCTGGTTCCAGGACCAGTAGATGATGAAGGCTTCGCCCTTGAGATCGCTCACGTCCACGAACTTCCAGAAGCGGCTGTCGTAGCTCTCGTCGCGATTGTCGCCCATAACGAAGAGGGAGTTCGGAGGAACGACAAGCGGTCCCATGTTGTCCCTGGGACTGCTGTTCGCCGGAAGGATTTTGTGGTCGGTAAATGACGTATATGGTTCGGTCAGGGGCTGGTCGTTTACAAACACCCTTTTGTCTTTAATTTGCACGGTATCGCCCGGCAAACCTATAACCCGTTTGATGAAGTCCTTTGAAGGGTCGACGGGGTATTGAAAAACGACGATGTCGAACCTTTTGGGGTCCCGGATGTGCATTATTTCCCGGTTTGTCATTGGAATCTTAATTCCATAAATAAACTTGTTTACCAGGATATGATCGCCGACGAGCAGGGTGGATTTCATGGAGCCCGAGGGGATTTTGAAGGCCTGGACGACGAAGGCGCGTATGAAAAGGGCCAGGAGGACGGCAATGATTATGGCTTCACCGTATTCGCGGACCAGACTTTTCTGCCTGATTTTTTCGTTTGGCGTTTCCGTGGCAAATTTCAAGTTTGAACTCCTCTCAGTTGAATGAATTTCGTGCAGGCGAATAGTGTAATAAGTTTCTTGCAAGGTTTCAAGCGATGATGGTAGATTAAAAAAATTGTAAAAAGTCAATAAAAATTATGGGATAGCTGGAGCCAACTCTTGTTATGGTTGCACTGTTTTCAAAAGTAGAAAACCTGATCGGGCTGGATATAGGGTCGCACAGCGTCAAGATGATGCAGGTGCGCGCGGGCGACGCCAAGCCCAGGCTCATTAACCTGGGACTGGCCCCCACGCCCAAGGAGGCCTTCGCCGAGGGGAGGATCGTCAAACCCGACCTTGTCGCGAGTACCGTCCGGCAGCTTGCCACCCACTTGAAAATCAAAAAGAAGGCCGCGGCGATCTCCATTTCGGGCTACGAGGTGATGATAAAAAAAATCGAGCTGCCCACGATGACCGAAGAGGAGCTCGAGACCCGGATGCACGCGGAACTCGGCCAGTATATCCCCTACAACATAGACGAAGTGGACATAGACTACCAGGTGCTGGATATCTCGAAGGAGCGCGCCAATTTCATGGAGGTCCTCCTGGTCGCCGCCAAGAAGGAATCGGTGGGCGACTACAACAATATCCTGAAGCTTTCCGGGCTCGACCCCTATGTTGTCGATGTCGATTTTTTCGCCCTCGGCAATGCATTTGAAGCCACCTACGGGTTCGAGGATGAAAGCGTCGCGCTGCTCGACATCGGGGCGAACAAGTCGGTCATGAATATCGCCTACAAGGGAACTCCGATCTTCACGCGGGGCATCTCGATCGGAGGAAACCAGATCAGCGAGGCGCTCAAGGACCACTTCAGGATAACCTTCGACGAGGCGGAGAACCTCAAACTGGGTGAGGCCGCCGACACCTATCCGGCCCGCGACATCGAAGAGATTTTCGTTTCCACCGTGCGCGGATGGCTAAACGAGTGCGGCCGGGCCGTGGACTTTTACTACAACAACTTTCCGGACAAGAGGATCAAGGCGCTGTACCTTAGCGGGGGGTCCAGTCGTATTCCGGGTCTCGACAAGGTCTTTCAGGAACATCTCGACATTCCCGTCGAAATTTTCAACCCAATCGCACGGACCCAGTACGATGCCAAGCACTTCGATCCCGCCTACATCGACTATGTCGGCCCCCAGATGGCGATATCGCTTGGACTGGCCCTAAGAAAGACGAAAGAAAAATGATTCAGATAAATCTTCTTCCCGTCCGCGTAAAGAAGAAGCAGGAACTGGCCAGGCAGTTTGTCACCGTTTATTTTCTGAGCGTCGGCCTGGTGCTGGCGATCATCGGATATCTGTGGATATCGAGCGAAAGCGAGATCTCATCACTCAAGGGCAGGCTCGAACATGTAAGGTCCGAGGTAGCGAGATATGCCCGGTTCGATGCGGCCCTCCAGCAGATTACCAAGCGAAAAGAGCTGGTTGATAAAAAGCGCGAGATAATAAAAGACCTCCAGAAGGACCGCGACGCCGTGGTGCGCGTGCTGGCGCTCCTGTCCATCCAGAGTCCGCCCGAGAAAATGTGGTTCGATAAGCTCGCTCAAAAAGCCAACACGATGACCCTGGACGGCGTTGCGCTCAGCAATGAGGCTATCGTCGAGTTCATGCGCAACCTCGAAGCCTCGCCCTACATCGAAAAGGGCAGCGTCAGCCTGGTCCATTCCCGGCAAATCGAGATGCAGAGCATGAAACTCAGGGAATTCCAGGTCACGTACCGTTTTTATCCGTATTCCGAAATACAGAAGAAAATGAAGATGTAGCCGCCATGAAAAAACTCCCGATCCCTTCTTTTGCGGTAATACAGGAAAAAATGACGGGCCTTCCCTCGTCCCAGAAGGTGCTGCTTTTCGTGGTGACTTTTGTGTTGATCGGGGCGGCCTTTTATTTTCTCCAGTATCAGGACCAGTTGGACACGATCCAGCGGCTCACGGCCAGCGTTTCCGAGCAGGAAAAGAAGCTCGTCACGCTCAAGGCCGCCGCGGCCAAAGTCGACCAGCTCGAAAAGGAGCTTGCCCGCTCGGAGGAAGAGCTCTCGATCCTCATGACCCTGCTTCCGGACCAGACGGAAATCCCGGGACTTCTGGAAAACGTTTCGCGCCTCGGGTCCAAGGTGGGATTGGAAAATATCCTGTTCCAGCCCCAACCCGAAGTGCCGCATGAATTGTACGCGATCATCCCGATCAGGCTCGATCTTCTCGGCACGTTCAACGATTTCGGGGTGTTTCTGGACAGCATCAGCAAGCTCAACAGGATTTTGAGAGTGGAATCGGTAACCCTGACCCGGCCCAAGGAAAAGAAGGCGTCATTGCTCCAGGTGTCGTGCACGATGACCACGTACCGGTTCCTGGACAAGCCGGCGCCGCAGGCCGGAGGGGCGAAGAAGTAGCGGCCCGGAATTTTGTTGCGGCTTGACCTGAGAGGTTTTACGGAGGGAAGCGGTACCGGAAATGGTTTTGATTGGGGGCAATATGCGAAAACATGGACTTTTCGGGGACAGGATCATTTCTTTCGTCCTGCCGGCGGCGTTTTACCTCGGCTTCTGCATAATCGGCGCGGCCTTCCCGCATACCGCCACCGGCGCTGGAACGCAAGACATTCAGGACACTGCGCTCAAGCCGGCCCAGGGGCTGCTGCTTGCACAGGCGGCGGGCCTGCCCGGCGCTCCCTTGCCCGCCGCCGGGAAGAAGAAATCGGTTAAAGCGGCGACTCCCCAGGGCCAGCCCCCCGCGGGCGTGCTCCCGGACGGCATTCCCGAGGGAATAGGAACGCCGGCCGCGGCAAGAAAGCAGTACACGGGCAAGCCCATCAGCCTCGACCTGCTCGATGCGGACCTGCGCAACGTGCTGCGTCTTCTGGCCGATCTCACGGGGACGAATATCGTCATTGAACCCGACGTTACCGGCCGGGTTACCCTCAGGGTGGAACAGGTCCCCTGGGACCAGGTGCTCGATATGGTCCTGTCCATGAACGATCTTGGCAAGGAACAGGTCGGGAACGTGATCCGGATCGCGAGGCAGGGCAAACTGCGCCATGAGTGGGCGCAGCAAACCGACGCCATCCGCGCCAGGCAGGAACTCGCCGAGACGACCAAGGACCTCGGGGAACTCTCGACGGTCTATCTTTCGGTGAGCTTCGCCAAGCCCGCCGAAATCGCGGTCAAGATCGCCGAGGCCAAGAGCGAGCGGGGCAAAGTCGCCGTTGACGAGCGCACCAGCCTCATCATCTACACGGATTACCCGGCAAGGATCGCCAACGCCCGTCAGCTTATGGGCAGGCTCGACCGCCCGACCCCCCAGGTGCTTATCGAGGCCCGCATAATCAGCCTCAACAGCGAAGTGAGAAAGAGCCTGGGAGTGCGCTTCGGATTTTCCGCCACCAACCCGGCCAACGCCACCCTGGTCCAGAATTTTGCTATAAACGGCCCGCCGCTCGACTTTTTTACCGGGAACGTGTCCCAGTTGATAGGAAAGACCCTGGTGAACGTGGACCTGACGATCCAGGCCCTCGAGACGGCCAACGAACTGCGTATCATGGCCGCCCCGCGCGTCATGACCCTCGACAATGTCAAGGCGGTCATATCCCAGGGCGTTCAGATCCCCTACCTCAAGGTCGGCGACACGGCCTCGGGCATCACCGGAACGGAATTCAAGGACGCGGTGCTCGAACTCCAGGTTACGCCTCACATCACCCCGGACCGAAAGGTGAGAATGACCATCGAGGCCAAGCAGGATGAACCCTCGCTTACGGTCGTCGGCGCCCAGGGGCAGCCGGGCATTGAAACCCGAAAAATCTCGACCGAACTGCTGGTCGACGACGGCAACATCATCGTCATAGGCGGCGTTATCCGCAACCGCGACTCGATTCAAAAATCCGCCACTCCCGGGCTGAGCAACATTCCTATCCTGGGGCGTCTTTTTAAGACCGAAGAATCCGACGTGGGCAGGACCGAACTGCTCATCTTCATAAGTCCGCGGATTGTCGAGATGTCCAAACCTTTTGACCGCACCTGATCTTTTTGGGTTGCTGAATGTGGGGTGAAAGTGTAGTATCGCGACCAAGGGGCAAAGGACGCGGAAGTTTTCGGGGGAGTAGTCGTAGTAGGGGGGGAAACAGCGATGGGGCGCTTTATCTGGATAGGGAAACCCGTGCTCGGGGTTTTCACCTGTGTGATTTTGTTAGTAATTTCAGCCTGTTCCATGCAGAAACCCGCAAATACCCTTGATTCCCACAAGGCTGGCGAAAAAAGACTCGCCGAAAATGCCGCCCTCAGGCAGACCGTAAATCAAAAAGAACCGGTTAGAATCGACTACCTCACGCCAGTATCGGACATAGTCAGCCCGGAAGTATATGTTTACAAGGAAAAGAGACGGCTCTACATAATCCAGTCGAACGTGCTGGTGCGTGATTACCCCGTGGGACTTGGCTTTCATCCATCGGGCGACAAGGAGCGCGAGGGGGACGGCAGGACCCCCGAGGGCGATTTCGTGGTTTGCCAGAAAAACCCCGCAAGCCGCTTCAGCAAGGCGCTCGGGCTCAATTACCCGGCAAGAAAGCATGCGGAACGGGCCTTTTTCGCCGGCGTCCTCTCACCCTCGGAGTTCAAGGAAATCCTGATCGCCTCTGAGCGCAAAGCGACCCCACCCTGGTATACCAAGCTGGGCGGGCAGATCATGATCCACGCGGGCGGGGCCCAGCGAGACTGGACGGAAGGCTGCGTGGCGCTTTATAACTCCGACATGGAAGAACTTTTCAAGATAGCCTCGACGGGGACCCCCGTATTCATCAGGCCGTAGCGGCAATACGAAAAACCCTGAAACATCGGTGGATTTCAAAGGTGGGGGCGACCCCGCCTTTTTTGTGGCCCGCGAAACCGGGCGGGACCGGACGGATCTATCCCAATCGATTCGAGCCACTCTATTCAAAGGCCTGGCGCACGGAAGGTCCGAACTTCTCAAGGCCCCATCCGTGGGCCAATCCAGCCCCGCACCCCTTCAACCTGCATCACTTCTTGCTCTTGAGCAGGCTATCGAGGCCGGCAAAGGCTTTGAAAGTGGTGGTCGGCTTGCTCTCGCTCCCGCCGGGCCGCGCTTCTTCATAGTGTTCCTCGTTGACATAGCGCGAATGCTCGTTGTCGTGGCAGAAAAGGCACAACAGTTCCCAATTGCTCCCGTCCGGGGGGTTGTTGTCGTGGTTGTGGTCCTTATGGTGGACGGTAAGCTCGCGCAGTCTTTTCCCCTCAAACTCGCGTCCGCACCGGGCGCAAATCGGAGGAAACATCTTGAGCGCCCGTTCCCGATATCCCTTTTCCCGCTGCTCGCGGTTTCGCCGTGCCTCGACGATGAGTTGATCGAGCTTGCCCTCTTCGCCGCGTGTCTTGTTCGGCGGCATGCGCACACCTCTCATTCATTAAAAAGCAAAATGTTACCGGCCCGCAGTCCTGCGAAACCCGCGGCACCATCCTGGGCCGAGGTGATTCCCTTCGTAAAAACCAATATGTTGTCGGCCCAGGATTCCGGCGCCATCCGTGCTAATCTTATCGATTCCCCGGAAATGCCTTTTTCATTCTTCGCCGCTGTCGCGTGCGCCACGCAAATCGCGCGGGAATTGCGGCTGGAACAACCGATACGCGCCAATGTGGACCGCGTTGCGAACACCATAAAGAGCGCGCTGGAATTGCGGCGCCGGAACCCCCGATAAACAACGGAATTTTACCACGAACCCCCTCATCCCGCCTACATCCTTTTCGCCCCGGGATAATGCCCGCCCGCCCAACGCGCGCACCCCTTCCAGCCCCAAACAACATCCCCCGGTCCGAGGGTCCTCGGACGCCCAAACCGACGGCCGGCATTTTTGTCGCCGCCCCCCTCACCAGAGGGTTGCAAACACCGAAGCTTTTGGTCTATAATGCTCTATTATCGCCGAAGTGGTGGAACTTGGTAGACACGCCATCTTGAGGGGGTGGTGGGGAGACCCGTGCCGGTTCGAGTCCGGCCTTCGGCACTTACAGATTGGCTCTGGAACCGGGTTTGATTGATCGAACCCGGTTTTTTCTTTGGTCCGGTTTTGGTCCGTTTGGTCCGGCAGTGGTCCGGACCTCAAAATCGGCCAAACCATACCCCGTAAGCATTTCTTCATTGTCCAGATGCAGGTATCTTTCCCCCGCTTTTGAGGTTGTGTGCTGGCTGAGAGAAAAGCAATCTTCCCGGCTGAGTCCCATTCTCCGATAATGCCTCTGTGTGCTGTGCCTCGTTCCGCCGTACAGGTCGATGTCCTCGATACCGAGGTTTTTGCAGGCACGTTTCCAGTACGAGTAAATCAGATCGGGTCCGAATGGATCGCCGGGTTCAACCTTGCTGCCTCTCCAGGGGCGTTCAGTAAAACGGAAGATCGGGAGTTCTCCAAAGGTGTTCCACTCCTTCAGAATTCCGATGTCGGTTGGAAGAAGACGGATGGCCTTTGGGCCTTTTTTCTTCGCGTTTTTGTGGCGCTCGACATAGAGAACACCACTATCCAAATCCACATCATTTTCTTTAAGCGGTCTTAATTCGCACGGTCTCAGTGAAGTGTAGATACAAAGCCAGCGCACAGCCAGCCAGATACGTTGATTCGGCCCCGCGATTCTCTCAACCTCATCCACCACTTCCAACTGACGCTCCCGGCTTCCGAAAGTCTTTCTTATCGCCATATTTTCCTTATCCCCTACCGGCCATTTTATAGGCCTGATGGGCGTGAATTCCTCGTTATCCACCATGTAGTTCCACATGGCTCGTATGGTGTCGATATTGTTGGAAATAGATTTTGGACTGAATGTACCGGTTGCCTTCTTATGGCCGTGCGAATCGTAGGTTGCATCACTGACCAGGTAGCCCTGGAACTCCCGGATAAGTGGTGTCGATAGCTCTCTGATACTTATGTCTCTTCCGAATTTTCTTTCAAAGAAATCACACATCCGCATAAGCTCCCGCTCGGTCTGAGCGAGAGTCTTTGCCGACTGTTTATTTTCCCTACGTTTGTAGCCAAGGTACTTTTCGGCCATGTTCAAGATTCCAAGGGGATGACCCGATGCATGGTCACGCGGGTCGTAGGTGCCTTTTCTGACAGATTCTCTGAGGGATTGTAGTTCCTGATTAGCAAGCCGGTAAGCCGTTACGGGGTCCCTGTCGGAAAATCGTTTCTTGGGATAACCCTTGATGAACTTGATGAATAGTGCCGTAGCCCGTTCGGTCTTTTTGTGTTGCGGATTAGGGCAGCAGACGTACTCAAGGTTGGCGTCTGGCTTCATCGTCTGCCCGCACTTTGAACACTTCTGCTCAGTGTAGATGCCTCCAGCCATACAAAGTCTCCCTTCTTCTGTTTTCCGGACAGAAGGCATTTTAGGGGATATGTATGTTGGCAGGCAAGAATCCATTTTGGCTTAAACTTATCCTCGTATTTCTCTTTTTTCGTTTTCTCCACTTTTGGCCTTATTTTGGCCTTTGTTTCCCACCTTATCCCTTGAAAACCCCTCCGATCAATCCCGTAATTCCCACCGAAACAGTTATTCTATATAGATCAAGTTAAAGGGCCGAAGCGGCCCCCAGCGAAGCGCCGAAAGACCCACGTTTTTTCTCCTCTCTCTTCCTTCCACCGTTTCGCCCACCCTCCTGCCTTTCCATCCTTGCGCTGCTCAGCCTGAAATGCCGGACTTGCCCCATTGCCGCTAAGAGCCTCTAAGACCCCTATTCCTTTTGAAACTGGTAGCTCGCCGGAATAGGGGTCTAAGAGGCTCTAAGGACCTGTCCAAAAATAAGTTGAACAAGTTGTGAATATCTCCGATAATATCCTCATGCGAAATGAGGACGTAATAAAAATAGTACGAAGGAAATATCAGATATTGGCCCCGGTGCTGGATGAA
>JBAQYM010000230.1:0-5041 GCA_049300095.1 Syntrophobacteraceae bacterium
ACCCATCGCCTCAGGAGCGCGTGACGGGTTGCGCGGGGCGCTCCACCCATCCTACGAACTACGAACTACGAACGAACTCATGAAATGTAAAAGCTATTACGTTTCGGTTCCTAAGCATATAAACATAATATCATTGATGGAACATGTGCGCCAAGCAACTCTTGTTTGAGCCGTTAAGGCGCAATCGAGTCAAATACGGAAACTTCGAAACGCGGGCAAGGCATTGGAGACTTGTAATGACTATGGATTACAGAGCATCTAGTAACCGTTCTTTATTAATACATCCTACCCGGATGCGTCTGACCATCCGGAAATCGCAGTTACGGCATGATAAATCTTTTTCCTCTTTGATTCAACTTAATATAAAATGCCGTACACTAAACCGGCGCCATAGACGGTCATATCCCGACGACATTACACCAGGCGGGCATTCGGCCCCGGATGCCCGGCACACGCACAGTCATGCTCAGTGGAAAGGATAGGAAATTGCGAGCCGCAGTGTTGAAAAAGCCGACCTACGTCCTGTTCTCGATAGTTCTCGCATTGGTTGCGGGCGGCTGCGAGGATAAGAATCAATACGTTGCGCCTCCGCCGCCCTCCGTAAGCGTCACCCTGCCGACGCACAAATCGGTGGCGGAATACATCGAATTCACCGGCACGACGCAGGCCATCGCTTCCATCGATATTCGCGCACGCGTACAGGGGTTCCTGCAAAGCGTCCACTACCAGGACGGCAGTCCCGTGAAAAAAGGGGACCTGCTCTATATCATCGAGCCCGCGACCTACCAGGCTGCGGTGGACAAGGCCGTGGGCGAGCTCGACAGCAAGAAGGCCCAGCTTGACAGGGCCGAAGTGGAATATCAGCGGAACCTGCGCCTTATGAAGGAGAACGCCACATCGGAACGCGACTTGAATAATTCGAAAGCGACGCGCGATTCGGCAAAGGCGGACGTGCTGGTGGCGGCCGCGAACCTCGATACCGCCCGCATAAGCCTGGGTTATACGACGATCCGCGCGCCGCTGGACGGTAGAATCGGCCGGACTCAGATCGACGTGGGCAATCTCGTGGGCGCCGGCGAGTTCACGCTGCTGACCACGATCAAGCAGTACAATCCGATCTATGCCTATTTCACACTCAACGAGCACGATCTTTTGCGGATAGCGAGAATGTATCTCGGCCAGGAAACCGTCCCCGTCCCTGTTTACCTGGGGCTGGCGGACGAACAGGACTGTCCGCACGTGGGAACGCTCAACTATGAGGACCTCGGGGTGGACCCCTCGACCGGGACCTTTCTCCTTCGCGCGGTATTTCCCAATCCGCCTCCCTACCTCATCCTGCCCGGGCTTTTTGTCCGGCTGCGCGCCTCCGTCGGCACGCACGAAAATGCCCTCATGGTGCCCGAGCGGGCTATCGGGGTCGACCAGGGGGGGAAATACGTGCTGGTGGTCGATAACGACGATGTCGTCCGGCACCGGCCCATCAAGGTCGGCATACTGGATGGGGGTCTGCGCGAAATCGAGCAAGGGTTGAAAGCGGATGAGCGTGTCATCGTGACCGGTCTCCAGAGGGCGAGACCGGGGGTGAAAGTCGTCCCGACCGCCGCCGATCCCGCGGCGTCCGCCGCGTCCCCGAAGCGTTCGAGCGCGAGTTCCGGTCAATCCGCGTCGCCCGCAAAACCATGAACCGGAGTTGATCAATGTTTTCGCGCTTCTTTATAGAACGTCCGATATTTGCGAATGTCCTGGCGATAGCGACCATCCTCTTCGGCGTGGTTACCCTCTTTGCTTTACCCGTCGAGCAGTTTCCGGATATTACGCCGCCGACGGTCAGGGTCTCCACCGTATATCCCGGAGCCAACGCCCAGGTGGTTGCGGATACCGTCGCCGCGCCGATCGAGCAGCAGGTAAACGGCGTCGAACGAATGCTGTACATGTCCTCGACATCGGCAAACGACGGGTCATACTCGCTCACCGTCACCTTCGACGTCGGCACCAACCTCGATATGGCGCAGGTGCTCGTCCAGAACCGCGTTGCGACCGCCGAACCGCTGCTCCCCGACGAGGTGAAGCGCCAGGGGCTCAGCACAAAGAAACAGTCCACCGCGATCATTCTCTTCATAGCGCTGAGTTCGCCCGACGGCCAATATGACGACCTGTACCTGGGCAACTATGCGACGCTCAACATCAAGGACGAGCTAAGCCGGATCGAGGGCGTCGGAGATGTCAGCGTCGTCGGAAGCGCGAGCTACTCCATGCGGATGTGGCTCGATCCCGAGAAGCTCAAGGCGCGCAGTCTCACGACCCAGGATGTTGTCGGCGCGATCCAGGAACAAAACGTCCAGGTCGCGGCCGGGCAGATCGGCCAGCCCCCCGCGCCGAGCGGCCAGGACTTTCAATACACTATCAGCACGCTGGGCCGGCTGAGCGATGTCGGGCAGTTCGAGGACATTATCCTCAAGACAACCGTAAGCCAGGGCGGAACGCGCATCACACGCATAAGAGACGTGGCCAGGGTGGAGCTGGGCGGGCAGGTCTACGACCAGTACTTCCAAAAAGCCGGAACGCCCGCGGCGGGCATAAGCATCTATCAGTTGCCCGGCGCAAATGCCCTGGATGTCGCGGATAAAGTCAGGCACAAAATGGAGGAATTGAGCAAGTCCTTCCCGAAAGGGATTAAATATGACGTCCCATTCGATACGACTAAATTCGTGCAGGCATCCATACATGAAATATATAAGACCCTCATCGAGGCGGGACTGCTCGTACTCATCGTGATTTTGCTCTTTCTCCAGGATTGGCGCGCGGTGCTGGTGCCGGCCACAACCGTCCCGGTGACCATAATCGGGGCTTTCGCCGCCATGGCCGGATTAGGCTTCACGGTAAATATGCTGACGCTTTTCGGCCTTGTCCTCGCCATCGGCATTGTCGTGGATGACGCCATTGTAATTGTCGAAAACGCGGCGCATCACATCGAGCTCGGACTGCCTCCCAAAGAGGCGACCATCAAGGCCATGGATGAAATACTCGGTCCTGTGATCGGCATTACCCTCGTGCTCATGGCGGTCTTTCTCCCGACGGCTTTTCTGGGCGGCATAACCGGACAGCTTTACAGGCAGTTCGCACTGACCATCGCCGCAACGGCCGTCATAAGCGCTATCAACGCGGTCACGCTGAAACCGGCCCAGTGCGCCGTCTATCTTCGCCCTTCGCCGGTCGAGGGCCGCAACTGGTTTTTCAGGGGCTTTAACGCCGGCTACAACCGCTGCGAAGCGGTCTACGCGCGCGTGGTGGGGACGATGGTGCGCCACAGCGCCGTCTCGCTTCTCGTTTTTGCGGGACTCATCGGCGTGACCGCCTGGGGTTTTGTCTCGTTGCCGACCGGGTTTCTTCCCACCGAAGACCAGGGCTACGTTATCGCGTGCATCCAACTCCCCGATTCCGCATCACAGGAGCGCACCCGCGAGACGGTTACGAGGCTCAACGGTATCATCGGGAACACCCCGGGAATAGAAGACTGGATTACCATCGGAGGCTACTCGGTGCTCGACGGCACCGCCCTGTCAAATGCCGCGGCCTTCTACATCGTCTTCAAGGACTGGTCGCAGCGCACCGACCCCAGTCTCAGCCAGGACGCCATCCTGATGAATCTGCGGCAACAGTTCGAGCAGGTGCGCGAAGGGGTTTCCTTTGCGTTCGCTCCCCCGGCGATCCAGGGGCTTGGCGTTGCGGGAGGCTTTCAGATGCAGATCGAAGACCGACGCGCGGCCGGACTCGACCAACTCCAGGAGGTCACCGAGGAAATGGTCCGCGACGGGGAGGCCCAAACCGGTCTCGCGGCCCTGAACACCACGTTTCGCGCGGGGATCCCGCAGATCTTCGCCGATGTCGACCGGGTGAAGGTCAAGAGCCTCAATATACCCCTCAGCAACGTCTTCACCACGCTCCAGGCCTATCTGGGCTCGGCCTACACCAACGACTTCAATCTATTCGGCCGCACATTCCAGGTCAGGGTGCAGGCCGATCATAAATTCCGCGCCACCAGCGAGGATATAAGACGACTCGATGTCCGCACGAATGACGGGAAAATGGTGCCGGTCGGGACCTTCGTCAAAGTCGAGGAATCGCTCGGCCCTCAGGTCATAAACCGCTATAACCTTTACCCGTCCGCGGCAATCAACGGGGAAGCGGCCCCGGGCTACAGCTCCGGCCAGGCATTGAAGCTCATGGAACAAATGGCCAGAAACAAACTGCCCGACACGATGGGCTACGAATGGACCGGGATGTCCTACCAGGAAAAGAAGGTCGGCGGGCAGGCGTTCATGATTTTCGGCCTGGCGGTGCTGCTGGTCTATCTCGTATTGTGCGCCCAGTATGAAAGCTGGACCAATCCCGCGGCCGTCATCCTGGTGGTGCCTCTCGCGCTTCTGGGCGCCGTTGCGGCCGTGGCCGTCCGCGGCATGGACAACAACGTCTACACGCAGATTGGAATCGTGCTGCTCATCGCGCTGTCGAGTAAAAACGCCATTCTCATCGTGGAGTTTGCGAGGGACCTTCGGGCCCAGGGGAAAGATATCCGGGAGGCTGCCGTTCAGGCCGCGCGAATGCGCTTCCGGCCGATATTGATGACCTCGTTTGCTTTTATATTGGGCGTCTACCCTCTCGTAAACGCCGCCGGCGCGGGCGCCGCCAGCAGGCGCGCACTGGGAACGGCCGTTTTCGGCGGCATGATAACCTCGACATTTCTGGCGGTGCTTTTCGTGCCGGTATTCTACACGGCGCTTCAGGGCCTGAGTGAATACGTGGGCAAGTCCAGACGCAAACCCGGCGAACACGCCGGTCCGGAACACGACGACAAAGACCGCTCGGACGTCGAGCCCGCCGCACTCCCGCGCTGACGCGTCCACCGGCGGAGGGCCGGAACCTGTATGCGTTTAAACAAACCAGTTGTGGCGCGGTCATGAGACCACGCCACAACTGGTTTTGTCGATCAATTCGTGTTGTGGCGCGCGTTCCGCCGCGTGTTGTGGCACGGTCTCCCGAC
>JBAQYM010000231.1:0-20956 GCA_049300095.1 Syntrophobacteraceae bacterium
AAAAACAGGGCGGAGGTCTCCCCTCCCTTGGCGGGAGGGGCTGGGGGAGGGGGTTGTAAGTACTTGAAAATTCAACACCCTCCCCTAACCCCTCCCATCGCGGGGAGGGGGACTCACGTCCGGCTCACATAGCCGCCCAGCTTGAATATTTCTTTGAGCAACAGCCCCTAAAACCTGTGCCCACCCTACATCGATGCAAAATAGCACGTGTTACGCGGTACCAGATTCCTCGCTGACGCTCGGAATGACAATTCCAGGAGTGCAACGCGGGACGTGGACACCTTCTCCTCTTGGGGGGGGCAATCCTCGACGTGGTCTTCCGCCTCTTCTTCCTCTTCTTGCGGGATCAATCCTCGATATAGTCTTCCGCGAGCACCAGCCCTTTTATCTGCTCCCCTCTCAGGAAGCGTGCGACGTTTTCACCGGCCATTCTTACGGCGTTGTGCAGTGTGCCGGGCACTATCGGCGAGTTGTGCGGCGAGCCCAGGAAGTTCGGCAGGTCGAAAAACGGATAGTGCACCTTGAACTCTCCGCCCATCGAAGGTTCGATCCACCACGCGTCGATGCCCGCGCAAAAATCGGGGTGGTCCAAAAGGCGCCTGTACAGGGCGCCTTCATCGATAATCGCCCCACGCGCCGAGTTAATCAGGATCGCATCCGGCTTCATGAGTGCGAGCTCTCGATCCCCGATGAGATTTTTCGTCCGCCTGGTCAGGGGAACGCACACCAGCAGAATATCCGCATTTTGCAGCACGTATTCGAGATCGTCCAGGGTCCCCACAAATTCCACCTGCTCGGAGGTCCGTCCGCTCGTGTTCAGCGCCAGGATGCTCAGGCCGAGCCCTCTCATGAGACGCGCAGCCGCCTGTCCAATCCCGCCGAATCCCAGCACGCCGAAGGTGCGCCCGCGCAGCAGCCGGTTCTTTGTTTCCTGATCGAATACACCCGCCGCCAGCCTTTTGTGCTGCCGGCAGAGACGTTTGCCCAGCGCAAGCGCCAAGCCCAGTATGTGTTCCGCCATCGGCTCGGCATAAGCGCCCGGATTGCTCGCGATAAGCACCCCCTCCGGCAGGTCCCGAAACGGCAGGTGGTCGACCCCGGCCGTCAGGACCTGGAGCAACCTTAGACGCTTTAGTCGCCCCATTTCCGCGACATCGAATTCTTTCGAGGGACTCCAGGTGACAACCACTTCCGCTCCCGCTATCGCATCCGCGCGTTCATTTGAAGAAATATCGGCCAGAAATCTCACCTTCGAGCCCTCCGGCAGGGCCGCCGTCAGGCGTTCCCTGTTTTCGGGTTCGAGCTGATAGGAAACAAGTATTTCGGGAGTCGGCATATTTTCCTCCATTCTCTGTCCATGCTGCTATAATTCAGACACCGTGGAACGGCCTCCGGGGCGGTCCGGATCACCCGAGCGCCCCCGGCGCCCGGCGGGATGTTCCTTGCCGGGCCTTTTCCAACCCGAATATAATAAGAACTTCGGGACGCAGAAAACATTATTATGTCTTTTAGGGCAGATCTTTATGTGCCACTACCGAAGTATTCCTCGTTCCCATGCTCCTGCGTGGGAACGAGGAAAAGCCGCCCTTTGTGCGCTCATCCGCGTACCACAACTGGTGAGGAAACGAGAAACAAAAAGGTACAATAGTATTTTCCGCGTCCCTTAATATCGAACAACCAACATCCGGCATCAGGCATCAAGTATCGAACATCCAATATCCAACATCCGATATCCGGCATCATCCATCACAAAACAGGAGGACCCATGAAAGACCGGCCCAGATTTTTTTATCCCATCCAGGTTCGATACATCGAAACGGACATGCAGGGGCATGTCTTCTTCGGCCACTATTTTACCTATTTCGACGTGGGGCTTATCGAATATCTGAGGGCCATAGGTTTCGGCTACAACGACTTTCTCGATGCCGGGGTCGACTTTTTCTACGTCGCGGCCGACTCTCAATACCAGGGACGAGCCTTCTTCGATGAGACCCTCCACGTTCATACGCACGTGAGCAACATCGGCAATACCAGCTTCACATTCGAATTCGCGATCTTCGAAGAGCTGTCGGACCGGCCGATCTGCACGGGTCACATTGTCGCCGTCGCGGTCGACAAGGCTACACGGGAGAAGGTCCGAGTGCCCGATCAATTCCGGAAGGCAGTGTCCGATTTCGAAGACCGTCCCGCGTGACGCACGGGCATGCGGAACCGGCGCCATCCCCTCTCCGGTCCGGCAATGATTCTCATTGCCCATGTTACATGAAAGGGATAATATTCAACGGTTGAAGTTGGCTAAGTAATATCCGGCGACGGCGAGCACAACGCGCATGCGGATATGCGCCTGAATAGAGCGATTATGGCGCAGATCGTGTCAGATCGTCATTCCGGCGAACGCCGGAACCCAGTCCCGGCGAGGCGCCCGCTGGATACCGGCGTGCGCCGGTATGACGCCGCTCGGAGAACCAATCGCTCAAATGGGATGCATCGTGTCGGCCCGTTTCGCCGTCTGGTCCGTGAGTAAGCAACACCGCTTTTTGAAGTGATTTATCTTTTTCCACTTTCCCGAGGCGCGCATGGCAACACCGGCATCTTCTTCCAACGCATCGAATACAATCGAGATAACCCGTTCGGTTTTTCTTGCCGCACTCCTTTTCGCCGCGCTCCTTTTCATCGCGCCCGCCTGCTCGCAAGATGCCTCCGGCACGGCCAAAGGCCGTAACCAGTCAAAACTCGAGGCCCCCGTAACGGTTGCGACGGCCGTTCAGAGGGACGTGCCCGTGCAGATCAAGGCGATCGGCAAGGCGCAGGCCTACTCGACGGTTACCGTGAAGGCCCAGGTCTCCGGCGAACTGCTCTCGGTTCATTTCAAGGAAGGGCTCGACGTCAAGAAGGGAGACCTTCTTTTCACCATCGACCCGCGCCCCTTCGAGGCCCAACTCAAACAGGCCGAGGCAAACCTTGCGAAGGACCGGGCACAGCTCCTCAACGCCCGGAAGCAGGCCGAACGCTACGGCTCGGTTGTGGCGAAGGGCTATGTTTCTCAGGAGCAATACGATGTCATCGCCGCCAATGCCTCGGCCCTGGAGGCGACGGTGCGAGCGGGCGAGGCCGCCGTGGAAAACGCAAAGCTCTCGCTCAAATACTGCTATATCCGGTCCCCGCTCGACGGGTGCGCCGGCGAGCTTAAAATCCACGCCGGAAACGTCATCAAGCCCAATGATGAAGAAAAGCCGCTGGTAACGATCAACCAGACCAGCCCGATTTTTGTTACTTTCGCGGTGCCGGAACAGCATCTTGCCGCGATCAGGAAGCACATGGGGGCCGGAACACTCGAAGTCTTCGCAAACGTTCCGGGAAACGAGAACGCACCGGCGCGCGGCGAGCTGACCTTTCTCGACAACGCGGTCGATTTTTCCACCGGCACCATCCAGTTGAAGGCCCGGTTTCCCAACCAGGACAAGGCCCTGTGGCCCGGCCAGTTCATTAATGTGGGCCTGACTCTCGCCCAGCGGAAAGGGGCCGTCCTCGTCCCCTTCGAAGCCGTGCAGCCCGGCCAGCAAGGCCAGTATGTCTTTGTCCTCAAGCCCGATCTTACCGTCGAGTACCGCATCGTTTCGCTCGGGAGAACCACCGGCTCCGAGATCATCATCGAAAACGGGATCGCGCCGGGCGAGATCGTGGTGACCGACGGCCAGTTCCGGCTTGCAAACGGCTCCAAGGTCAAAGTGGTCGAGCAGGGCAAGAAGGCTGAATAATCTCTCGACGGAATTCCTGAATGAATATCCCCGAACTTTTCATCAAACGCCCGGTCATGACCACGCTCGTCATGATGGCCATTCTGCTTTTCGGCTTCATGGGATACCGGGCGCTCCCCGTAAGCGAACTGCCCAATGTTGATTATCCCACTCTCGAAGTGACGGCGAACCTGCCGGGATCGAGTCCCGAAACGATGGCCTCCTCGATTGCAACCCCGCTCGAGAAGGAATTCTCGACCATCGCGGGCCTGGACTCGATGACCTCGATGAGCGCGCAGGGAGTGACCAGGATAACGCTCCAGTTCGCCTTGGAGCGCGATCTCGACGGGGCCGCCCAGGACGTTCAGACCGCCATATCCAAATCCCAGCGCCTGCTGCCGGCCGAGTTGCCCACGCCTCCCTACTTTAGAAAAGTGAACCCGGCCGACCAGCCCGTGCTCTATCTGGCCCTCAGTTCGCCGATCCTTCCCCTGTCAACCGTTGACGAATACGCGCAGACGCTTCTAGCGCAGCGGATCTCGATGATCAGCGGGGTCGCGCAGGTCCAGGTGTTCGGGTCCCAGAAATACGCCGTGCGCGTGCAACTCAACCCCGACTCGCTGCGCTCGATGGGAATCGGGATCGACGAGGTCGAGGCCGCTATCGCGAAGGCCAACGTCAATTTGCCGACCGGGATCCTCTACGGTAAAGACAGGGCGTTTACGATTCAGGCCTCCGGACAGCTCCTCCAGGCCCCCGCCTACCGCAGCCTCATCGTAGCCTACCGGAACGGCTCGCCGGTGCGCCTCCAGGACCTCGGCAACGCCATCGACAGCGTGGAAAACGACAAGATAGCGGCCTGGTACAACACCCCTGAAAAAAGCACCCGCGCCATCACTCTCGCCGTCCAGCGCCAGCCCGGCACCAATACGGTCGAGGTCGTCGAATCGGTAAAAGCGCTCCTTCCCTATTTCCGAGCCCAGATGCCGGAGTCCATCGTCCTGGACGTTCTCTACGACCGGTCGGAAACCATCCGGGAGTCTATCGAGGACGTCAAGTTTACCCTCTATCTCAGCATCGCCCTGGTCGTGCTGGTCATATTTCTCTTCCTGCGAAACGTATCGGCCACGATCATTCCGAGCCTCGCGCTTCCGATGTCGATCATGGGCACTTTCGCCGCCATGCACCTGCTCGGCTACAGCCTCGACAACCTCTCGCTGATGGCCCTCACCCTGTGCGTGGGATTTGTCGTCGACGATGCCATAGTCATGCTCGAAAACGTCTTCAGGCACATGGAGATGGGAAAGAGCAGGCTCCAGGCCGCCCTTGACGGATCGCGCGAAATCGGCTTCACCATCCTTTCGATGACGCTCTCCCTGGCCGCCGTTTTTATTCCGCTTCTTTTCATGGGCGGCATACTCGGAAGGCTTTTCAAGGAGTTCGCCGTAACCATCGGGGTTGCGATCCTCGTTTCGGGGTTCGTCTCCCTTACCCTCTCCCCCATGCTTTGCAGCCGGTTTCTCAAGTCCAACGGAAACCACGGGGGCAAAGGGCACAGCCGGATATTCAACATGTCCGAGCGCGTTTTCGACTGGATGCGCGACACCTATGAATGGAGCCTCCGGAAGGCCCTCAAACACAGCCGGTTCGTTATGGTCCTTTCGGTGTTGCTTATTTTCGTGACGCTCTATCTTTTTTACATAATCCCGAAGGACTTTATTCCGGGCCAGGACACCAGCCAGATAACGGGCTCCACTGAAGCCGCGCAGGGCATCTCGTTCGATGCGATGGTCCTGCGCCAGAAGGCGGCAATCGAGGTGGTGCGCAAGGACCCCGCCATCGAAGGTTTCATGGCTGCCGCCGGGGCCACCGGATCGAGCCCGACCGGAAATACGGGCCGCATGTTCATACATCTCAGACACCGCGACGAGCGTGACGGCGTGGTCGTGGTAATTCAGCGGCTCCGGAAAAAGCTTGCCGAAATCCCGGGTCTCAACGTCTACATCCAGAACCCTCCCGTCATCCAGATAGGCGGCCGCACCAGCAAGAGCCAGTACCAGTACACCCTCCAGGGCACCGACGTGAAAGACCTCTACCAGTACGCCCCGCTTCTCGAAGCGCAACTGAAGGCCCTGCCGGCGCTCCAGGACGTTACCTCGGACCTCCAGATCACTAATCCCGAAGTGATGGTGAATATCGACCGCGACAAGGCGAACGCCCTGGGAATCTCCGCGGAACAGATAGAAAACTCTCTTTACAGCGCCTATGGTTCGCGCCAGATATCGACCATCTACACCCCGATAAATCAGTACAAGGTGATCCTTGAAGTCGAGCCCCGGTTCCAGATGGAGCCCGCATCGCTGTCATCTCTCTATATTCGGTCCGCAACCGGGATCATGGTCCCCTCGGACAGCCTCGCCACGCTGACCCAGCGGGTCGGCCCCCTCATGGTAAACCACACGGGCCAGTTCGCCTCGGTCACCGTCTCGTTTAATCTCAAGCCCGGCGTGGCCCTGGGTGAGGCGGTCTCGCAAATCCAGAAGGTTACAAGCGAACTCCGGCTTCCCGCCACGCTATCGGCCAATTTTCAGGGTACGGCCCAGCAGTTCCAGTCCTCGATGAAAGGTCTGTGGGCGCTGCTCGTGCTCGCCATTCTCGTCATATACATGGTGCTTGGAATCCTCTACGAGAGCTTCATACACCCGCTGACGATCCTCTCCGGACTGCCGTCCGCCGGGGTGGGCGCCCTTCTCACCCTGCTGATCTTTCATGTGGACCTTAGCATTTTTGCCTTCGTCGGGATTATCATGCTGGTGGGGATCGTGAAGAAAAACGCCATCATGATGATAGACTTCGCCCTCAACGCCCAGAGAAACGAGGGAAAATCCCCCGCCGAGGCCATATTCGAAGGCTGTATCCTCCGGTTTCGCCCCATCATGATGACGACGATGGCGGCCCTCATGGGGACCCTGCCGATTGCGCTGGGCATGGGGGCCGGGGCGGAAGCACGCCGCCCGCTCGGCCTGGCGGTTGTCGGAGGTCTCCTGCTTTCGCAGCTATTGACCCTCTATATAACCCCCGTGATATACATCTACATGGAATCACTCCTTGACCGGCTGCGGTCGACTTTCCGCTCTCCCGGCAAACAACCCTCGCCCGAGAAAAGTTCCGCGGAACCCGACGGCGCCCGGCCGGAACCGGCGCTTAAGTAACAAGACCGGAGGTGATTTTGTCCGAACTCGAAGCGACGCTGGAACAAATCAGGCGCAAATACAAGGTTGAAACGGTCCCGCTCAAGCTTGGCGGCAAGGAGATGAACGTCCTTCAGATCGCGGATTTCGAGTCCTACCTCGAGGATTTGATCGAAACCCAAAACGTCGGCCCCATGGACCTGCCCTACTGGGCCAAGCTCTGGGACACCAGCCTCATCCTGGCCTATTTTCTGGGGAAGCAGCCCGTGGTTCCCTGGCGGCGGATGCTCGAAATCGGGGCCGGGGTGGGGGTGGTCGGGCTCTATGCCTCGCTTTGCGGGCACAACGTCACCATAACCGATATCGAGGAGGACGCGCTGCTTTTCGCAAAGGCCAATGTATTGCTTAACGGCGGCGCGGCGCGGGTGCAAAAGCTCGACTGGAGCACCCCCGATATCGGCGAGCGCTACGAGGTGATTTTCGGCTCCGAAGTTATCTACGACCGCAAGACCTACCCGCTTCTGGTCGCCTTTCTGCAAAAAGCGCTGGCCCCCAACGGCACCATTTTCCTCGCCAAAAATACGAGCCTGCACGCCCCGGCCTTTTTCGAGGAACTCACCCGGTACTTCAAATTCAAACATACCGTCCAGACGGTGCGCTCGGGCGAAGAGACGCAACAGGTCAGCCTCTATGCCGTCCGGTTCAAAGACTGAGAGAGGAAAAACCGGTGGAAAACGGTCGTCCGTTTCGTATAGGACCCGACGGAATCAGCCTTTCGGCAGTCGTCCACCTGCCCGCAAAGGTCCCCGCCCCGGTGATCGTTTGCTGCCACGGGCTTCTGAGTCTCAAGGACAGCCCCAAGTACGTCGCCATCGGCAAGCAGATGAGCGCGGCGGGGTTTTGCGTCCTTCGGTTCGATTTTTCCGGATGCGGCGACAGCCCGCTCAGGAAGGAAACCCTTATTGGCGCGAGGAGGCGCGATCTCGATGCGGTCCTCGATTTTTCACGAGTCCAGCCCTGGTCGGATGGCCGTATCGGGCTTTTGGGGTCGAGCCTCGGGGGATACCTTGCGATTCTTGCCGCCAACGAGGACCCCGACCGGATAAGGGCCGTCGCATCGTGGGCCGCCCCCTTCGACATCAGCCGGCTCGACCCGGCGGAAAGCGGCATGGACGAGCTCGGCCGACTTGTCCCCGGCGGCTTTCGGCTCGGCGAGCCTCAGAATCTTTCATCGGCCGGTGGGGCCGAACGGGTGCTCCTGATCCACGGCCGCGAAGACGAGGTCGTTCCCTGGGAACACTCGGTCGAAATCTACCGTCGCATCAAGGACCCGAAGGAACTCGTCCTGATGCGCACCGCCGACCACCGCCTCGTCGACGAATCCTGGAGACAGGCGGCAATCCGGATGAGCCTCGACTGGTTTTTGCGGTTCTTTTGAACAATCTCGCCAGGATGCCGCTCCCACCTAGAATCGGTCCAATGCCGGGATGGTCTCGCGCCGGAATCGGTCTTACTGTAAAGGCGGTAATCGTTCACCGCAGAGACGCAGAGGGCGCGGAGGAAATGCCATGACAGGATTTGCAGGATTAGGCTGGGAAAGCAGTCTTCGTTTTTAAATCCTGTCAACCCTATTCTCAGGTCTTCTCCGCGTTCTCTGCGCCTCTGCGGTGAACGGCTACTAAAATCGGTCCCATAGACTCTTAACCCATCACCTTGCAACCTTCGGGAAAAGGCGGATAGATGCAAACTTCGAAAAATTTCAGGCAACAGGGGCCGTTTCTCCACGTCCGGCGGGGTCTCGTTTACCTGCTTCTGTTCCTGTTTGTCCTGTGCCCGGCCCTTCCCGCGACGGCGGGCCAGTCCGGCGTAAAGCTGACCATACTTCACCTCAACGACACCCACGGCCACATCATTCCCTTCATCGACAAGAGCGTGGACGCCAGGGAACCCGTCAGCGGCGGCGCTTATTTCGCGGAAATGATCCGCAGGGAGCGCGCGGCCAATCCCGGAGGCGCCCTCCTTCTCTCGGCCGGCGACATGTACCAGGGAACCCCCATTTCCAATATTTTCCGCGGCCGCCCGGTGATCGAACTCATGAATTATCTGAAATTCGACGCCATGACCCTCGGAAACCATGAATTCGACTGGGGGCAGGACGTTTTGCGAAAGATCGTCTCGCAATCAGCTTTTCCGGTACTGTCCGCAAATATTACCGGGCGAGGCGGGAAGTATTTTCCAGGCGTGAAATCCTCGATTCTCCTCACGAAAAAAGGCGTCCCCATCGGCATCATCGGGGTCACCACCACGGAAGCCGAGTATACCTCCAAGCCCGGGAACCTGGCGGGGCTCACCATCGCTCCCCCGGCCCGTGTGGTTCCACCGCTCATCAAGGACCTGCGCGCCCGGGGGGCCGCCCTGATTATCGTGCTCTCCCACATCGGTCTCGATGAAGACCGCAAGCTGGCAAGGGATGTTCCCGGAATCGACGTCATCGTCGGCGGCCACAGCCACACCGTGGTCCCCGACCCGGTGGTCGAATCGGGGACCGTCATCGTACAGGCTGGCTCATACGGCGTCTATCTCGGGGTGCTCGAAGTCCTCTTCGACCCGGCCCGCAAGAAGGTCCTCAGCTATACCCAAAAAGACGAACTCAAGCTGGTTTCCGCCGGTCCCGGAGCAAAAGCCGATCCCGGCGCCGCCAAAATAGTCGCAAAATACGAAAAACGGGTAAAAGGGGAGTTCTCCAAGGTCGTCGGCGCCGCTTCGACCGACCTGACAAGAGTGATGCAGGGTGAATCGAACCTTGGCGATCTCATAGCGGACGCGATGCGCGAGGCATCCGGGGCCCAAATCGCTTTCGAAAACGGCGGCGGCATCCGCGCCGACATCCTCAAAGGCCCGATCACCCTGGAACGGATCTTCACCGTCCTGCCCTTCGACAACCAACTGGTGACCATGGACCTTACCGGCGAGCAGGTGAAAGTGGTGCTCGAACATAGCGCCGTTATGGAGAAAACCGCGCAGGTTTCCGGGCTGAACGTAGAATATGACCTCACGAAACCGGACGGGTCGAAGGTGGTCTCGGTCACGGTCGGCGGCAAGCCCCTTGACCCCGACGCCTCCTACCGGGTCGTCACCAACGACTTCCTGGCCGCCGGCGGGGACCGCTTCACGACCTTCACCGAGGGCAGAAACCCGGTTTTCGGGGCCGAACTGCGTGACGTCGTCGGCGATTACATCCGGGGCCGTTCGCCCGTTGACGCACAGGTCCAGGGCAGGATCGTTTTCAAGAAATAGCCCGCGCCCGAGGAAGCCCATGGAGGTTTTCGTAAACGGCAGGAAAGTCAGGATTCATCGCGGCATGAGCGTCAAGCACGCCCTGATCGCCTGCGACCAGGACCTCTACCGGGCCGCACTGGAGGGCGCGCTCCGCGTCGAGGATGAAAACGGCTTCGTCGTGGGGCTGGATGGCGCATTGTCGGATGGGGCAAGGATCAATACAAGAGACATACGCTTAAAGTGACCCGGGATTAAATCCGATCCGTGTAACCTGGCATCTTATACCACTTGTCGGGTACAAGGGTTGGCAAGATAAAACGCTTGCCCACTAAGCCAAATACTCGAAAGCTGCCCTTCTCTTTTTTCCGATGTATTTTCCGGCCCTCGTGTTACTTAATCGGGGGCAGTTCATCACCAGCAAACCGCATAATCATTCAAAATCGCTCCTTGATTTTGGTAGCATTTAAAGTCATCCTAGCAAAAGATGGCTGATATCTACTACGGATCGAATTCTGATTGAGAATTCGCACTTGAGGAGACTCCATGGTTCCGACCTGGATTTTAGAATTAGTTCTAGCGATTTTTGGGTTGGTGAGCGGAGGTTTGGTTCTCTATTTCCTTCAGCAAAGCCAATATCATTATGCACTCTGGTGCGGGTGGTTTGCGTTAATCCTTGTTGTTACGTTTGCCGCTCTCCACATCAGAAACGCGCTAATCCAAGGCGAGGAGAAGGCACAAGAGGTCGTATATGCAGGCTTTCTCCTGCCAGCGAATGAGCTAGGTCCGGATCTCCCTCAGGACAGACCAGCAAATACTGTCCAGCTTTTGTTAGGCGATGATTTATGTGTGCTTGCAGCAAAATCAGAAAATCACGTCTTAGCCTCGAAAGGAAAACCCTTCCTTACCATTGGCATAAAAGACGACATCATGAAAATCAGAACCACTGTAATGGATAGCAAGAACCGCAATGTTGTACGGATCATTGATAACGAATTTCAAGCCAGCCATGAAAATGCTTTTAACCCCAAGCAGCCAGATAAGCACTCCCTAGTTGTTCGTGATGCTGATGGCATCGAGGTTTTGAATATACGCTTTATAAACAAGAAGACGGTTCGAGTGGTTGGACGATTCCACCTTGAGGGCTCCACCGAACCACTACTCATTCTACCTAATGATGGCATTCGACTGCCGGGTGGTGGTGGATGGCCGCGTGGCACAATAGATTTGACTCGATCCACGGGTGGATTTCTTAACTTAAATTGAAGGCTATACGATAACCAGCGCCCGCACCCTCCAGCCTCTGCATTTCGCTCGTGTGCTCCGCGGGTGGCCCGGATAGTCGCTATCCGGGCGCGGAGCGCAAGAGGTCCGAAGACGAATTGGACTTAGTTAGGGCTTTCGGTTGGCCTCTTGTCTTTCGGACCCGGATAACGAGTATCCGGGCCACCCGTCGTTAAATAGTCGGCCATTTCAGTGGAATAACCTCCGCCATGGCTTCAAAATCCTTGTCGCTGTGGAGGAGGAGCAGGTTGTGTTCAATGGCGATTTGAGCAATCAGGCAGTCGACGGTGCTCCGAACGGTTATCCCTTTTCTTCTGCACAGAAAATAGATTCGAGCGGCGGCGGCGAAGGAAAGCACGGGGTCTTTGGGATGGTAAAACCGTTGCGTGGACAAGTATCTGTCGAGGCGTTCGTATTCGCGCCGTGACTTGGCGCCCTGGAGGATTTCCTGATAAATCAGCGAGGTGATCCCGAACGGAATGTTCCTCTCCAGCACCGTCTTAAAATATGACCCCGCCGGTGTTTTCTCTCCTTTGAAGAAGCCGATGAGAACCGACGTATCCACGAGGATCATGACCGTTTTCTCATCTCTTTGTAGTCATAGCCCTCGGCAAACTCGATGCCGCCTTCGAGGTCCAGCAGATTGAGCCGCCGCCTGTTTTCAAGGAACTCTTTAAGGGCAAGGTTGATCACTTCCTTCTTGGTTTTCGCGCCGCTGAATTTGAGGGCTTCCCTGACCAATTCATCATCGAGATCGATATTTGTTCTCATTATACACCTCCTAATGTGCATAACGATACACCCAACTGAACCGACTGGCAAGGTGTTCTTCCGTCAAATTTGCGGCACCCCGTAAAAACTCTCCCATTGTTATTTCTCTTCATTTGTCGGCAATGGTCAGATCGGGCAAAACCTCCTGAAAATCGCCCGCACCTCTCGCCGGAGGCGCAAAAGGTCCTGCCAGGTTTCGATTGATGCGCCGTCAAATCGTGGGGGCCACAGCCCGAGGGCTTTCATCGCCTCGAAATGGGCTTCTCCGATCCTGGCCGAAGATGAGTTCGCGTGGAGCCGCAGGCGGTGGTCCAGGGCGCGCAGGGCGCCGAAGGCGGCGCTAATCTCCGCTTCCATGCCGCTGATTTCCGGTACGGTTTTCAAAAACTCTCCGACCGCCCGCCGCACCGAGCGCGAGACCGCCGCACGGTTTCCGTGGCCCTCCACGAGTTGGTTGCCCTGCACCAGAAATTCGATATCCGCAAGACCTCCCATGCCGAGCTTCAGGTCGATTTCCGTGGGGGTTTCCTGGGCCCTTTCCTTTTCCATCCTGTCCCGGAGGTGGCAAATCCTGGGCCAGACAGCGTCGGGGCCTCTTTGTGCGTAGCAGATTTCTTCTGCGCGCTCCTCGACCCAGCGGCCGAGCGCGTCGTCCCCGGCGACGTGCCTTGCGCGCAAAAGCGCCTGGATTTCCCAGATATCTGCCTGGGTCCCGTAGTAATTCAGCCAGGATTCTTTTGTCACAACGAGCGGCCCGTAGTTTCCGGTGGGCCGCAGGCGGGCGTCCACGGCATAGCCGGGGCCTTCCTGGAGCGGCGTGTTGAGCATATTCATGAAGCGCTGGATGAGCCTCACCATGGGGCCGGGGATCTGGTTCGCGGCCTCGCCCGCGCGCGGCTCGTAGACAAAGACGAGGTCCAGGTCGGAAAGATAGCTCATTTCCCCGCTGCCGAGTTTTCCCATGGCGAGCACGGAAAGCGGCAGTTCCGGCGGCATGCCGAGCTTTAGCCTCACGGCTTCGAGGGTGTTCCGGATAACGAAATCGGCAAGGACGGTCATCTCTTCTTCGAGGCCCGCAAAGCCGATCTCACCGCCCTGGTCGGCAAGAACGAGCTGGAGCACGCGTTCATTTTTTAGCCGTCTTATCCATTCGAGCTTTTCCTCGTAATCGTTCGCCCTGTCCAGGAGCCTCGAAGCGCCGGGACCCCATTCGGCGGCGGCTGAAAACCCTTTCTGCCTGACCGCGATTCCCTCGACGAGGCCCGGATTGTGTGCAAGAAGCCCAGAGAAAAGCTCGCTCGAAGCGATGGCCCCACACAAAGCGGAGACCCACGGTTTTTCGGCCCCGAACAGTTTTTTGAGCCCGGGCCTCCTGCCCACCCTGGAAAAATAGGTATCGAACCTCACGAGGACCTTTTCCCGTAGTTCCTCGCCGGTTGATTGCGCGCATCCTTCAAGCGACTTCAGGACCTCGGCCTCGACGGAAGGGGGAAAGGACTTGAGGGTTTCACGAAGCCTCGACAGGGACGCCGGGGGGAAAAGATCAAGACCGGTCCCCGCCCCGCCCCGGACAGCGGCCCCCGCGCGGCCCTCGCTCTCCTCCCCGCCCGATTCCTGGAAAAGTTTGGAAAAACTTGCGTGGACCTTCGAGCAATGCTCTTCCAGGGCGTTGAGGAACGCTTTCTCGTCGTCGCCGAACCCCATCGCCAGGACGAGGCGCGCCCTCGCGTCCACGGATCGCGGAAGCCTCTGGGTCTGGCGGTTCTGGTCGAGCTGGATGTAGTGTTCCACGTTTCGCAAAAAAATGTATGACGATCTCAGTTCGGAAACCGTCTCCCCGGGAAAGAGGCCGAGCGCCCCGAGTTTTTCCAGGCACCTCAAATGGTTCGGCTCGTCGAGTTCGGGATGCCGTCCTCCATAGATAAGTTGCATGGACTGCGCGAGGAACTCGATTTCCCTGATCCCGCCAAGGCCGAGCTTCACGTCGAATTGCCGCGCGCCCGGCCCGAAGCGAGCCGCTTCGGTGAGGATTTTATTGCGCATCTCCATGAGTTCGCTCAAGGCCTGAAAATCCAGAAACCTGCGGAAAACGAACGGGCGCACTTCGCGGATGAACGAATTTCCCGCCGAGCGGTCCCCGGCTACGGGCCTGCATTTGAGGAGCATCTGCCGTTCCCAGGCGCGCCCGTGAAGCAGGTAGTGCTCGACGGCCGCGCCCATCGAGGGCACCAGGATGCCGTCCTTTCCCTGGGGACGCAGCCGAAAATCTATCAGGAATACGCGGTCTCCTTCGAACCTGTCGGAGACAAGCCGGGTGAGATAATGGGCAATGCGGCTCACAATGGCGGGATGGGAACCCGCATCGTCCGTTTCCCCGGTCGCGGCGCTGAGAAATATGAGATCGATGTCGGAGACATAGTTGAGTTCGTGCCCCCCCAGCTTCCCCAACCCGAGAACGACGAGCGAGAACTCCCCCCCGAACCTTTCCAGCTCCCCGGCATCTTCGCCCCACGACCACCAGTCCGGGTGCGCGAAAAGCGTGTCCAAGCCGATCTGGAGGGCAACCGAGGCCAGGTCGCTTAGCTGGCCCGTCGTCTCGACCAGGTCAGCGTAACCCAGGAGGTCCCGTGCCCCGATCCTCAGGAAATGGCGCTGTTTGAAACGGCGGAAAATCCCGAGCAGATCGTTGAAGGAAGTCGCCGCCTCGACGGATTGTTCCAGATCGGAATAAAGACCGGTAAGAGGATACTTCCTGTTGATGTTTCGCTCTTCGATGAGCCACGCGGCGTAGCCGGGATTATTGCGAACCAGGATATCGAGGTACTGCGAGCATCGGCGGACGTGCTGGATTTCGGTCATGAAAGTCGCTCATTTATTCCATAAATTCAAAGTCGCTATTGCATACGCCTTCGAGTTTATCATAGTATGGCTCGCGCTAAAAAGACCGCCAACCGTCACAATCGGATAATTTTCCCTAAAATCAGGTATTAGCCACGGGCATTCGGCTATTAGCTCTGCGCCTCCGGACGGTTGTGACTCACTGCCGTCCCTGGGAGCGCCGACGACGTAACCGACGTTCCCCGCTGATTGCCGGCAGCCAAGGGCCGATCGCTGTATCTATGCAAACAGTTGCCATAATTCCTGCACGATATGCCTCGACTCGACTGCCAGGCAAGCCGCTGGTCCTGATAGGCGGCAAGCCCATGATCCGGCGCGTCTATGAGCGCGCTCTCCGCTGCAAGCTGCTGGATAAAGTTGTGGCGGCGACCGACGACAGACGGATCGTCGAGGCCGTCGAGGCCTTTGCCGGCAACGCGGTGCTCACCCGCGCCGACCACCCGAGCGGCACCGACAGGCTGGACGAAGCGGCCGACCTGCTGGGGCTTGCCGATGAAGACCTCATCGTAAACATCCAGGGGGACGAACCGCTGCTCGACCCCCGGATGATCGGGGTGCTGGTCCGGGCTGCGATCGAGCCCGGCGTCGAGATGGCCACCCTCGCCTATCCCGGCGCGAGCGTCGAGGAGTTTCTCGACCCCAACACCGTGAAGGTGGTAACGGATGCCGGAGGCAAGGCGCTTTATTTTTCCCGCTCTCCCATCCCGTTTTCGCGGGACGGCGCGGGCGGAAATCTCCGTTTTCTGAAACATCTCGGTTTCTACGCGTACCGGCGGCGGTTTCTCAGGCAGTTTACCGCTTTGCCGCCCGGGGTACTCGAATCGACGGAGAAGCTCGAACAGCTCCGCGCCCTGGAGAACGGGCACTCGATCCGGGTTGCGCTCTCGCCCGTCGATTCGTTGTCGGTGGACACCCCCGAGGACCTGGAGAGGGTGCGGGCGATCTTTTTGGAGGGGCGGCAAACCGGCAGCCGAAAAAATTAAATGATTCCCTATAGATCGTTTACCCGTTACAATTGGGCGTTTATAACGCGCACTCGAAAACAGTCGCAAACAACATCCTTTGAGCGTTTGTGCCGGACACTCGCAGCAATCGCAAACAACATCCTTTGAGCGTTTGTGCCGGACACTTGAAGCAATCGCAAACAACATCTTTCGAGCGTCTATGACGGACGCTTGAGACAGTCGCAAACAACATCCTTATCGAAACTGCAAGGACGCTTTTATGATTCTTCCCTGGAACCGTCCCAAGGCGCTCTTGGTGCTCGAAGACGGCACGGTCTATAAAGGATATGCGTTTGCCGGCCAGGGCCGGGCACTTGGTGAGGTGGTCTTCAACACGGGCATGACGGGATATCAGGAAGTCCTGACGGACCCTTCGTATAAAGGCCAGATCGTGGCGATGACGTACCCCCTGACGGGGACCTACGGGATCAATCCCGAGGACATGGAATCGGCCGCGGTGCAGGTGGAAGCCTTCATCGTCAAGGAGTACCAGAGTTTTGCCAGCAACTGGCGAAGCAACCGGTCCCTTGCCGATTTTCTAAACGAATACGGGAAGATCGGAATCGAAGGCATCGACACGCGCGCCCTCACGCGCCATCTGCGGGTTGGCGGGGCCATGCGCGGAATCATCGCAACCGATACGGACGATGTCGCGGAGCTTCTGGACCAGGTGCGGGCCTACCCGGGCCTTAACGGGATCGACCTGGTGAAGGACGTCACCTGCGATGCGCCCTACCGGTGGATCGGCGGCAAAAGGGTTGACATCGACCGTCCCGAGTGGCTCCCCGACGTGCCGGGCTACCGGGTCGCGGCCCTGGACTGCGGGATCAAGTACAACATCCTGCGAAAGCTCGAGAAGGCGGGCTGCCAGGTGCTGGTCTTTCCCGCCCACTCGACGGCCGACCAGATTCTTGCCTGCAACCCCGACGGCATATTCCTGTCAAACGGCCCCGGCGACCCGGCGGCGGTCCATTACGTGATCGAAACCGTGCGCGGGCTTTTCGGCAGGAAACCCGTCTTCGGCATCTGCCTGGGCCACCAGATGATGGGCCTCGCCCTGGGCGGGACCACGTTCAAGCTCAAGTTCGGCCATCGCGGAGCAAACCAGCCGGTAAAGGACCTTACGACCGGAAAAATCGAGATCACCTCGCAGAACCACGGCTTCTGCGTCGACCCGCAATCCCTCGAACGCCTTCCCGTGCGCCTTACGCACGTTAATCTGAACGACAACACGCTTGAAGGAATGGAACTTCTCGATGCGCCCGCATTCTGCGTGCAATATCACCCGGAAGCATCCCCCGGTCCCCATGACGCGTCCTACCTGTTCGGCCGGTTCATGGACCTCATGGCGCGGTCCGCCTCCCCCGGACTCACGCGCGAAAGATAGCCGCCTTCATCGGAATGTGATTTAAGGAAAACGAGTTCATGCCCAAACGCACAGACATAAAGAAGATCCTCATTATCGGTTCGGGACCGATAATCATCAGCCAGGCGTGCGAGTTTGACTATTCGGGGACCCAGGCGTGCAAGGCGCTTCGCGAAGAGGGATACGAAATAGTCCTGATCAACAGCAATCCGGCGACGATCATGACCGACCCGGAGACGGCGCAGTACACCTATATCGAACCGATAACGCCCGAGGCGGTTGAAAAGATAATACGGCGCGAGCGCCCCGACGCCCTTCTTCCCACCCTGGGTGGCCAGACGGCCCTGAATGTCGCGGTCAAGGTGGCCGAGAGCGGCGTGCTCGACCGGTACGGCGTCGAAATGATCGGCGCAACCGCAACCGTTATAAAAAAGGCCGAGGACCGCGAGCTTTTCCGCGACGCGATGACCAACATCGGATTGCGCGTGCCGGAAAGCATAATCGTGGACAACCTCGCCGGGGCGGAAACTTTCGCCCACAAGATCGGCTACCCGGTCATCGTGCGACCGTCCTTCACGCTGGGCGGGACCGGGGGCGGGGTCGCCTTTAACCGGGAAGAGCTTCTCGACCAGACGCAGCGCGGCATCGACGCCAGCCTTATCCACTCGGTAATGCTCGAAGAATCCGTTCTCGGGTGGAAAGAATTCGAACTCGAAGTGATGCGCGACTACATGGACAATGTGGTCATCATCTGCTCGATCGAGAACATGGACGCGATGGGGGTCCACACGGGCGACTCGATCACGGTCGCCCCCGCCCAGACGCTCACCGACAGCGAATACCAGATAATGCGGGACGCCTCGATCGCCATCCTCCGCGAGATCGGGGTCGAGACCGGCGGCTCGAACGTCCAGTTCGCCATCAATCCGGAAAACGGCGACATGGTCGTAATCGAGATGAACCCGCGCGTGTCGCGCTCATCGGCGCTCGCGTCCAAGGCGACGGGCTTCCCGATCGCAAAGATCGCCGCAAAGCTTGCCGTGGGCTACTCGCTCGATGAAATCGCAAACGACATCACGCGCGAGACGCGGGCTTCCTTCGAGCCGACCATAGATTACTGCGTGACCAAGGTCCCGCGGTTTACGTTCGAAAAATTTCCGCAAACCGAAGACGTCCTTTCCACTTCGATGAAGTCCGTCGGCGAAACGATGGCCATCGGGCGCACTTTCAAGGAATCGCTCCAGAAGGCGATCAGATCGCTCGAAATCGGGAGATGGGGATTTTGCGACCCGCCTGTAGGGGTGGACGCCGAATATATCGACCAGCTCAAGCAAAAACTTCGCCGCCCGAGTTCCATGCGGCTTTTCCAGATAGGCGAGGCCCTCAAGCTCGGGGTATCCATCGAGGAGATCCATAAGCTCTCCTACATCGACCCGTGGTTTCTACACCACATCCGCGAGATACTCGAACTCGAAACCGCCATCCGCGAATCGGCATCGCGGCTACAAGCCGCTCCCACAGCGGGGGTGGGTGGCGCTTCCACGGCGCGGATGGAAGGTGCTCCCACAGCGGGAGAAGAGGCGGCTTTTCTCGATAATCCCGAGCAGCTTCGGCTGGCAAAATCGTGGGGGTTTTCCGACAATCGCATCGGGCAACTGACCGGGACCGATGAGGAAACGGTTCGCCAAAAGCGCATCGCTCACGGGATCAGGCCTGTCTACAAGCTGGTGGACACGTGCGCGGCCGAGTTCGAAGCCTACACCCCCTATTACTACTCGACCTACGAAACGGAGGACGAATCACGGCGCACGGACACGCCCAAAGTGGCGATCCTCGGCGGGGGGCCCAACCGGATCGGCCAGGGGATCGAGTTCGACTACTGCTGCGTGCACGCGTCGTTTTCGCTCCGGGAGGAAAACCACGAGTCGATCATGATAAACTCGAACCCGGAAACCGTTTCGACCGACTACGACACCTCGGATAAGCTCTACTTCGAGCCCCTCACCCGCGAGGACGTCCTCCACATACTCGAAACCGAAAAGCCCAAGGGGATTATCGTCCAGTTCGGCGGCCAGACCCCGCTCAACCTTGCCGTGCCGCTCGAAAAAGCGGGGGCAAAAATCCTCGGCACCTCCCCGGACGCCATCGACCGGGCGGAGGACCGCAAGCGGTTCCAGCAACTTCTGAAAAAACTCGGCCTGAGACAGCCCGACAACGCGACGGCCTTCACCATCGAGGAAGCGGTAGAGGCCGCCGAGACCATCGGCTATCCCGTCGTTGTGCGTCCATCCTACGTTCTGGGCGGGCGGGCCATGGAAATCGTATACGACCGCGAGCGCCTGATACACTTCATGGGGTCGGCCGTGCACGTCTCGCCGGGGCACCCCATTCTCATAGACAAGTTCCTCGAAGACGCGATAGAACTCGACGTTGACGCCATCAGCGACGGCAACATCACTGTCCTGGGCGGCATCATGGAGCACATTGAGCAGGCGGGCATTCATTCCGGCGATTCGGCGTGCGTCCTTCCGCCCATAAGCGTATCAAAGGAAATCCAGGAAGAAATCAAGCGGCAGACGAAACTTCTCGCGAGCGAACTCGGGGTCGTCGGCCTGATGAACATACAGTATGCGCTCCAGAACGGCCGGGTCTTCATCCTCGAAGTCAATCCGAGGGCTTCCCGGACGGTCCCGTTTGTCAGCAAGGCCATCGGCCGCCCGCTCGCAAAGCTCGCCACCAAGGTCATGCTCGGAAAGACCCTGGCAGAACTCGGGTTTGACAAGGAAATCGAGCCGAAGCATATCTCGGTGAAAGAGGCCGTGTTTCCCTTTTCGCGGTTTCCAAACGTGGACACCCTTCTCGGGCCCGAGATGAAATCCACCGGCGAGGTGATGGGCATCGGCCACAACTTCGGGATTGCGTTCGCAAAGGCCCAGGCGGCGGCCGGCTACGACCTCCCCAAAGGCGGGACGGTCTTTATCAGCGTGCACGACGGGGACAAGCAAAAAGTTCTCGATGTCGCAAGAAGATATATTGACCTTGGTTTCCACCTGATCGCCACCAGCGGTACGGCCAATTTTCTGAAAAACAACGGAATTGCCGCCGATTTGGTGTTTAAACTTAAGGAAGGCCGCCCCCACGTGGTTGATAAAATCAAGAGCGGCGAGATACAATTGGTGGTGAATACCACGCTCGGTAAGAAGACCACCTCGGATTCATACGACATCCGGCGAACGACCCTGATGTATAATATCCCGTACGCCACGACCACGGCCGGGGCAATGGCTATCGCCGAAGCGGTGGGGGCGTTGCAGGAAGGCGACTGGGACGTCAAGACCCTGCAGGAGTACCACCGGGAACTGTAGGGCCGAGAGATGTGGGGTGGGGGAGCGCAGCGGAGTGGCTTTTTGCGCCCACCATCCATGCACC
>JBAQYM010000232.1:0-16604 GCA_049300095.1 Syntrophobacteraceae bacterium
CCGGTGGCCCAGCCCTGAAAGGGCTTCATATTCCAGCCCAGGGTGGCGTCCCGCGAAGCGCGAGACTGACCCTGGGCTGAGTTATTTAGCCCCGTTGGGGCGCAAGAGCATGTCACCTGCAAAAACCTAACCGGACAATGCTGGTTCAAGAGCGGTATTTTAAGACGAGAAAACCCCGCCTGTGAAGACGGGGTTTACCTGCGGTCGGGATGGGGCCTTGATCGGCGCCATCTGCTAAAAATGCTCTTCGAACAATGATCGATCTTTTCAGGATTGCTCCCGCGCTTATCCCGGGGCGGAATTCGAATTCAGACCGGGCGAGTTCGACCGTTCCCGCAGCGCGGGTGTAGCCGGCGCCGGCTCAGGGCTTGAACTTGGCGGGATCGACCACGAACCAGACCTCATTTACGCCCTGGCCTGCCGTATCGGCCGGCTTTTTATCGTTAACAAAATAGTAAAGCGGATATCCCTTGTAGGTTGTTTGCATCTTTCCATCGTCCCGGGTGATCTGTCCAAAGTCCTTGGCTTTCAGCTTCGACTTGACGGAGATTTTGTCGACGTGGAAAAGCGGCCATTTTTCCACGCAGGGACCCGCGCAGGCGCTCTTGCCGGGGGAATCCTTCTTGAAATAATAGAGGGTCATCCCCTTGGAATCCGCAAGATAGCTGCCCACTCCAGCCTTCTTCATCACCTGGATCGCATCTTTTTTGGATGAGGCCGCCTGGGAAATCGGCGCCGAACCGGCAGCCCAGATCGCATAGCAGGCCACCATCAAAACAACCAGCCACATCTTTTTCCTACCCATGTCCGTTTCTCCTTGAGTTGTTCTCAACAATCCCGCCGGATACGGGACCGGTCCATCATGAGCCTTTATCCGGCGGATCGATCTCCCACGACGATCACTCCGATCATCATCCGGAAATCTGTTCACAGTCAAAAGCCGGGGGGGATAAGCGCAACGATCGTCACTCCGATCCGGTTCTTCCCGGCCCTGCCCTCCGGCCGCCGCAAAGCGTTTATCACGTTTTCCCGATCATAAGTCCGGCCGACATGAGGTCCACGCTTCCGTCGGCCAAGTCGATAAGCCCTGCCTTGAAGGCCCGCCCGGCGGCGGGAGCGAGTCCACCCGCACCCGTCCATCGAGGCCCTTTTGGAAATACCGCACTATATTTTCACGATAACCGTCAATATAGGTAGCGGGAGTATCGATTGCAAACCGATGCATGAAAATTGCCTGAGAATTAACGGAAGGGCGCTCGGGGCAAATCGGTTCTCAAACATTTCGGATGCTCCCCATTCCCGGGACAGCTTCCGGTTCTTGAAGGACACCTTCGAGTACGGCGAATGTTGACTGCAAACCCGGTATCATCGCCTCTCTGATGTCCCCGCACCCGAACCGCCTTACAACCGGCTTCCAACGCCTCCACCGTATGCCTCCGATAGAACCCCTACCACCACGCAGTAGTGCGACATAGCAAAACTACACGGGTTCACCGTGATAAAATAACGTCAATGCCTCATTTACCTCAAACCCCATTCCGCCTTAGTATCCATCCAGCAGCAGGTTCCGATCTCAATCCGTCCATCATGTTGACCTAAAATGGCGACGGCGGCGAACTGGACTTCGGCCCTCCAATCGGGAGCGCCGGATAGCGATGTTCGCCAAAGGCGAAATCTTGTGACACACAAACAAAAAGGAGTATTCCATCATGAAAGCATCGCACATCCTTGCAATGGCGCTGGCGGCGGTTTTCCTCGTCGGATACTGCGCTCCTGCCGCGGCGGCGCCGCAGGCGAGCACCATCAGCGGTGAGATTCAGCGCATTCAACTCAACCCGCCCGCCTTCGCCGGCGACGTCTGGATGGGCGGATCAATGGTGGTCGGGGGACAGTCGGTTACCATTCCCCGCAATCTCCTGCTCGATCTGCCGGCCAATCGGCTGACGCTCTTTCAGATTTTCCAGCAAGCACCGGCGGCCTGCGTTACTGCCGGAGAGAGCGGGCTTGCAAAGGCGGATACCTGCATCAGCGTGACAGGCCGGCCGACAGGGTTCGCAACAATTTCGGCCAACGTAATGGATTCGAATAATGTCATCGCGGGGGACGTCCTTATCGAAAAGGGCAAGGAAATCGTAGCGGGCAAGGTCACCTACATTAGTTACGCCGGCGGGTGGTTCAGGGTGAACGGCCGTGCAAACAACGCGAATACGGGGACCATGGTGCGCCTCAACGATCCTTCCGGGCGCCACACCGTTCAAAAGGGCCGCGGCTGTCTCCCCGTCAGCGGCCGTCCCAATAATTGCAGCCCCGACCCGCGCTTTACGCTCGACCCCGACAACTACACCGCCGCTTATGTCACGGGCTATCCGGTTTGTATCCCGAGCACAGCCATCCGCAATTTTACCGATGTGCTCGACTTCAACGGCAACACCAACACCACCGAAGTGATACCGGCCGCCGCGGCAGCCGATGGGACCGGAGATCTCCTGTGCCCCGACACCAACCGGACGGTCAATCTGGGGAGACCGGTTGCCGATTCCCGGCGTTTTGCGCCCCTGAGAATCGGGGACAATGTCACCGCCGAAGGCAACTTCGAACTCATAGCCGGTACCCAGTTCCTGTCCGCCCACACCCTCGCGGTTGCCGACGCGCTCACCACCCGGACCGACGACCCCAACCAGCCCGACTACATGTTCATCGAAGAGGCGATCATGGACGTTCCGGGTTTTAACAACGGGCGCGCGCGCAGCCTCTTCATCGGCTTTACGACTGTATCGCCGGCGGATGTGATGCTCTGGACGATTCACCGCGATCCCAAAACCAACGCCGCCCATGAATTTCCTCTCGGTTCCGTGGTGGGATGCGACGCGATCGGCGGCCCCGGCACATGCGGCGCCCAGGGAATCACTCCCGGCGGGAGCGACGTCTTCAAAGTACGCTACGACGTTGATTTTACCGGTGGGGCCGCTAAACCGGAAATGAGCCCCTGCGGCGTTATCAACGCGGACGACAGGTTTGCTCCGGTATGCGGCAATACCGGGGGGACAATAGCCCAGATGTTCGGGATTTTGAGCCCCATTCCGCGCGAAATCCAGGCGCGAACCGGCCGAAAGTTTGCGAACCCCACGATGCTGACCCTCGATATCCTTGGCAAAACGGCAACGAACGGCCAGTATCTCTTCCCGTTTGGAATCAACCTGGGAGGGATCGAAGTCCCCAATTTCTTTGAAATCGATTTGAACCGGATCGGCTTTCCCACTATTTTCGAAGGCCTGCCGTGGGTCATGGACAGGAGGCTGAGCCCCGGTGGATGCGCTCCAACCGGGTGCGAGGCCACCGCGCAACCCGCGAACCCTTTCCCGATTTCGGGCGTCAACCCGTCTCTGGCCGAACCCAGCATGCCTACGGGCCAGTACAACGATGCTGTCTACACAGCCACTATACTCAATAATGTGAGAAACCGCACCCTGTCCTTTGTGGATGATCTGGGAGGCGGGACCTTCAACTTCAACGGCGACAGCTCGCTTCTGGTCTACCCGCCGGCGGCCCCCCCGGCAAGGGCCATACCCCTTGTGGCGCCGGTAACGGGCTCCTGTGTCCTTAACTGAGAGCATTGACCCTCACTTCTCGAAAGGCCCTCCCCGGAGGGCCTTTCCTGTTTGTGCACCGGCGGAACTCATTTCGGCGGGGGGAACATCTTCTTCAAACCGGGACCAAATTGCGAACGTGGCATCCCCTGAGTAATTTCATCAATGCAAAAACACGGCCGTTGCCAGGAGAGTCGATTCAAGTTTGCGGGCCGACGGGAGGCGTGTATCCGCGGAGGCAAGGAAGAGGCTGTATTTCCACTAAAAAAATAATCCCAGGCCGGTCTTATGTCGTTCCCGGTACCCGGTGTTCAAACATCTTTGTGTAAATGCGCGCTGCGGACTATTTTAGGAAGGGCGGCCGCGGCTCGGCGGGGGAAACGTGGGATATGCCTGGTGGTGAGATCGTCCATTCCGGGGCGTTCCAGAGGCGCCTACCTCTCACCCTTTGACGTGAAGCCGCCGCCATCCACTCGAGGAGTGGCGTCTCTGATCTTAAAGACCATGTAGTGAGTTGAGCAGTCCAGGCACTTATAAAACCGGCTGAAGGGCAGCAATCGAATCCAAAACCCTCGGTGGATTCTATTCCGAGCGGACGAGCCACACTTCGGGCAACACCGATTACCGGAGAACATGGGGGGGGGCCTCCGAAAAGAAGGTGCTCTTCTTGATGATATCAGGTAAGTAATTGTTCCTCGAAACCAAAAAACAGCGCAACATGCGGAAGACATTTCCGTTATGAGATGATTCTAACGCAATCCGGGTCATACGGGAAGGACTATTGCGGGCCTGAACCGGCAAGATAACTGATGGCGCAAACCGATACCGAGCCCTTATTGATGTGGAGGCGACACCGCGCCTCATCGAGCGGGAGGAAGGCCCCAAAAAGCCAGGGACTCTTGACCCTCAATAAAAAAAGCGGGCAAAGCCCGCAAACTGAATGCCGGAGGCGAGAATCGAACTCGCACCGATATAAGCCCAGTAAGGATTTGTGAGGAAGAAAAGCACATAGGGAGCACCCGAAAAAATATAACTGCTGAGAGAAGAGATAGGGGATCCCTGGAACGCATACCTTCGGGATCACCGGATTCGAACCAGCGAACGATTAGATACAGAGAGGCTTTGCAGGGGCCGGGGACTACAAGGGGTACACCGGCAATGAAATACAAGTGGACACGGCGGTCCACCGGGCTAGTGAGAGACGATCCGAAAGATCATTGATCGCCAAAATACCAGCAAACCAGCGGAACCCTCGGAAAGCTTGAGCGCAAGGATAGCCGGGCCAGGGACCCCTGAGACTTAGAAGGGCACCGTAATGGGGGACCCCACATCCCCCTGAAGGATGCCCTTCTTAGTCTCAGGGATGCGAGAGCCGTGCAGACTACCCTCGCGGCTATTCTTGTGCGTAAAAGCTTGAAGGGGGAGGAACGGCAATGAAAGGTATGGTCTATGCGACGCGCAATGAAATCAGCCTGCTGGTAATAGGGGGAGTCGAACCCTGTAGATCATAGTCCCGGAGCCATTCTAAAATGCACCGCAGCACCAGTGAGACACAAGTGGGAATTATGGTCCTCATCTGGCAATTAACGGGTAGATTATTTCATCATGCTCGGTATCACTTTCACTAGAATAAGTGCAAAAATCAACAATAGCATTATACCGGCAGGAAGTAATAGCCATGCGGCAAAGGCCTTTGCCCCCACCTCTTCCAACTCTTCTTGCTCCTTCTTCGAGGCAGGCTTGTTCTTGGAAAGAAAAAGAGAGGCAGGGATAGAGAAAAGCAGCGCCCACCATGAGTGCGTCAAAAATAGAATGGCTAACGCCAGCGAGTTCAGAACGATGCACGAATAAATAGCCAGCTTGTTGCTAGGGCGATTTTTGGGGTCGGAATCCATACAGCGCTCCTCAATTCGGCAGACTATCATTTCCAATCCAGCCAATATCAGACTTGTATCATACCGCCATGTCTAAATAGAAGCAATGGGGGTGTCATCTGCTAACGGAGGCCTCGCATGTCGCAAAGTAGCGCACAAATGAGGGGTGCCCGAGCGGCGGTTAGCCCCGGCCGGTCTTTTCCTAGCCGGGGCGATGAGAGCTGCGGCTTGCGGGCAAATCGGGTGTGGCTCTTAGGTCCGTGGGCGCGTCGTTTTGCGGCCCAGGACCTTAGAGCTGCCCGATTACCGAGTGCGGAGCAAACAAGCGACATGGAGAGGCCCTTCGGAATTAAATTCTTCTTGACAGCACATTTCTCTGAATACTATGATACATCATAAACATCGGAAACATCTGCGCCAAAAGGAGGTGCTTCATGGCAAATAAGAAGAAGGTTGAAAAGGGAATACCCATCACGGTCTGGTTGGATGAGGAGTTCGTTGCCCATATCGATGAAATGGCTTCGAGGGCCGATATGTCGCGAAGTCGGCTGATCAGGAATTTTATCAAAATTGGCGCTGAGGATTTTAAGACCTTGGATGTCATAGGCATGCTTACTCTCGTTAGGAAAGTAGAGGCAGCAAAAGAGGGTTTTAGGGGGATAATCGACAGGGTTTTAGGCAGAGATCCAGAATAAACGTTTCAAAGATGAAACTGGGAACTGGGAACACGAAAGCCGGAGCTAGCCTAAGTTTGCGAGACGGAAGACTAGCCCGGCCCTGGTGTGTGCCCAAGTCCAAGAGGACAGGAGCAGCATTACTCTTGTAATCTGACTCCAGTTTTGCGTCAAGTGCCAACCTGAGAGGGGGCCGGGGGGCCAGGGGCTCCCCCTCTCAGGTTGGCACCTTCGCCCCCTTGGACTGAGTTGATTGGTCTGAGGGGGCTTTTTTATGTCTAATGACTTTGCACCACACGAACAGGACGGCATCCCGACTACCGCGAGCGCATGCGCGAGCGAGGGTTTATCTACAGTCGCATATCTCACCGGGAAAGCATTCAAGAATGTCTCTCCAACAAAAAGAAAAACAAAGAAAAATAATAAGTTAGCAACCATTCTTTCTCTTCCCATAATTCGCACATATGAGGGCGCTCAATTGGTCGAACTGGAGGGCATAAAATTTCAGCCCGAAAAAAGGCCAGGGGGAATTAGAGGGCCAATAAAAGATTTCTCGAAAGAGTCACGGCACCGCCTTATGAGGCGCATGGCAAAGATCAACCAGGATGAGGCGGGTTTGCCTGATTTCCTGCATTTGACCTACCCGGCTGAGTGGTCACAGGATTGGTGGGTATGGAAGCGAGACCTTGATACTTTTCTGAAAGCCGTAATCAGGAAATGGCCGGATGTCTGGGGGCCGTGGCGTCTAGAATTTCAAGAGCGCGGGGCGCCTCATTTCCATCTGCTTCTGTGGGACGGTCCGGGTGTTGAGGGAATCAGGCGCTATGATCGCAGAAAAAGAAAAGTGAAGTACGTTGCGGTTTCCGGAAAAAAGAGCAGCAAGAATAAAGAAATTTTCGATTGGATTTCAGGGACTTGGTATCGAGTCGTGGGGTCGGGGGACAAAAGACACTTGGAGGCTGGAACCAAGATCGAACCAATCGAGACTTGGAGGGGTGTCGTCCACTATGTCTCGAAATATTTGGCAAAGCTGCCGGATGGAAACTTTGTCCCTGTGGACTACACGGGCCGTTTCTGGGGGGTCATTCAAAAGGACAGGTGGAAGATCGTAATTCATGAGGACGTGCTGCCGGAGGCCGCCTGGTTTCGTGTGCGGCGCGTGTTGGAGAAACGGCGGAGATCGCACGGAGCCAAAAAAAGAAAGCTATGGGAGTCAACGCCTTTATCGACCTACATGGATGGTAAAGATTCAGATCGGCTTATCAAGTGGGCGCTCGAATCTCTGGACGATCCGGGCCGGCGTGCCCCGTTCTAACCAGGGCGTCGAAAAGGGCACAGAACAATGACGACGTATAAAGGGTGGTAATCTGAGGTGGACCATTGCTTGCCAACATTAACATGCGGTAAGATGCCTTCCGTCCGGGTGACAGAAGGAGGCATGTGTATGCTTGGGGGAATCTACACCGAGGAAAACTGTCCTGTATGCGGCTTGCGGATGAAGGACAATCATAGGACTGCTGTGTGCTGTCCTGTTCATCCGAAAGAGAAAGCTCACGAACTGATTGTCCGATTTGGCCGCAAGTATAATCGGAAGGTTACTGATTATGAGCTCGCTTGCCGAATCCTTACCGGGATTCGCTTTAAGTATGATGAGGGTTCCTTCGATCCCCGCGACTACGAAAAATCGAACCCGCTGAGCCTGGGGAAGCAGATTGAAAAATATCTGGAAATAAAAGAGCAAACCCTTCGGCCTGGGAGTCTGAAGAGCATACGCCCACATGTGAACAGGCTCCGGAATGCGTTTGGGTCAACGAACGTGAAAGCGATCGGCTATGCCGAAATTGAAGATTTCCTTCTCGCCCAAAGCGATATAGGGGACAAGACGCGCCATTGTCTTTGCTCAACTCTGCACGATTTTTATGCGTGGTTGGTTAAGCGCCATGTGATCCGGAAGGACCAAATGCCAGAATTTCCACAGGTAAAGTTCGAGTTGGGTTTCAGAAAGACCATCTCAAAGGACTTGCAGCGGGAGATTATCGAAGAAGTTTGGCGGCTCACCTGGAACAGATCGCCGCGCATCTACATCGGAGTCTTGTGGTTAGCCACTTACATCAATGTGCGGCCATCCGAGCTTTTGGGGATCTTGGAGGAGCATATAGATTATGAGCGTGGGCTAATTCGGATCGTAAATCATAAGACAAGCAGGGTTGTAAGCAGGCCAAAGATTATCCCGCTTCAGGCCGAGGACCTGGCCATGATCAAGAAGCTGCCGCGAGGATTGCCGCACATGCATTTTTTCAGACGGGATAAGGGTTGTGGGGGTCAAGACGCAGGTACGCGATTCGGGAAAGATCTCTTCTACAAGACCTGGAAGCTGGCGTGCGAGAATCTTGGAGTTGAGGGGATAGACCTTTACGGCGGTACCCGGCACAGTTCGTCATCAGCGCTGAGAGAGCACCTTTCTTTTGAGGACACAAAGCGGCTTCTCGGAGATGATACGAACGAGGCGGCATTGCGGTACATCCAGCAGGACATTGAGGCGTTGAGGCAGGGATACGCACTGACGCGGGGGAGCACCGAGGGAGCACGGGGTAATCCAAGCAAACCCTTACTGGATCTATGCCGGAGGCGAGAATCGAACTCGCACGGGATTGCTCCCACTGGATTTTGAGTCCAGCGCGTCTACCAGTTCCACCACTCCGGCTTCAGTACGATTCTAATCAGAGGCTTTTGTGGGTGTCAAGGGAAATGCTGACTATCGGATGGCGAGCGAATCGATCCGGTTGCGGCTTTGCTTCCCACATGCTCGGAATTATAGAGTTAACCTCAGGAATCTTCACCTATTTTCAGCCTGCCAAACAAATGCGCTTGACAGATTTTTCCAAATTAGCTACACAAACAGGGTTGCGCGGCCACGGAAGAACAATCCGCGGCGGGCAACCGGTTGACGGGGCTGTAGCTCAGTTGGGAGAGCGCTTGAATGGCATTCAAGAGGTCCGGGGTTCGACTCCCCGTAGCTCCATAAGAAAGCTTAGTGATTTCAATATGTTTCAAGTCGTAAAAAGGGGATTGGCGCATTGCATCCGTGCTGCGTGTCAGTCCTCGCGCCATTTTAAGCTGGCGCCGTTCCTGCGCCGCCTCGGTTTCGCGTGGCCTTCCCACGGGTCAGTGGGATTTGCCGTAAAATACCTCGCAAGGGCTTTATTCGTTTCGCGCCCGGCGAGTTCGTTTACTCTTCCTCGTGCTCATCTTTTACTCACCTTGCTTTTGAAACCCCCGATAACTTTCACCGATCCCTCGCTCCATCACCCAACCGGGTACGGACCAGACCAACAATCCGCCCGCGGGCGTCCTCTTCCTTACCGCGTTTCAATGAGGTCATAGGCCTTCCGTTACAAACTGATTGCAGACAGGTGAAGATTTTGCCGCGATCCTGATTTATGATATGAGCTGTCATATGATATGTGCTCCGCGCGGAATGGTTGTCCCACGGACCATTCTCCAGGCCCGGAAGCGGAAGTTCCCATGGGCGCGTTCGGCGGGCCTGTTGCGGCAGTGCGCCAAATAGTCTGAGTGGATTTTGATCGCAAGGAGCCGATTTGACGAAAATTAGCGATGTTTTGCTCTTGGCCCGGCATGTCAGTATCGTGCACCACATTCCGGGCAGGATCAGGCTGAGGGTGTCGCCCTCCGGGGTCGCACTAGCATCCGGACTCGACTTGAATCAGCTCATTGACTGCATTCCCGGGGTCATCGGGATACGCGTAAACGCCCTGGTCGGTTCCATCGTGATAGAATACGATCCGGATCGCCTGTCGCCCGATCTATGGGAAGCAATGGCAAGATCGAACGGCGACCCCGAGTCGGTCTCGGAAATCGAGGGCAGGCTTGCTATGGTTTGGAAGTGCTGATGATGTATACTGGGAAGGTTTTTTCGGGGAACTGGAAAAGCATCGCCACGGCCGCTCGCTCGTCTCTTAGCAGTCGGCGGAGACATTACCGCCATGTTCTTGGGACCGGCGCCGGTCCGCTCTTTCCCCTAAATGACGGCTGCGAGCAAGGCCAGGGGGGACCCCTCAAATATCTGACCGATCACGATCCCCAGGGCCGCCTTCCCGATCTTCTCTCCGATAGCCTGCCCGGTTCTTGACCAGGCTTCGTCCGAATAGTCATCCGGATGGGCCGCGGTGGAAAGATCAACGCCGGTTTCCCTGCTCACCACATCAGCTATCACACCGGCATTGGTGCCGCGCTCATCGTAATAGGCCAATACGCTGCCCGTGAGGGAGTTGACGCTTACGAGCCTGACACCGGGGATGACTTTGAGTTTTTCTTCCAGTTCCCGCGCATGGATGGGATTTCCCTTAATACCTGGGATTTTGATTCTGATTCTCCCCGGAACATGGTGCAGATAGCAGCTCATTTATGCTCCTTTATGATTTTCAGGTAACTCCTGCACTGCGGATATCCCGAACATCTGAACCTGATGGTTTCCATACCCTGGCTGTAGATATGCATTTTCCTTCCGCATATCGCGCAGACCGGGCGCGCCGTGACATCGAGTTTCGGTTTGCAGTCGATGAATTGCCGTTCGCACATGAGGCACCGGAAACGCTGCCGCCCCTGTCTTGTCCTGCCATACCGGTACGCGGCTTCCGAACCGCATCGGGGGCATTTGGGCGTGAGTTGCGGCGTATCCGGGTAAGCCATAAAGCCCCTGCGCATCTAAGGGTATTCACTCCGTATCCACCGCCCCGGCCTGTTCCCACGGATTGGGGCGCACATCAACCGACTTGCGGGAAAGAGTAATGGGCGTATGTTACAATCGTGTTCCAAAATGATTTCTTTTGTGAGAAATTCCGCTGTCCCGCAAAATAGTTGATGCGCATTCTCAAGCCAATCACTCTCAACGGAGCGATCCAAGGGTAATTCTTTCGGCATTGCCGGAATCGACGGAATGGTGACCAAGGGGGGACACGAGGCGGGGACATAGATGCGAAGTCGTCTTGAAAATGGTATTTCGTAATAACCCCCAAAGGAACGGGGGCATAAATCCGGGCTGTCGCCCAAAGCACAGGTCCTTTTCCGGGTGCGCATTCAATCCAAATGCGTTCGAGACGGTCGGACCTTCCCGTTCCGGCGGTCCGGGCGGGGATCAACGGGCTATTGCCGAAAGAAATATTCAAGCTGAGCGACTATCGAGCCGGACGTGAGTCCCCCTCCCCGCGATGGGGGGTAGGGGAGGATATTGAATTTTCAAGTACTTACGACCCCCTCCCCCAGCCCCTCCCGCCAAGGGAGGGGAGACCTCCGCCCTGTTTTGGCCATACCTGTCGTAACTTTTGCACTTGGGCAACAGCCCCTTCATCCCCGCCCGGACTGCCGGAATGGGAAGGGCCGACCGTCTCGAATGTCGTTGGATTAAATCCGCCGGTTCGGAAAAAGCTAAACTATTTCGCGCTGTTTACCGTTTATGTGAATGAGGAAGCCGAAGCCCGTGGCGGGCCGGATTTTGCCGGGCGGGGCCGGTTCGGAAAATGGGTGACTAATGGTCCGGAACAATTGTAAAAAACATCAATTAGATTTTCTTTCTTTAATTACAAGCTTTGCATGTTCGTGATATAAGTGCCTTCAATTGGACTTTCGACTTAAAATGCGCTTTTTTCGAGCCACATCCTAAGGGATCGAGAAAATATGTCCATATGTCCTTTAGAGGAACAGGAAGTCCGCTACCAGATTTCACAGATAAAAGAGCTGCCCCCTCTTCCCCAGTCTGTTCAAAGGCTGATCGAAATTATTCAAGACGAAATCGATTCCGCCGAAGAACTTGAAAGCATAATCGGCTATGACCAGGCCGTTGCCGCCAAGGTGCTGCAAATTGCAAACTCGACGTACTACGGTTTTCGAAGGACCGTGACAAGCATCGCTAGGGCGATAGCGGTGGTGGGGTTCAACCAGGTAAAATCGATCTGCCTGTGCACCCTGCTCATAAACCTTATGTCGGACGGAAGAAAGATCGACCCGGTCCACCGCGAACGGCTCTGGAAACATGCCTTCGCAACTTCCAGGATTGCCGCCGCAATATGCAAAAAACGTCCGTGGGTGAAGCGGGAAGAGGCCGCCCTTCTGGGTCTCATTCACGATATCGGCCACCTGGCGATGGCGACCTATTTCAGCGAATATTTCCAATATGTCATGGATACGGCAGCGAGAAGAAACAGTTCGCCCTGGTGCGTCGAAATGCAGGCCGGTCTGTCGCATACCGAGGTCGGCAAGTACCTCGCGTCTCGGTGGGCGTTGCCGGAATCCTTTCAGGCGGTAATCGAATTCCACCATTGTCCCGAGAGGTGCGATTCCCACAGATCGGAAATCAGGCTTATCCATCTGGCGGACGTGCTCAGCAGTTCGCCCTATTATCCCCATCTGCTGACAGATGAGGCAACTCTGTCATATTGCCGCGATCTCTTCATTTCCGAAGATGAATGGCAGGAGTATCAGGACAGCCTCGAGTTCATCTGGCAGGAAGTCGACCAGCTATGGGGACTGCTAAAATAACGAGGTAAGAGGATGGACCACCTGGTTAAGGATGTATTTGGGCAAAGTCTCCTCGATGTCACGGGGCGCAGTGAAGAACTGAACCAGTTCATGGCCATGATCCAGCGCTTTGCCGAGACAGCGTCGCAGTGTTCCGATCCGGCCCGGGTCTGCTCCCAATTCGTCAAGATAATAATCGAGGAGACCTCTTTCGAAAATTGTTCCATTCTCTTTTGGGACTATACGAAAAACAAGCTGGCCCTTGTGGGGGCCTACGGCCTGGAAGATCAGCTTGGCGCGGCCGTCAAGCGCCGCTACAGGCGAAATCTGCGCTTCTCGCTCGGCGAGGGTATTGCCGGTCAGGTCTTCAGCACCCGCAAGTCGGTATTCATTGAAAACACCGCAAAACAGCCGATCCCCGAACTAAAAGACGCTGTCATCACGCCTGTGTCACTTGCCTGTATTCCCCTCGTCCACCTGGGCGTGCTCAATGTGAGCGCGTTGCATCCGCAGGAATTCACGGCACAGAGGAAACGAAACTGGGAAACGCTCGGAAGCATCATCGGACACTCGATAGTCGGCATGCAAAGCGCGCGGGAAGCATCGGCGAACGGCGGGTCCGTTCCGAGTGAAGGTAAAGACTGGTCGCCGGGCGCTCCCATGGCGGGTCCCGCTATCGCCGACGTGGCCCTGGACGCTATTCCGCACGGGATTTGCATCCTCGATGCCCAGGGCAACGTTATCCGCCTGAACCGCGGCATCGAGAAACTGCTGGGTGACAACCATCCCGATATCATCTCGCGCTCGCCCGCCGTGCTTTTTCAGGACCCCCACGTTTTCGAGAGGCTCCTTGCGCGCGCCGCGGAATCCGAAACGGGGCAGGTGGAAAAAACGGACGTCAATCTGATGAACCCGACCGGCGAGGCCTACCTGGCGGACCTGAACCTGGTGCGGATATCGGATGCGTCGGGATTTTCGGGCTACCTCCTCGTCATCGAGGATATGACCCGCAAGAAGGCCTTCTCGGAAAAGATAATCCAGTCCGAAAAACTGGCGGCGCTCGGCACCATGGCCGGCGGCGTGTCCCACGACTTTAACAACCTGCTCATGGCGATCCTCGGGCACATACAGCTCATCTTGCCGCAGATCGAGGACGAGGAAATCCGGCGCAGGCTCCAGAACATAGAAAAAGCCGTCTATGACGGGTCGAATACGGTCCGCAGGCTTCAGAGGTTCACCGAACGGGAACGTGAGCCCAAGGCGATGGCCTCCACCGTGGACGTCGATGAAGCGGTGAAGGACGTAATCGACCTCACGCGCCCGCGCTGGAAGAATTTCATGGAAAGGTCGGGGTACCACATAGACCTCCAGCTCGAACTCGCCGGGGACTGTCTCGCCGCAATCAATGCCTCGGATTTGCGGGAAGTCGTGACGAACCTCCTGCTCAACGCCATCGACGCCATGCCCCAGGGCGGCACGCTCACCTTCCGCACCCGCCGCCAGGGCGAGCACGTGGTGCTCGAAATATCGGATACCGGCATCGGGATGAGCAAGGAGATAGCGGAAAAGATCTTCGACCCGTTCTTCACGACCAAGGGGATCGGGAATTCCGGGCTTGGCCTGAGTGTTTCGTGGAGCCTGCTGGGGCGCTACGGCGGGGACATCCAGGTAAGGAGCAAGCCGGGCAAGGGCACGACTTTCGTAATAAAACTGGCCAGGGCCGAAGCCGCGAGGGCGCAGGCCGGCGCGAAGCCGACCGAGGGGACCAGTTCCTACCGGCTCCTGCTGGTCGAGGACGACCCCGAGATTCTCAATATCCTGAGGGACATGCTGCGTCTCAAGGGGCACAGGGTAGTGGCCGTAAGCGACAGCGAAAAGGCCCTCGAAATGATATCCGCGAGCAATTTCGACCTGGTGTTGACCGATCTCGGAATGCCGGTGGTAAGCGGCTGGGAGATTGCCAAGCACACGAAGGCCCGGAATGCGAAAACGCCGGTCGTGATGATAACCGGATGGGGCGCGCAGTACGAAGAGGAAAACCTTGCCGCCCGCGGGGTCGACCTGATGCTCGCCAAGCCGCTTAGCTGGGACAAGCTGCTGAATTCAATCGAAAAAATGCTCTAGAAACCTCCGAATACCGCTGAAGATCGGTAAGGGCCCCTGAAGACCTCTAAAGATCTCTGAAGATGCCTCCTGTCGAGATCGTCCGGGTGAGATTATGCCCCGCCCGGAATGTCTCGTCCCATGAAACAACACTAATTCCGAAGAATCCCGAAAATCGGATTATGCCGAAATGCGTTCATTAAACGGGATGCGTTCATTAAATTGTCATTCCGAGCCCCGGTGAGCGTGGGCCGGCACGGCTTTTCGCGCCCCCCCCACGCTTTTGAGAAAAACGGTGGGCACAACAAATTGTGCCCGTCGTTGGCAACATAGAAGTTTCGGTACCCTTGCATTAACTGGACAGAATGTTGTAAATTATCCAGTCATAGGGCCGAAACCGTGAACATGGGACACTTTGAAGCAAAGTGTCTCGTCCGGCAGAAAAATAAGGGCAACACGGGACATTTTGTTGTAAATTGTCTCGTCTACAGTTGGTCGCTCGCTAAAAACAAGCAACGGTTAGGAGAAATAATTGTCGTTGAACAGCTTGCATAAAGCACGCTGGAGCAAACTTATGATCTGGTCTACAAAATCGGTAGGTGTTAAACGCTTCAGTCTCGTAGCTGGTTTTGCTGCAGTGATTTACTATTTTGCGACGCTCAACCAGCCATATGGGCCACCGGCTCAAACCCCAGGCCATCCTTGGGAAAATCTATTCATCAATTTGTCGAATCTGGCTCTTGAGGCGGGGCTTTGTTTCTTAGCCGCTTGGCTTGTCGTTAGGGTGGTTGCTTGGGTAGTTGCTGGTTTCACCAAAGGCCGAGATTCGTGACCCTGTGTCGCGCGTAGATTCAGTCGATGGCAAGTGAAAGGAGATAATCAAAAATGAAAAATGTTCGGGTCGCTATGTATGACTTTGCTCTTGTCCCACTTAAAGGATCAACCCCTCATGGGGTTAAATGCACCGATTTTGACGATTTAGATGAAGCGCGGAACTTTGCTGATGGCCAAAAAGAGAATTGGGATAGGGTTTCTATTTTCCAACGTTCTATCGATGATGAGTGGGAAAAGATCGAACACTATGAAAAGCCCATAGATCGTTCTGGCCCTGCACGGAAATATGTTGGAAACAAAAGAGTTGAAGAGTAATGAAATCAAATAATCTATCGTTCGAAACGCCTCTGGCTTTTTCCTCCCTATAGAAAACTGGACAATTGAGCGTAAGTTGTCCCTATTCCGAAAAATACCCCCGCCTCGCACCTGATGTTGCGGGCCGACCAACACCTCAAACATGGGACAATTAGAATTATTTTGTCCCATGCTTGGGGAGGCAGTGTAGCTAGGACGCAGGCTTGCGGGTCTGCCAAGCGCGGAAACATGAGACAAAACGATGAGACCGGAAAAAATTGGACAAGAGAGCGTATTTTGTCCAATTTGCGCGAACACCCTTTTGGACTGGAGCGGGTTCGCATCCTGCCCAGCACCTCGAAAACTGGACAAAATGACGAGCGACCGGAACATTTCAGCGGGCGATTGGCTTTCCAGCCTGCCTGCGCAGGAGCAGGGGTTTTTACCAGATGGCAGGCCATGGTTGGGTTTCACTCCGCTCAACCCAACATCTACTCACCCACCCTCGTTGTCCAATTCCTTGCTAAGTACACAGTCACATAATTACAGTGACGTATCGAATGCATGGGCCTGAAGCAAAGGAGCGGGCTATACTATCGTCATTCCCGCGGCGTCTCTGGGCGGGAATCCAGGGTCTTCGCAATGCGTTGGAGCAAAACGAGTTATCCCAAAGTCGCTGGATTCCCGCCCAGAGACACTCAAAC
>JBAQYM010000233.1:0-5863 GCA_049300095.1 Syntrophobacteraceae bacterium
GTCGGGAGACCGCGCCACAACAGCGCCGGTGTCCCCAAAACTTCAGTCCGTGATTTGGCCGAGCGCGCAAGCCCTGCTCAACGGGACGCCCGGTCCCCTCGCCGAGTATTTGATTGTAAAAAGTAAAAAAATATCTAAAATCCTTCACCAGTTTGGAATAAAGTAAGATTTGGCGAATGCCGGGGACCTTTGCCGGCGGATATCCGCCGCTTCCTTGCACAACTCCCAGGGGGAGAACTCCAGATGAACGTGCTCGTCCTCGGCGCCGCCGGATCGGAAGGCCCCGGCCTGAATCCTCCCGCCTATCTCATAGACGACTTCCTCCTGATGGATGCCGGCACGGTGGCCTTGTCCCTCGACAGGGTCGCACAGTGCCGGATCACCCATATCTTCCTTACCCACGCCCATATGGACCACATCAAGGGAATCCCTTTCCTGGTGGACAATCTCGTCTCGATGAACCAGCCGTGCCGGGTCGTCATTCAAAGCGGCAGGGAGGTGCTCGCGGACCTTAAGAAAAACATATTCAACAACAGAATCTGGCCTGATTTCACGAGGCTGCCGGACGAAGAACACCCCGTGATGGTCTACCGCGAGATTTCGACCCGCAAGCCGGTCGAGGTCGGCATCTACCGCATTCACGCCGCAAGGGTTTCCCACGCTGTCCCCGCGTACGGATATTTAATCGAGGACCCTTCCGGGAACACCCTGGTCTATACCGGCGACACCGGCCCCACGGAAGAGATATGGAAACGGATGGCGCATTACCGGGTGAAAAAGCTCATCATCGAGGTCTCTTTCCCAAACGAGATGGAAGCCCTCGCCCTGGCGTCGGGACACCTCACCCCGACATTACTGGGCCTGGAAATCCGCAAGATGCGGGTGGTGCCGGAAAAAATCTACATCGCGCATCTCAAACCATTTTACAGGCGGGAGATCGAAGCGCAACTCACGCAAATTCCGGGGGTGGACCTGGAAATTCTTGTGGATGGAAAGAGCTTTGAGGTCTGAGGACGGAGGACAGAGGACGGGGCGCAGAGGTCTGAAAACGGAAGAAAGAAGAAAGAGATCGGATAATCGAGGTGTTGCTCATGCCGATTCGGATTTCCGTTCCCCGATTTTTGCTCACGAGCCGCATCGTTTCATCATCTCGACCACGCATTCATAAGTTATCGAACCTGCGGGGCCAATTATCCCTTCGCACCCTTCTTGCTCTTCGTGCGCTTCTTGCTCTTCGTGCGCTTCTTGCTCTTCGTGCGCTTCGTGGTAAAAACGGAGACAACCAACCACGAAGAACACGAAGAGCGCGAAGGACACGAAGAGAAAATTCAAGCAACAACTCCTGACTGTATCGACGGGAATGCGTGCCAGGTCGAGGAACGGAAGGCCCAAAATATTCACGGAAGACCCACATATTCGATGAGTATTATCAAGCGATTAAGCATTCCCATCCTGGTCCTGCTGGCAATCGAGGCGTTGCTTCTTCTCTATTTTCCTCCCTCTTTGATCCTTGCGCCGACCTTGACCGCGGGCGGCGACACTCCGTCCCACTTCATGTCGGCCCTTGCGATGCGAAACCCGTCGTCCTTCTTTTCTCCGGTTACCTGGATGCACGGTAACTTTGCGGGTTTTCCACTGTTTTTGCAGTATTTTCCCCTGCCCTTCGTCCTGATGGCGCTCATTTCGTTTGTCAGCTCCATGCAGGTCGCATTCAAGCTGGTGACGCTCCTGGCGATTGTCCCTCTTCCGGCCGCGGTCTATTACTGCCTTCGCCGGATGGGATTTCGCGGCCTGGTCCCGGCCCTTGGCGCCGTCCTGGCCCTCCCGTTCCTGATACAGTCCGGAAACCAGATGTGGGGCGGCAATATCGCCAGCACGCTCGCGGGCGAGTTCGCTTACGGGATCTCGTTTACCTTGACGGTTGTTTTCTGGGGAAAACTTTATGCCGACGCCCCCGAGCGCGGGTCGCTCGCCACAAATTCCCTTATCGAGGCCCTCATTGCCCTGGGAAACGGGTACCCCATTCTCCAGGCGGGGATCGGATCAGGCTATTTTCTCGTTCGCGGCGTGTCCGTGCGCTACATACTCGCCATGCACGCCCTCGCCTTCGGGCTGATAGGTTTCTGGATACTGCCACTCATTCGCTTCATTTCCTGGAACACTCCCTATCCGCACACGTGGGCCTTTCAAACGCCCCTCGAAGTCGCGCCCATCCTGCTCTGGCCGTCCATTGCGGGGGCCCTCATCGGCCTTGCGCCGCACCTCCGGAGGCTTCCCGGGCTGCTTTTGCATCCCGGCCCGTCCCTTAAATCGGACTCGGGGCCAAATCCCGAGCAGTACCTGTGGTGGCAATTCGGGGTGTCCCTTCTGTGCTTCGGCCTCGCTCCCCACACGGGAACGGTTGACGTTCGCTTCGTGCCTTTCGCGCAGATCGCCCTCGCGATGCTTGGGGCGATCGGATGGGGAAAGTTCTTTTCGCGGCTCCCCCGGCCCGGCGCATGGTTGAGCGTGTTTGCCGCGGCGATTATCGTCTTTTCCGTGTCGAAATCGGCGCTGGACGATTCGTGGATTCGGTACAATTACTCGGGGATGGAAGCAAAACCGCTCTGGAACTCGTTTTCCGAGATAAACCGCCTTCTCGACGGCTCGGAGAACAGCCCCAGGGTAGTCTTCGAGCATTCGGACATCCTCAACGGCGCGGGCTCGACCAGGGCCTTCGAGCTGCTGCCCTATTTCGCCGGCCGCTCGACGCTTGAAGGGCTCTACATGCAGTCGAGCATAACCGCGCCCTTCGTTTTCCACATCCAGTCCGAAATCTCGCAGACCCCCTCGACCCCGCTGCCCGGCTACTACTATTCGCGCTTCAATCCCGACCGCGCGGCGGCCCACCTCAGGCTCTTCAACACGAACCAGTTGATTTCGGTGTCGGATAACGTCCATAACGGCCTGGACGATTCGCCGGACTTCGAATTCCAGACGGCGCTCCCGCCCTTCAGGGTCTACCTCGTGAAGGACGCCGAAAATTCGTACGTCGCGCCGCTTCACTTTCGGCCTTTCCGGGTCCCGGACGCCGACTGGAAACGCGCTCAATTCGAGTGGTTCCGGAAATCTTCCCTTAAGGTCCCCATGGTCGTCGCGTCCGAGAGTTCGACGGGGGATTTCTGGAAAACTCTCGATGTCTTTAACGGCCCGCCGGCCGATCTCCCGGAGATTCCCATTGCGGGCGCGGAAAACGTCACCGCGAAGGCATCTCTTTCCGAAAACCGCATCGCCGTCACGACCTCGACCCCCGGCCACCCGCTCTGGCTCAAGGTCTCGTATCACCCCTCATGGCGGATCGCGCGAGGCGGGGGCGAACTCTACCCGGCCTCCCCCACCTTCATGCTGCTCGTTCCGAAGGGCCCCGAGGTGGTCCTCGAATTCGATACCTCCGGCGGCGTCTACCTGTTGGGAAAAATCCTGAGCCTGATCGCCCTCGTAGTATGGTTGGGGATTGTTGCCGTAAGGCTCGTCCGCGGGGCCTCGCCAAAGGGCCGCACGGCGGAAGCCGCGCCCGCCCGGGATGGGTCTCCGAGCGGACCCGGCCCGACAAGCTCCGTTTGCGCGGAGGGACCCGAGCCGCTCTCGCGCCCGCCGCAAAAAATCTTTCCCGCAAACGCCCGGTTCGTCGCGGCGGCGGCGCTGATTGCCGTCGCGGTCATCTTGTCGGTCTATTTCAGGAGTGATTCCGATCCGCTGCTCATCTACAATAAGGCGAACGCGAAGTTTGAGAGGACGGAAAAGATCCGGGCCGACATCGCATCGGGGGAAGCCACGCCGAGGCAGGTGCAGGAGCGAAAAAGACTCGTCCCTGAAACCATCGCCCTTCTGGACCGCTCGATGGCAAAATTTCCGGACAGTCATATCACGGACCATTGCTTTTACCTCAAGGCCGCCCTGCTCCTCGATGAAATGGGCGGGAGCGAATACCGGGCGGTGATCGAGGATTTTCTCGGCAAGCACCCCGATACCCGTGTCATGCCCGAATGTTACTACCTGGTCGGAGAAAGCTTCCTGAGGGAGGGGGATGCGGAGGCGGCCGCGGGCTTTTACTATGGGGCCGCCCTCGCGTGGCCGGACAACACCGCCTCGCGGCAGGCCGGGATTCGCCTCACCGAGATACTCGGCCGGGACGCCGTCTATCAGGACGCCTCGCAATACTTTGAATCGGGGAAATATCTGCCCGCGTATTCGCTCTACAGGGCCCTCATCTCTCATGCCGACGAAGAGGTGCGGGACCCGAGCATTCTTGCCCTTGCCTACTGCTGTCTGTACCTGAACCGGTGGGAAGAGGCGTCGGGTTTTTTCACGCAATGGCTGGGCGCCCACTTCGATTCTCCCGAGGCCGCCGAGGCCGAGAAGGCCCTTCGCCAGGCCACTATCCTGGATAATCAGAACAATGGCTGGAAAAATGCCGCCGATGATGATATGCCCCAAACTACGATAGGGAAAATCTTAAAACTATTCGACCTGGCCGCGTGATCACGGCCGGGCGCCACGAACAAAGGTTTCCGCATGCGCGCTCCCAACCTGTCTATCCTCATCCCGCTCTACAACGAGGAACAGACGCTTATACCCGGCGTCCGCCAGCTCCTTATTTTCCTGGAGCGGGAGAACCTTCCCGCGGAAATCCTGCTCGGGTGCAACGGCTCGACCGATGCGACGTCGGTTATCGGGAAGATGCTCGAAGAGGCCCTGCCCGGAAGGGTGAAGTTTTTTCGAATCCCGCAACGGGGACACCTGGGGAGGGTTTTCAGGATCGCCGCCGAGATGGCGGCATCGCCGTTCCTGATTTCCGTCGACGTGGATATGGCGGTGGACACGGAATTTATACCCAGGGCGCTCGAATTACTGAGAGAATCCCATATCGTGGTCGGATCGAAGCTCTCGGGCTTTCAGCACCGCTCGGCGATGCGCAACGCGGGCACCGGCTTCTACGTCCTGTGCACCCAGGCCCTGCTGGGCTTGCCCTACGACGACTATTCCCCCGGCGCAAAGGGCTACAGGCTCGATGCCGTCAAGCCGCTCATGAACGGGATAAGCGAGGATACCGGTTATGTGCTCGATATTTTATTCGAGGCGGACCGGGTGGGTCTCAAGGTCGCCACGGTCCCGGTCGCCTGCCGGGATTTCCGCAAGAGCCGTTTCCGCCTGATGAGGCTGGCCGTGGGCCGCTTCGTGCACCTGTTTCAAGTCTGGGGCAAAAATTTTATCCGACGGCCGTCGGATCATCAGAGGAAGTAATGAGCACTCGGGCAGAGCCCATGTGGGGCGGGCCGTTCCTCGTTCCCATGCTCCTGCGTGGGAATGCATATAGGGAGTTCATTCCACTGTCTACTCCGGTATGCATTCCCACGCAGGAGCATGGGAACGAGAATAAGATTGACCTTCCTTCTGTTGTGCGTGGTCTCCTGACCGCGCCGTTTGGTGCGACCGCAGGTCTCCGATTTGTTTCGACCACCCTCCAAGGAGACCTTCGGTCAGGAACCGTGGCACGGTCGGGAGACCGTGCCACAACACGCGCCATCGCTTGACCCAACCCGCATGACCTTCCGGTCCCAACGAAGTATCAAAGACCATCCTCCCTGCGAAGAGCACTAGCATAACCAGGACTCCTCGTTCCCATGCTCCCGCGTGGGAATGCATACCCGCACAGATGCATCACGAGTGAGGTTGCCGGTCAGGTCCGCAAAGTGCAAACAGCCCAACCCCCGGTGGGAGCGGCTTGCAGCCGCGATGGACGCGCCATGGCGGCGGATGCGCGCTGCAATGGCAACGCCCCGGACTCTAACCGCGATCTCGTCGCTTTGGCACGCCCGTCGCG
>JBAQYM010000234.1:0-20433 GCA_049300095.1 Syntrophobacteraceae bacterium
CACTGGATTCCCGCCCAAAAGCGCCGCGGGAATGACGGTTTTGACGATCCGCGGTTTTGACGACCCGAGCCAAACTTCGGTTGCACGGGTTAACCGTCGTGTGGGATTGGGCGGCAGCCGGTAGGGCCGTGCTCAGAGTTAAACGGGATATTTACGGACAAGTTCTTATTCTTCAGCCGGTTTTTCTTGATTTCTGGTGGGTGCGTATATACTATGTATAAATACTTTTTTGTGCTTAATCGGTCCGCGAAGAGAAGACAAAAGGAGCAAAACCGGCATGAGGGCGCAATTGAAAAGATGGGGAAACAGTCTCGCGCTTCGAGTCCCAACAGGGCTTCTGGCTGAACTTAATTTGACGGAAAACGCGATTGTGGACCTCAGGGTCGAGGATGGAAAGCTCATCATCGTTCCCATGCAAACAAGAAAATGGAAATACTCGCTCGAAGAACTGTTGGCGGGTGTCAGCGAAGAGAACATCCACCCCGAAACTCACTGGGGGAGCCCTGCTGGAGAAGAGGTGTGGTGAGCCAAAAGGATTTTGTCCCGAGGCGCGGCGATGTAATCACGATTGACCTCGATCCCGTGAAGGGCCACGAGCAGGGAGGGCGGCGACCGGCGCTTGTCTTGTCGGCAGACGACTATAACCGGATTGTCGGGCTCGCTCTCGTCGTCCCGATTACGATGAAGGCAAAGGGCTATCCCTTTGAAGTCCCGGTGCCCCAGGGGTGCAAGGTCAAGGGAACGATCCTTGCCGACCATATCAAGTGTATCGATTGGCGCGGAAGGAACGCTCGGCATTGCGACACCCTGCCCGCCGAAGTCCTCAAGGAGGTCGAGGAAAAGCTTGGCCCGCTGATTTTTCCATGATGGCCGCAAGACATCTTCGCGGGTGGGCGACACAGTTTCATGAGTTATAATACCGTCTTGCATTCATACGGTCCGGTCATATGAAGCCGCAACCAGGGGCGGCGCCTATTTCACGAGCAACTTCTCCCGCTTTTTGACGGCCTCTTTCTTCAGCCGGTTCAATGTTTTTTCCAGAACGGGCAGAACGTTCTCACGAATGTCGCCCGCGACGGCGATAAACATTACGTCATCTCCCACGCGACGCCTTCCCGTGAAGAGGTAAGCCTCCACCGCGGCGATGCCCGGCTCCGAGCGCATCTCCTCGAGGATTTTCTCCCAGGCGTCGGCGTCCACATCGATATCCAGGAATTCCGCCGCCTCGCCCGCGCGGGACGTTCCACGCGCTATCCCGTTGTGGCACGCGATCATGCCAACCTTCATAAAGTCCACTTCACGCTTGATTTTCTCAACAAGGTCATTCAACGTCGGCATAATTGCGCTCCTCTTCCAGCCGAAGGCACGATACCTGCTTTCTAACACAACTTCAGCATTGAATAGCCTGATCCGGCGGTTGCTTCAAGGGTTTGTTGCGAACGGAGGATTATTAACGAGGACGCGCTTTATCGGGCATGGCTATCGGCTTGACCATATTCGGAATGCGCCCGGAGTGCGGGGCTGAGAGAATTCCCCTCCCGCCCCGGCTGATATTCGCCCTGGCGCATGTGCTCGGATTGTCAAAAGAGAGTGTAGCGAACCTTGTCGCCGTCCTTGAAGGCCCTGGCAAGCTCCATGTGGCGCAGGGTCGCGAAGTTGTTTTGAAATTGCGCCTCGCTTATGCCGAGGCGTCCGCAAATTTCGGAGGCTTCAAGGGGGGCATGGTCTTTGAGCAGGTTAAAAATCCGCTCCTGAACATCGGTCAACCGCGGGGCTTTTCCCCTGGTGTTCCTGGCGCCGTACACCGCCCAGGGATCGCACGTGACGGGCTTTGCCTTTTGTTCCAGGTAACAATCCTCACAAAGAGACCGACCGGCGAACTCGTAGATTTCCGGGGCCTCGACAGGCGCGCCGCATTCCTCGCATTTGCTCATTGCTGATCCTCATTGCCAATACGGCTGCCTGTCAGGAGCCGACTTTACCGCAGCAGCTTCCCGGAACACAACCCTGAGAAGCGGGAGCGGACCCGCAGCATCCGGTATCTCCAACTCCCGCCACCTTGCCATCCTGTTTGGCCCCCGAGAGGCTCGAAGGTCTGGACAGCAGTTTTGTCAATTCAGAATTCCCGCACTTCGGGCAGGACGCCTCCTCGCTGCCGCCGTATTGGAGCTTTTCAAAGACATTGCCGCAGGACGTACAAAGAAATTCGAAGATAGGCATTGTGATTTTTCCTCCGTGTTTAGGGGTTCCCCTCCAGATGCAATTTCGGCTAGGAGATGATCTCGAACGGCCAGGCGACAAGGCCGCCTTCTAGATACCATACCAAATCGAATCCCGCGGCATTGAGAATCAGTTGCGCTTCGTATCCGCGCATGCTGACTTTGCAGAATGCCACAATGTCCCTATCTTTGGGCAACTCGGCGGTCTTCTCCCTCAATGCTCCGAGAGGAATGTGGACCACGTTTTCGTATGGGAGACGCGCTTGCCTGAACTCGTCCGGTGTTCGGACATCGAGCAGGATGAAAGCATCACCGTTATCGAGTCGCTGTTTCACGGTGAGAGGCGACAACCCTTTTGCGATGCCGTCGAGCTTGTTTGCGAGGACATGTGCGGTTGTGGCTATCGGGTCGATGGGCGAAGAGAAGGGAGGAGCATATCCGAGGTCGATGTTCCCGATGTCATCCACTGTCGCACCGAAGTGAAGCGCCCCGGCCGCCACATCCAAACGCTTGGAGGCGTCCCCCGGGCCAACGATCTGAACGCCCAAAAGTTTTCGCGAATTCTTCGAGGCGATCATTTTGATAATGAGAGGTCTGCTTTGCGAAATATAGTGGGGCATGTCCGGACCGGCCCAAATGGATGTTTCCACGTCCGGGTATAGATCTTTCGCCTGTTTTTCTGAAAGACCCGTGCGGCCTATGGTGAAATCAAAGGCCCTGCATATCCCCGTTGAAGTGATACCCTTGAATGGGGCGGACCTTCCGGCAATGTGATCCGCGATCACCCTGCCGTGCTTATTGGAAGTAGATCCCAGGGGAACGAAGAATAACTGCTCGATGGCCGGATCGGCATGGCGGTTCAACACGCAGTCTCCTCCGGCATAGATGTCCGGATCGCTTGTCTGGCCAAATTCGTTGATGACGATTCCCCCCTTGGGGGCACACACAAGCCCGGCTTCACGGGCCAACTCGTCGTTGGGGCGCACCCCGACCCCGATGATGACGAGGTCGGCGGGAATATTCCTTTTATCGGTTCGAACCGATGCCGCTTTTCCTTCCCCCTCGATTGCGAGGACCTGCTCGCCAAGCGCCAGGTCGATGCCTTTTTGCCGCATGTGCCTGGCTGCGAGCAAGGCCATCTCTTTGTCGAGAAACAGCGGCATGATCTGGTCAAGCATCTCCACCATGGTGACGTCGAGACCCCGGCCTCGCAGGGCCTCCGCCATCTCGACCCCGATGTAGCCCGCGCCGATCAGCACCGCACGCTTGAGCCCATCGGCCTTTATGCGCTCCACCATGCTTTCCGCATCGTCAGGGTGGCGCATGGTCCATACGTTCTTCAGGTCCAGGCCGGGTATCGGCGGCCGAATGGGCCTGCTGCCCGTGGCAAGGACCAACTTGTCGTAGGGGAGGTCTTCCTCCGAACCCATGTCGACATTTCTCACGCGGACGGTTTTGCTCACCGAGTCGATGCGGACCGCCTCGGTTCGCGTCCGGCTCTTAAACCCTTTTACCTTCTCGAAAAAGGCGGCATTGCGCACCACGCCGGCGGGGGTCTCCATGAGCATCCCGATTTCGGGAAAAGACCCCTCGACGTAATAGGGCAGCCCACAAGCTCCGTAGGAAATCAGGCCGCCGCGCTCGATCATGGTGACCTCACTATCGGGCAGAAGGCGTTTGATGCGCGATGCGGCCTTCGGCCCGCACGCCACTCCGCCGACAATGACGACCCTTAACTTTTTATCCATTTTTTTCTCCCAATTTATCCTGAAGTCCACGCTTTGGCGACATTACTGAAAATTCGGCGGAATGCCAATCTGAAACCACCACGTGTGGCGCAGTGGTGCGCGGCCCCCTCTTATCCAACCGGCCCGAGGACTGCCCGCAGTTTTTGTAGCAACTCACGAGTTTCCTTGTTGCCGGGTTCGAGCGGCAGGCGGCACAGAACGCCAAGGCCCTCGCTCCCGTCATGAAAGTCGGCATCCGAGAGGGGACTGAGCACGGCGGTATTCACCATGGCGTTGACGCTGATCATTTCCCTTACCAGATCGAACGGCTCGGACTCCGGCGATGCGGAATCAACGATCGCCAGGTGGGGACACCTGGTGCGAACGATATTCAGCGCCTCGGCCCCTGAAGTCACCTGTTCGAGGCAAACATCGGGGTCCGAGGAGAGGCCCTCGGCGAACGAACGAAAAATCTCCCGCCTGCCGGTAACCAGAAGAATGTGCAGCATTTATTCTCCGATTGATGAAATGTTCTTCAAAGCTCTTTCGTTTTCCGCCGCCGGGCAGCGGTGACAAGGCCCCGGGCCGATGCCCGGGGCCCCTCATGCATATTGATTTAAACGCAACCGGTCGGTTTCGGCAAGCCCGCCATTTTGCATGCACCCTTGCCCGGTCCCGATGGAAAGAGTTCATAAATATATTTGAGCTTGAAGCCGGTAACCTTGGTGAGGATCCGCACCATCGGGGCAATGCCGTGTTTCTTGTAGTAATCCTGCAGCACGCCGATGACTTTCCAGTGCTCTTCCGTCAGGTCGCTGATGCCCTCCGAGGCCTTCACGTAATCGACCCATTCGGGGCACCACGAATCAAAGGTGTTGATAAATCCGTCTTCGTCAATGTCGAACGTTTTACTCTTGAATTCAACCAGGCCCATAAATTTTTTCTCCTTTGTCATTCCGGTCTGAAAGGTCTTTTATAGTAGTCGTCTATAGCTTCTCCCAGTGTATTAACCGCCAATCGGGCACAGTGCATGTGGTCTTCGGGCAAGCCTCCAAGGGCCGCCGCAATTTCATCGGGATCAAGGTAGAGCGCCTCGTCAAGGTCTCTTCCCTTGACCAGTTCGCTCATAACACTCGCACAAACCAACGTGTAGACGCAGCCGCGGGGGGCCACCCTGATATCGGCAATTACCCCACCGGTGATTTGCAGGAAGACTTCGATGCAATCCCCGCACTGGCCGACAGCAATGCCCTTGCCGCTGGGATTTTCTATCGAGCCGATATTTCGAGGCTGCCTCGCCAGGCGGAGAAAATGCTCTCCGACCTGCCCCGGCAGCGGGAAATCGCCATTTGACACCGCAACTTACTCCTCTTCCGATGATTAAAACCTGCCGGTTTGCCCGGCCCCTCCTCCGCCGCCACATGTGAAATCACTCGTGAACTGCTGCAAATTTCCTTTCAGGAAAGCATCGACAGCCTCGCCCACCGTTTGAACGCCGCCGCCGAAAAGGACATCGATTCCCACCTGGTTGAAACCCATTAGCGGCCTCATGCCCATCCCGCCCGCTATAAGGACCTGTACCCCGTTTTGGGCCAGGTGATTGACCGGGGCCATGCATCCGCCCTGCTGGTGAGGCACGTTGGGCAAAGTTCGCACGTTTTGGACCTGTCCGTCCGTGACTTCCACGAGGGTATAGAGATCGCAGTGTCCGAAGTGAGCGCCAAGAGGTGAGTCCAGCCCTCCCGGGTGGGTAGATGGAACGGCAACAGTGATGTTTTTCATTTTTTCTCCTCAATATCAGTTGCGCCACAGTACGACCGGTTAAGCGCCGGCCAGTCTATAAATACGGAATCGAATCACCCCGGTAGCCTTACCGCCGAACGCGTGCAAGCTCGTCAATCTTCACCCACGTTCGCCGAACCTCCAGGCTGAAGTCCGTTTCGGGCAATTCGGTAACGACAAGCCCCCGCACCATTGCTTTGGTGACAACCGGATCGTGCGGAAGCTTTGCGATTACGGGATAACCCCGCAACCGGCAAAAGGTTTCGATTTTGTCCACCTCTTTATGGTTAAGATCGTATTTGTTGATGATGACCGCGCAGGCGATCTGGAAATGGTTGCACAGATCGGCCACCCTCTCGAGGTCGTGGCGCCCCGAGGGCGTCGGTTCGGTTACGGCGACCGCAAGATCGGTCCCGGACAGGGAGCTGATTACGGGGCAGCCGATCCCCGGCGCTCCATCGCAAAGAATGAGGTCCTTTGCGAACGACTTGGCTATCTCCCGGGCTTGTTGCCTGAGGACCATGACGAGGCGCCCCGAGTTGGCTTGACCGGGAAAGAGCTGAGCATGGACCAGGGGGCCGAATCGCGTCGATGATACGTACCACTGGCCGCAATGTTTCAGCGGAAACCGGACCGCGCCGGCGGGGCAGAATGCGACGCAGACCTTGCACCCTTCGCAGCGGAGAGGATCAACGGAGAAACCGTTGCCGTTACCGCGCACGGCGTCGTATCGGCACATCGCCGCGCATACCCCGCAACCGGTGCATTCTTTGCCGTCAATTTGGGCTTCATACCCGGAGTGAAATTCTTCAGTCTTATAATTCGTCGGACCCAGCAGCAGGTGGAGGTCCGGGGCGTCCACATCCAGATCGCAAATGACCTTGTTCGACGCCAAATGAGCAAATGCCCCCGTGAGCGAGGTCTTGCCGGTCCCTCCCTTGCCGCTGATAATGACTACCTCACGCATGGGCCGCCTCCCCGGGAACCGGTCCCGCGGCCAATCCGCAAATCCTTGAATGCATGGAAACGAAGACCTCCCTGAATTCCTGCGACAGATCGGCGATGACCATGCCTCGGGCGTAGGCCTCCGCTATTGCGCGCTCAAAAGGGATTTCGGCCAAAAGGGGGATTCCTTTCTCCGCGCAGAATCGATACACGTCGCCGTTGCCGATCCCCGCCCGGTTTACCACCACGCCCATTGGCTTGCCCAGCGGGGAAAAGGCCTCCCAGGCAAGCTTGAAATCATGGAAACCGAAGGGGGTGGGCTCCGTTACCAGGACGATCACATCGCTGTCGATCACCGCGTTCACGGCCGGACAGCTAACCCCCGGAGGCGCATCGATGATTGCATCGTAACCGTTTGCGGCAATGATATCCTTGAGACGGGACTTAACCTGCCGCATGAAGGGCGGGCTCATGGCTTCCCCCACGCGCAAGCAGCCCGTGAGAAATTGCGTCCCGTTCGCACTGCCCCGGCTTATCTCTCCCAGTTCCCGTTTGCCCGGGGAGAGCGCCTTCTCGGGGCACAACGCGATGCAGCCGCCGCACCCGTGGCACATTTCCGGAAATGTCAGGAGCACCGTGCCCATCAGGCTGATAGCCTTGAATTGACAAAGCTCCGAGCAGGCGCCGCAGAGGCTGCATTTTGATTCGTCAACCACCGGGACCTCCAGCCACCCCGTCGTGGTTTCCTCGATATCCGGGCGGAGGAACAAATGCAGGTTGGGCTCCTCCACGTCGAGATCGACGGCGATCAGCGGTCCGCCCCAGACCCGTGTCAGTGAGGCGCTTACCGTGGTTTTCCCGGTGCCGCCTTTGCCGCTGGCCACAGAGACAATCATCGCCCCGGTCTCCTGTTCGGCCCTCTAGCCGGCTGCGCCGCCCCGCTTTGGAATCGCTCGACGGCCTGGCGCACGGTCATGCCTTCCAGGTCCTGCACAACGCTTATCTTCGCGGCCGAAAGCGCTTGAAATGCCTTTGGCCCGACAAAGCCCGTGAGAACGCAACCGACTCCCGCCCCGGCTATCAATTCGGCCGCCTGTATGCCCGCGCCCTGGGCCATTACCTGGGACCGTCCGTTCTCGATGTAGCGGGTCTCCATGCTTTCGAGATCAACTACAACGAAACCGGCCGCCCTGCCGAACCTGGGGTCCACCATGTCATCCAGGGTGGGGCCCTCACTCGTTATCGCAATCTTACTCATGCCGTACCCCTTTCCGCCGACGGGTCGCAAACCCGCCCGGCATTGCACCGCGCGCACCGTCATCGTGTTCGAACGGCCCTTGCCGGCGGTCCGCGCCGTCCACAGCTACTTGAAACGTTTATCCGACCGGATGTTGCCGGCCTTGCCGGCCTTGCCGGCAAGCCAGCCTATTTTTTCCGCATGCCGGACGTCGAATTCCGGTACATACGGTTTGATATCCAGAAGCGGAGTCCCGTCAACCACGTCGACGTCTTCGATCAGCAGCGTGTTTCCCTCAATCACGGTGAGCCTTACCGTCGAAATCCCTATCGAATTGGGACGTTTTGGCGCTCGGGTGGCAAAAACACCATGCATCCGATCATCCAGAAACGGTTTTACTTCCAGGGAGTACCCCACGCTCAGGTGAAAATGATAGAGCAGGATGATATGGGAGAATCCTTCCAGGCCTCTGAGCCCGGCCGCAAATTCCGAAGCCAGTTCAACCTTCCCCGGAATACCCTCGGCGGCCTTCGCCTGAATGGGCATTCCCTCGATCTCTTTGAACGGTGAGCGAATAACGCCTATTGGAGAGAAGACGACTTCCGCCATTTCCTTATCCTCTCGATTGAGACCCCCGCCCGGTTGAATTTTTTCCACATCCTGCCCGGCCCACGGTCGCCGGAGCAAATCGTATGCCAATGAGCCGGGGTTGACGCCGGGGGAGGAAGCAGGCCCTGGTTGCCGGGCGGCAGCGGATCGCGGGAGGGAACAAAACGCACCGGGTATCGCGGGGCCTGGGACCGTCGGCAAGAGGCGCCCGCACGGGCGGTTATTCCCTTGTCATTGAACCGCGGCATACCGAACAACTGACTTGTGAACAAGGTATTCCTCGCTCGTGCTGTTGCCTCGATCCGCATTTCGGACAGACACAGAACCCTCCCGGCCCCCCTGCCGCCTTGTCCCACTCAAGACGGCCGGGACCCTTCCGGGCCGGACTTGTTCCGGGGCCGCCCGGTTTTTCCCCGCCCGCGCTCACACCCTTTCCCCCACCTGCGCCCACACCCTTTCCTCTGCCGGTACACATCGCGTCCCCCTTATATCGGCGTTGTCCGCGGCATCCGGGAAGCCAATATTTCGGCTGGTCCAGATTTTGTTCGCGATAAGCCCGCAAGACTTCTTCGATCTCACCCGAAATCCCATGGATGATCCTCAAACCAATACCTTCGCCATAGTTCAACATCCCCGGACTCAGCGCCCCGCAGATGAGAGTCTCCAGCCCTTGCTCCCGCAACGTTCGCATCAGTCCGAATATGTTTTCCCGCATGACATCGACCAGCCGGCCCGATGCGGCATCCCCACCTTCTTCCGGGACAATGATGATCTTCGAGCACCAATCGAGCACCGGCGCTACGCGAGAGCGAAAAACCGGGATGGCTAACATGACCTCCTCCTTATACATTTTCCCTCGTCGGGCCGCGGATCTGTTCGGGAGGTTTTTCAAGAACCGAGCCATGCGCACATAAACGCGCTCAGCACCGCCTCCCCGTCCTCCATCGAGAATGGAGCGGGCGCGGACGGGTGCTTATCGTCCCCTCCGCCCGCAATAAAGAATGCGGATTGTTCCCCCTTTTTTCAGAGGCAAACAGGCTGTGTCAGGCGTTTCGGGCAGGTCCGGAACATGGCACGCACATTGTATTCTTTGGCGTCGGAACTGAGTTGAATGAAGTCGAAGTGAACGCACTGACATTCAATTGCCGGAGATCAGGTCATGCCGAATCGCGATGGTACGGGGCCACGGGGAAAAGGCCCGATGACGGGAAAATGTTCGGGAAATTGCATGGTGAGAATCCCCGATAACCAGGATGAACCGATCCGGGGTTTTGCGGGGAAGCGGGGATGGCCGTTCTCATTTAGCCAAAAGCCGGAAAGCGTAAAGGCGGGTCCCTGGCGGGCTATTGGCAGGCTCTTCGGAAGGAGATGAAATGACAACTATCACTCAGGAAAACTACAAGACGATCTTTGGTGAAAAGGCGATCATATGCCCAAACTGCATGTGGCCAATCGAGCTATGCGCGTGCAAAGGGACATTTAGAGGTCTTTGGGAACACCTCAAGGCCGCCGTCCTCCGTCTTGGCGGCTTAATCAGATCGAAGGACAAACAGAACTAACAGGGTGCTGGAAAAGGGAACTCCTGGTAAAGACACGGGTGAAAACACCGAGACACGTCATTCCGGCGAAAGCCGGAATCCAGGTGTTTTGGGTTTAATTTCAACAGATTGGGACCGATGGAGCCTGGATTCCGGCTTTCGCCGGAATGACGGACGTACCGATCTCCGGCCCAATTCCGGTTATCAGGAAGACCTTTTCAGCACGCTGCTAAAGCAATATCTTCATTCGTTCGCCGAATTCCGTTCCTCATCCCCGATGTTGAGTCTGTTCATCTTGCGTCTCAAGGTGTTCTTGTCTATTCCAAGTTCCCGCGCGGTAGCCATCCGCCGCCAGTTGTTTCGTTTAAGGGCATCCATTATTGTATGCCGCTCGGCATCGAGAAGGGTCAATCCCGCGGAATCGACACGCCGGCATGGGTCGGCATCGAGATACTCGGGCAGGCATTCAGGCCGGATCAGCCCGTCATGGCAAAGGATGAACGCATATTCTATCGCATTCTCCAGTTCACGGATGTTCCCGGGCCAATCATGGCGCATAAAGACCGCCAGGGCTTCAGGACTCAATCCGGCAACGTTCTTGTTGCGCAGCTTATTGAGACGTTCGATGAAGTGCCCGGCAAGAAGCGGGATGTCTTCCTTGCGCCGGGCGAGCGCGGGCAACTCCAACTTTACCACGTTGATGCGGTAATAGAGGTCCTTTCGAAAAGAGCCTTCATCGACGAGTCGAGACAGGTCCTTATTGGACGCGGTAACGATTCTCACATTCGTCGTTACGGTTTTTGAAGATCCCAGCGGCTCGAAGGCGTGTTGCTCCAGGACCCTCAAAAGGCGCACCTGCAGGGCCTGCGACACGTCCCCGATTTCGTCGAGAAACAGCGTGCCTCCTTCAGCCAGCGCGAAACGCCCCATTCGATTCCGCTTTGCGTCCGTAAATGCCCCCGCGACATGGCCGAAAAGTTCGGATTCCAGAAGCGTGTCGGGAAGCGCCCCGCAGTTTACCGCAATAAACGGTCCCTCGGCCCTGGGACTGAGACTGTGAACGGCGCGGCTCAGCAGCTCCTTGCCCGTGCCGCTTTCTCCCTGAAGCAGCACCGTGCTTTCACTTTGAGCGACTTCCGGGAGGATTGAAAAAAGGCGTCTCATTATCGGGGATTTGGAAATAATGTCCTGAAATCGATATTTGCGGTCGATTTCCTTGCGCAGCGTCTCGACGAGGCTGAGATCGCGAAACGTCTCGACCCCGCCGATTATCCGGCCCGATTCGTCCCGCAGCAAAGCAGTGCTGACGCTGATCGGGATTTCCCTGCCGTCTGCTCGAAGTATCACCACGGGTTTGTTGATTACCGGTTTCTTTGTCTCCAGTGTGGATTTCAGGACGCAGGTGGATTCACAGATGCTGGCCCGGAAGACTTCACAGCAGGGGCGGCCAATCGCTTCCGGCGCGGCGACGCCCGTGATTTTTTCCGCCGCGCGATTGAAAAACGTGATCCGCCACTCGGGGTCCACCGTGAATACCCCGTCAGCGATGCTGTTCAAAATAATTTCGGTCTGCGGTGATAGAGTGCATTCCCGCGCGTTTGAGTCTTTGGCCACAGGGCTTCCATTCAAATTTGGATGAACCGGTCGGAATGTGAAGTATTGCTGCAAACCCGGTTTTCCCCAGTATAACGAATGGCTTTGATTTGGGAAACAAAATGCACTTGGCTGACATACTCCAGGTGCATTTTGTTCCCTCAAGACCACCGGGCCGGACCGCGTCCGGCCCGTTCTCAGAAGACTTTCCTGAACAATCCGGTAGTTTTGTCGATTTCCAGCCGTTCCGCGGGGGAACCCTCTTTGGTAACCACGGTTGCCTCGAAAACCCCTCCCTTTTCCACGACGTCACCGGGCTTGAGATTAGCGGACCCGAAACGGTAAACATAGTCTTCAAGCAGCCTTGCGGCCTGGTCCCTGGTGAGCGGCTCGCCGGAGCGCGCCCTCATTCCCATGGGACCCCGGCCCCGGGGGCACTGGGACGGATCGTAGTTCGCCATGCGACCGCGGCCGCGGCCCCAGGGGCACCGGTCGTCGGAGACGTTCGCCATCCGTCCTCTCATGTGCCCATATCCTCTTCCTCCGCCGGGGCAAAACCAGTCTCCCCGGTTCGGCGAGGAATCCTGCTGGGCCGATGCCGGCATCCCCGCGAAGCACATCAGGGCCAAAATCGCTATTGCAAATAACTTTCGCATTTTCTCTCCTTCCTTGTTCGAAGTTTCATGCTGGTCGAATCGTGCCGCTTCCCTCAGCGTGGCCGGTAGGGGCAATCCGGGCGATAATCGGACCTGCCCTGACCCTGGCGGCCTTGCCATCGCTGCCGGTAACTCTTCGCATCGGTCCGCGCGGCGGCCGGGCAGGACCAGTTGCGGCCGTCGCCGCCCTTCCCCTTGCCGGGTCCTCCCGCCGCCGCGGCAAGCTCGATGCCGCCGGCCGCCATCAGGACCGCCATCGTGATCGCTAAAATAGTTTTTTTCATCCTGAGCCTCCCTGATCGGTGCGTGTGATGGAAGGAGACGGGAACTCACCCGCTCCTTTCCGTGCCGGTTTAAGTTTGCATGGGACATGCCAGCGGATTTTGGCGGACCGTAAGCCTTGGAAACACTGACATTTTCACGATGCGTAAGGCATTTTGTTCTCCGGTTCCGCTTTACCGGTTAAAAAGAATGGTTAAAAAATATCCAGTAGGGCGCGCCAAATGGATTGTTTTTATCCAACCTGGATGGACCCAACGCGGGGAGTCGTTCCTAGCGGGAAGAATTGCACGGGCCGGGGAGGGACCTGGTCCCCCGAATGCGCCGAGATCGCTTTTTTGGCTCCTGTTTTGCACGCCAAATAGATAAGATGTGAAAAAATAGATGGAGCAGGAGCAATACCCATGATCGCGCACCCGCCCGCCCCCGCAAAGTGGGCCAGGATTTCACCATGGCTGATCCTTGGCATCGTCTGCACCCTGGCGGTCATCCTGATCGTCCTGGCGGTTCGCAACGTCAATCATGAAAAGGAATTCATGACCCGCACCCTGCTATCCGAAGCGGAGATCCTCGTCCATTCCATCGAGGCGGGCACCCGGACCGGAATGAGGGGAATGGGCTGGGGCCGCAACCAGCACCAGGTCCTTTTACAGGAAATGGCCCAGCAAAGCGGGGTCCTCTACATTGCCCTGACGGATGCGCGGGGAAGGATCCTCGCGCACAGCGACCCGGACCGGGTGAACACGTCCATGCCGGCCCCTTTCCGGGGAACGGGCCTGTCCGATCATCACTTCATCGACGGGGAAAAGCGGGTCTTTCAGGTTGTGCGCGAGTACCAGCCCTGGTCGCGGCACAGGGGGGACCCGGAGGAGTGCCGTTTTTGGCCCGAAAACGAGAGGGTGTCGAAGGGGTTTTTGCTTGTCGTGGGCCTGGACCCCGCGCCCTTCGAGGAGGCCGTCAACCAGGATTTGCACCAGACCCTGATACTGTTCGGGGTGATGTTCCTGGTCGGGGTCGGGGGGCTGCTTTCCCTTACGTGGGCCCAGCATTACCGGAACGCGAGAGACATCCTGGACAACGTGCGGGCGCTCACCTCGGCCATCGTCAACCAGATGCCGGCCGGGCTTATCATAGCGCGCGGCGACGGGACCATTAGCGAGAGCAATCAGTTCGCGGGGGAAATCATCAACCGCCCCGGCGGAATAACGGGGAATTTAGCCGATTACCCCTGTTTTCGGCCGGTGGTCGAGCGGCTGAAGGAGGAGGGCGCGGCCGTCGAGCAGGAGGTCCGGTGCGGGAACGGGAGCGGCGGCGGGATGTCCTTGCTCGTCAACGCAACGGTCATCAGGGACGGGGAACTCGAAACGGGATTTCTCCTCCTGTTTTCGGACCTGACAAAGATACAGCACCTCGAAAAACAGCTCAGGCGAAGCGAGCGCCTGGCCGGTCTGGGCCGCCTGGCCGCCGGCGTGGCGCATGAGATCCGCAACCCCCTGAGCACGATCAAGGGATTTGCCGCCATACTGGCCGAAAGGTTCGGCAAAGACGACGGAAGCCGCATCATAACCGACAGCATGATCCAGGAAGCGGAACGGCTGAACAGGGTCGTTTCCGAACTGCTCGACTATGCGGGGGCGACCAGTCTTCGCAAAGAGGTCCGCTCGTGCCGGGAGTTGATCGAATATTCCTTCAGGCTGGTGGAAAGCGATGCCCGCAGTCGCGCCGTTCAATTGCGCAGTTCCATTTCCCCCGAGGACTTCGAGATGGAAGTCGACCCGGACCGCTTTGCCCAGATCCTGCTGAACCTCTACCTCAATGCTTTTCAGGCCATGGATAAGGGCGGCGACCTGGCGGTCGAGGCCGTCCTGCGCGACGGGATGGTCACAATCGCGGTTTCCGATTCCGGAGCGGGGATACGCCCCGATCACCTTCCCCATATATTCGACCCCTACTTTACGACCAAGCCCAAAGGGGTGGGCCTGGGGCTCGCGAACGTGCACAAACTTGTCGAGGCGCACGCCGGCGCCATCGAAGTCGAAAGCATTGTGGGCGCGGGAACGACTTTTACGATGCATTTTTCCCAAAACCAGCCGAAAGATGAAAAAGATGTCCAGACCGGCCCCTCTGATTCTGATAGCCGATGACGACCAGGCCCATCGCCTGATGCTCTCGACCCTGCTCGCGGGATGGGGATACAGGGTCGAGGAGGCCGAGGACGGGTTGCGGGTGATCGAGATGATCCGCTCCCATTCGGCGGACCTCGTCCTCATGGACATGCGGATGCCCGCCATGGACGGGCTCGAGGCGACACGGCAAATCCTGTCATACAACCCCGCGATCCCGATCATAATCATGACCGCCTATTCGTCGGTCCCGACGGCGGTCGAGGCGCTCAAGTCGGGGGCGTTCGACTACATGACCAAGCCGATCGATTTCGATACGTTGCGGATCGGGCTCGGCCGCGCCTTGGAGCACACGCGGCTTATCGAGGAAAACGAGGGGTTGAAGAACCAGTTGAGCCTCCTCCATTCCGATTTAATAGGCAAGAGTCCGCCGATCCTGAAACTGCTGGACATGATCGGCCTTGTCGCCCCTTCGGAGGCAACGGTCCTTATCACCGGGGAGAGCGGAACGGGAAAAGGGCTGGTGGCCAGGGCCGTTCACCGGAACAGTCGGCGAGCGGATAAAGCCTTTGTCGGCGTGAACTGCGGCGCTATTCCGGAGACATTGATCGAATCGGAGCTTTTCGGGCACGAAAAGGGTTCTTTTACGGGAGCGGACCGGGCGCGCGCCGGCCGGTTCCAGGCCGCGCACGGCGGCACCCTGTTCCTGGACGAGATCGGCGACCTGCCCCTGCTCATGCAGGCCAAGCTGCTCAGGGTCCTTCAGGAGGGAGAAATTCAGCGCATCGGAAGCGACGCCTCGATCCCGGTCGATGTCCGGGTCATCGCCGCAACCAACCGGGACATCCGCAAAATGGCATCCGAAGGCGCTTTTCGCGATGATCTCTACTACAGGCTAAACGTTATCGCCGTGGAAGTGCCTCCCCTGCGGGACCGGGGCGAGGACGTTCCCGCCCTGGCCCAGCATTTCTGGGCCCATTTCGCCGAAAAGAACAGGAAACATGTAAGGGGGATCACGCCCCAGGCGATGGACATGCTCCTGAAATATTCCTGGCCGGGCAATGTCAGAGAGCTGGAAAACGCGATGGAGCGGGCGGTCATCCTGCTGCAGGGAGAATATATCTCCGAAAAGGAGCTGCCCCTTCCCCTGCGGGGCACGGAGTGCGAGTGCCCGGAGACAGGGGACGCGGGAGGCGCTCTGTCGGGGACCCTCGAAGACATGGAAAAAACGATGATCGCGCGGATCCTCGCGGAAGTTGGAGGCAACAAGAGCGAGGCAGCGAGGCGGCTCGGCATTACGAGACGGACCCTGAAGCTCAAATTAAAAAGATTCGGCGAGGATTCGGAGGACCCGGGGGGACCTTAGCGACATAGAAAATCTTATTATGCCATTTTAGCGCAGATTTTTTCCTCGTTCCCATGCTCCTGGGGCTGTTGCCCAAAGAAATATTCAAGCCGCGCGACCATTGATCGGGAGGTGAGTCCCCCTCCCTTCGATGGGAGGGGTTAGGGGAGGGTGTTGAATTTTCAAGTACTTATGACCCCCTCCCCCAGCCCCTCCCGCCAAGGGAGGGGAGACCTCCGCCCTGTTTTGGTCACACCTGTCGCAGTTTTTACATTTGGGCAACAGCCCCTCCTGCGTGGGAACGAGGAATACTTCCCGGTTATGGCGCGGTCTCCGGACCGCGCCATGCTCCCGACCGGAGGTCTCAGCTTACCACCGGACCAGTTGACCTCCTTGGGAGACCTTCGGTCAGGCACGGTAGCACGGTTGGGAGACCGCGCCACAACGGGGATCAGCCTTTGCCCAAAAGCGCCAGCAGGACCCCGCCGGCGACCACGCTGGCGATCTGGCCCGCGGTATTGGCGCCCATTGCGTGCATCAGGAGGAAGTTTTCGAAATCCTCTTCCTGCCCGACTCTTTGCACGACGCGAGCGGCCATCGGGAAGGCGCTTATGCCCGCCGCCCCGATAAGAGGGTTGAATTTGCCGCGGCTGAGAAAATTGAGAAATTTCGCAAACAGGAGTCCCGCGACCGTGTCGAGGCCGAAGGCGATAATGCCGAGGCCGAGTATCGCCAGGGTCTGCAGTTGCAGGAACGTGGACGCCAGCATCGTGGAACCCACCGCCAGGCCGAGAAAGAGGGTCACGACGTTTGCAATCTCGTTTGCGGACGCGCCGGTCAGCCGCTCGACGACCCCGGATTCTTTCAAGAGATTTCCGAGCATGAGGGTCCCGATAAGGGGGATCGCCATGGGCACGAGCGAGCCGACCACGAGGATGACCATGATCGGAAAGAGAACACGGGTGCGCCGGCTGATGGTTCGCGAGGTGTAGGGCATCCGTATGCGCCGCTCCGACCTCGAGGTCAGGGCGCGCATTATGGGCGGCTGGATGATCGGCACGAGCGACATGTAGCTGTAGGCGGTCACCGCGATCGGGCCGAGCAGGTGCGGGGCCAGCAGGTTGCTCACATAGATCGAGGTCGGCCCGTCGATTGCCCCGATAATGCCGATCGAGGCGGCTTCGTTGAGATCGAACCCGAGCAGGAGGGCCAGTATGAGGGTCCCGAAGATCCCGAATTGCCCGGCCGCCCCCAGGAGCATCATGCGGGGGTTTTCAAGCAGCGGGCCGAAGTCCGTCATCGCTCCGATTCCGATGAAAATCAGCAGGGGAAAAAGCTCGTTATCCACGCCCATTTTCTTCAGGACCTGAAGCATGCCGTCATCGTGAATCATCGGGGAAAGCGGCAAATTTGCCAGAATGCACCCGGCGCCGATCGGGATAAGGAGCATCGGCTCGTATTCCTTGACCACCGCGAGGTAGATCAGGAGGCAGCCGGCCCCGATCATGACGAGCGAGCCGGGGGTGATATTCAGTACCCCGTTTAGAAGCTGGGAAAAATCGATTGTCACGACCGCTCCTCTCCCGCGAACTTCACGAGCACGTCCCCGTAGCTCACGCATTGTCCCGGTTGCACCTTAACGGATTCCACCTTCCCGTCGCGCGGCGATTTGATCAAGTTCTTCATCTTCATCGCCTCGAGGATCAGCAGGGTCTGCCCGCGTTTTATTTCATCGCCGGCCTTCACCTCGACTGACTGGATCACACCCGGCATGGGCGAGGTGACATCGGCCCGCACGCCGTCGCTGGGCAGCGAGGGTTTGGGAGGCAGGGGCGGCGGAGAGGCCGACCGGTGCGGAGGGCCGAGCACATCCGCGGAGGGGGGACTGTAGGTTACCTCCGGCCGTTCGATGGCGGTCTCGTCTTGCGGCCTCAGAGGGACGATCCCGGGCGTGATCTGGGATTGGGCGAGGTCCTGTTCGGAGACTATCCGCACCTCGGTCACCTCGTCGTTGAGCACCACGCTAAAGTGATCGGCCGATAGTTCCCTCACGTAAATCACGTACTCTTTGCCTTTTACTTCCACTTTGTATCGTCTCATCGATCCCTCCGGCCCGGATGCCAATTGGTGGTTGCCATAACGCGCCCGACGGTGACCCACCGGCTCGGCAGGGTCCCCGGCATGTGCCTGCGCATGACGGGCGCCGCCTCCTTGCGACGCGCCGCCCGAAACGAGGTCACGGCTATGAGGATGGCGGCCAGCGCGTCCGGGTCCATTTCGGCCGGAGCGCGCACGGGGGGTCCCTCCTCGACGGCTTCTTCCACCGTGGCGGAATCGCTTCTGAGGAGAAGTTTGAGGAGAAGAGCCATTAGCGCGAGCAAAAGAAAGACCAGTCCCATCCCGAAGATGGTAAGCTGAAAGCCCGTTGAGATCGAACCCATAATCACTCCCGTTCAAAATGAGGCGGAACAAAACCGGATTTCGCGGCCCGAGGCCGCATCCACATTCACGGATCGCGGGGGGGAGCGCATCCTGTTCAGTTTACATCGGGATCAACCCGTGTTTCTTGGGTGGATTCCGCATCACCTTCGTGCGAAGAACTTCGAGCGCGCGTATCAGGCGAGGACGCGTCTCGCTGGGTTCGATCACCTCGTCGATTTGTCCCACGTTCGCGGCGTAATACGGATTGAAGAAATTGGATCGGTATTCCCCGGCGAATTTGCTTTCGAGATCGGCCGGGTCATCGGAGGATGCGAGTTCGCGCTTGCGCAGGATGCGCACGGCGGCCTCGGCCCCCATAACGGCGATCTGCGCCGAAGGCCAGGCGAAGGCCAGGTCGCAGCGCATCTGCCGCGAACTCATGGCGATGTAGGCGCCCCCGATGGCCTTTCGCGTGACGATCGAGATCTTGGGAACAGTCGCCTCGCAGTACGCGTAGATGACCTTCGCGCCGTGGCGGATGATCCCGTAGTGCTCCTGGCTCACTCCGGGCATGTACCCGGGCGTGTCCACGAACGTGACGACCGGAATGTTGAAGGCGTCGCATATGCGCACGAAACGGGCGATCTTGTCGCTCGAATCGATGTCGATCACGCCCGCGAGGTGGTTCGGCTGGTTGGCGACGATGCCCACCGAATAGCCGTCGAGGCGCGCAAATCCGACCACCGCGTTGCGCGCGTAGTACTGGTGCACTTCGAGGAAGCTGTCCCGGTCCACGATCGCGTCGATCACCCCGCACATATCGTAGGGTTCGTTCTCATCCGGGGGCACGATGGCGTTGAGGGACTCCTCCATGCGGTCCGGCGAGTCGTAGCGCGCCACCTGCGCCGGGTCTTCCGAGTTGTTTTGCGGCAGGTAACTCAGCAGCAGTTTTATCAGCTCGATTGCCTCGTGGTCGTTTTCCGCCGAAAACTGGGCCACCCCGCTCTTGCTGTTGTGCACGAGCGAGCCGCCCAGGTCGGAAAAATTGACCGCCTCGCCCGTGACGGCGCGGATGACATCGGGACCGGTGATGAACATGAAACTGGTGCGCCGCGCCATGATGACAAAATCGGTAAGGGCCGGGGAATAGACCGACCCACCCGCGCACGGTCCCATCATGACCGAGATTTGAGGGATGACGCCGGACGAGAGGACGTTTCGCACAAAGACCTCGCCGTAGGCCGCAAGGCTTCGAAATCCTTCCTGGATGCGCGCCCCGCCCGAATCGTTGAGCCCGATTATCGGGATTCCGCTCTCCAGGGCCACATCCTGGATGCGGCATATCTTGTGTGACTGCACCTCGGAAAACGAACCGCCGAGCACGGTGAAGTCCTGCGCAAAAACCGCCACCCGCCGCCCGTTGATCTTCCCGAACCCGGTCACCACGCCGTCTCCCGGATAGCGGTGCTTATCCATGCCGAACTCGGTTATGTTGTGGGTGGCCAGTGCCCCGAGTTCCTGGAAAGTCCCTTCATCGAGCAGAAGCCCCAACCGCTCGCGCGCGGTCATCTTCCCGCGGGCGTGCTGCTGATCTATCCGCTCTTCCCCCCCGCCATGCATCGCGCGCTCGCGCATGTCCCGCAACGTCTTCAAGTGATCGCCCATCCCTGCTTCCTCCCCGGTGGATGCTGTTGCCAAATGAGGAATTCTTCGCCGACCCGTCCGTATGGATTACAACTATTCCTGACCACGGCGACAATCGCCGCGGCATTATACGCTGAAAATCCGCGCCGTGGGAAATCCTGTTCCAGCTTGACCCCGGTTCGCGAAGAAAATGCAAAAAAAGTGTAGTTTGGTTCAAGGGCAATACCGTTCACTTAAGGCAGCCAGGGACGTGGGGCAGGCTTTCCAGCCTGCCGGCCAAGGAGCACGGGCCTTAATCGGCCGGCAGGCTGGAAA
>JBAQYM010000235.1:0-5447 GCA_049300095.1 Syntrophobacteraceae bacterium
AAAAAAGCAGACAGCATATCATCGCCACCTTGGCACGAGAAAATTTTGAATGATCGAGAAAACGGAATTAGTAATGGAAAGGATGTATTTGTTTATTTGAATGCTGCTAAGAAAAACATAGAAAACTCCATAGCATGAAAATTAAAATACTTACATCTGCAAGCCAGGACTTGATTGATGGTTACCGGTTCTATGAAAAGCAATCTGAAGGTCTTGGCTCATATTTTTTAGACACACTTTATTCAGATATTGATTCATTGGCAATCTATGGTGGGATTCATCCGATATATTTCAATAAATACAACCGGGCATTATCGAAACGATTTCCTTTTGCCATTTACTATCGCATAGAAAATAATACAGTGCTTGTATATGCGATTCTTGATTGTCGTCGGAGTCCAGCGTGGACAAGAAAAAGAATCAAATAAACAGGTATTAGCTATTTGTAGCCCAGGAAACAAAAAAATGAAGATTGATATGAGTCCGGAGGCTATTGCAAAGCGATTGAAGATTGTAAATGAACTGAGGCGAACATGCCTTTCTCTTGCCAATTCCAGTACAGGGAAGGACATACTAAAGAAAAATTCAACTAAGTCGGTGCAGCGGACCTCTCGGTCACTCGGCCACTGACCGCAGCGTTAGGTACATCTAAAGATAGGGATGGTAATAATTGGTTTCCTTCTTACGTATGAGTTCAATTATAATGGTTTGATTTTCATAATTAATTGACGTAAATAATTAAGCATTAAATTGATGGAGTTGTTGGGAAAACAATTGAATAACAGTGGGCTAGTAGGAGTCGATATGGAAGCAACTGTACACAATCCTGATAGGTACATGGGTGACCTGAGACAGATGTTGGCTCAAGGCCGAAAACGAATTGGGGTCCTTCTGGGTGCAGGTGGTCCTGCGAGCATTCTTGCTGATGAAGCGTCAGGGAAGCTGAGCAAGATTGGGAAGCCGCTAATTCCTACCATTGCAGGCCTCACGCAAACGGTGATTCAAGGCCTAACCAAGGCCGACGTTGCTGTTGTAAACGACGTGTGCAAAGATCTTGGGCCCAACCCAAACATCGAAATGATCTTATCGCGCGTTCGATCATTGGCGGCACTGATCGGCTGTAATTCCATATACGGATGTGACGGCTCGGCATTCACCCAACTGTCTCAGCGTATCTGCGAGAGCATTGGTAAGGTAGTGGGGGCTTGTCTCCCTGTTGAGAATAACCCATACACGGAACTCGCGGGTTGGATTGGCGGAACGGATCGGAGCCATCCCATCGAGATGTTCACTCCCAATTATGACCTGCTGATGGAAGAGGCTCTCGAACGCCTCGAGATCCCCTATTTTGACGGCTTCTCGGGCGGCTTTGAACCTTTCTTTGACCCCGCCAGTATTTCCAATGATAACCTCCCATCTCGTTGGGTTAGGTTGTGGAAACTCCATGGCTCACTCGGCTGGGCTGACAACAAACGAGGCGGGATCATTAGAGGTAAAGGACGTAGTGCTACTCTATTGATATTCCCAGATCATCTCAAATACGATCAGATACAGAAGCTTCCATTTATCGCACTCTTTGATCGCCTTCGTAAATTCCTCACAACACCAGACACGCTTCTTCTTACGTGCGGATTCTCTTTTGCCGATAAACACATCGTCGCCGTGCTTGATGAGGCACTGGCTGCGAACCCTGCCGGCAGCGTTTTCGCATTTCAGTACCAGTCACTTGAACACGAACAAGCTGCGTGTGCGCTGGCCAGCAAAAGGCCAAACATGAGTGTTTACGCAGAAGATGGGGCTATCGTAAACTGCATAACCGCACCCTGGGTTCCCAGAGAACTGCCCAGCCCCAACTGGGACGTCATCAGGGCAAGCTTTTGGGAAGCCCGAGAAACTGGTTCTGGAGGGACGTTCCTGCTCGGTGATTTCGCCTCATTTGCACGTTTTGTGTCTTTGACACACGCAGAGCGCATCGCAATCTCTGGTGATATCTCAAATGTCGAGGTAGCAGAATGAGATCACCGCAGACTCTCCTCGGTCATGTTCGTGCCGTCACCGGTGCAACTGTCAACGTCTACCTAGCCGAATCCGTGGCCTCAGGGCTGGCCATTATTAATGGAAGCACGTATAGAGTTGGACAAGTTGGGAGTTTTGTCCGAATACCCCTTGGATACCAGGACTTGTTCGGCGTAGTCTCTGACGTTGGTGTCAATGCAGCTCCTGAATCAGTAAGGGACTCCTCCCAGGCGAGTGCCAAATGGATGAAGGTTCAACTAGTTGGAGAGGCCATCGGATCATGTTTCGAACGCGGCATAAGTCAGCATCCAAATGTGAACGACGAGGTCCACCTCGTAACCGAGCCGGATCTTCTCCGAATCTATGGTCGCTCAGACAATGGGCAAGTGAGCATAGGCAGGCTCTCAAGCGCTGAGGCTGTGGAGGTCAGGATCGATATTGACAAACTACTCACCCGTCACTGTGCAGTACTTGGCTCAACAGGATCAGGCAAGTCTACCACCGTCGCGAGTCTTCTCAGATCTATAGCTGGTACAGATTCTGAGGCACGCCCATATCCCAGTGCACGCATTCTGCTTCTGGACATACACGGTGAGTACTCCGACGCCCTTTCGGACATCTCCACAGTATTCCGCATTAACGCAAACAGGGGTCAGCAGGAATTGTCGATACCATACTGGGCGATTGACCCATCTGACTTAGTGGGGTTCCTTACTGGCGGGATTGCTGATGACAAGGCATTGCATTTTTATGACAAGATTACGGAACTCAAACGGGAAACTCTTCAGAATCGATCATATCCAGGAGTGGACGAGCGGTCACTAACGATTGGCACCCCAGTGCCGTACAGCCTGAAGCGTCTCTGGCTGGAGCTCATTGATGTAGAACTCCGAACTTTTGAGGGGACGGACCGAGATGAACCCGCTATGCTAGCACAGGGAGATGCCGATTCCTTGACGCCACCAAAATACAAACCTCACGCTATGGGTTCCAAGGGACCATTCATCAACACAAGTGCACCCGGGCTAAAACGCCAGTTGGGCAATCTCCGTTCACGTCTGCTTGACAAGCGCTATGATTTTCTTCTACATCCGGCGGATTGGGAACCAGATTTGAATGGCGCAACGCAGAAGGATCTCCCCGATCTTCTGAGAGCGTGGTTAGGACATGAGGCCCCAATTACGATCCTTGACCTATCTGGAATCCCGAGCCAGGTCCTCGTAAGGCTTATCGGATCCATACTAAGAGTGGTTTATGAAGCCTTATTCTGGAGTCGTGACAAGAGCGAAGGGGCCATAGAGAGGCCGCTGCTGCTGGTAATGGAGGAGGCACACAGGTACCTTTCGGGTGGGGAGGTGAATTCGGCCCGAGACATGGTACAACGAATAGTCAAAGAAGGACGCAAGTATGGCATGGGTGCAATGATTGTAAGTCAGCGACCTTCTGAAGTAGATGACACAATTCTGTCGCAATGCGGTACATTCGTTGCGCTGCGACTCTCAAACCCTACGGATAGATCGAGTGTCCAGGGGACATTGCCTGACAACTTGACTGCACTCATGGATATGCTGCCCGTATTACGCACTGGCGAAGCGATCATTACTGGTGAAGCAGCAAGACTACCAATGCGCTGCAGAATAACCTTTCCTGGAGATAAACACTGTCCCAATAGCAGGGATCCACAAGTGGCACAGAAGTGGGCCCTACCTCGACGACAAGAAAGCTACGACCGCGTTGTTGCCTCATGGCGTGCACAGTCTCCAAGGGCTAAGCTTTTGGAGACCATCATCCCACGCGAACTCGTCAGCGATGGACCAAAAGATTTGGAGGAGTAAGATATGGATAGACAGCTTGTGTCATCATCAAACATTGTCTCTGTTGGCTATGACCCACCGTCAGAAACGCTTGAGGTTGAATTTCAAAACGGGTCCGTATACCAGTACTACAATGTCGGCCAAAGCACTTACGATGAATTGATGGCTGCTCCGTCAAAAGGGAAATTCCTTATTTACCAGATCAAGAATTGCTTTCCCTATTCTCGTGTTTGATAGGTTGCGGTGGCCGAACTGATTAATAATCGATGGCTTGGCTAACAAAGCTCTGTCGCCATCACATGGACTCCCCTCGGCGCTAACATGAGTGAAAGTTATACCGGCCAAACGCGGCTGAATCTGGGTAGAACACCGCGAAGGAGAGAGTTTTTATGCCACGACTGACTGAACAGGAACAGCAGGAGATACTCCGCTTTATGGAGGCGGACAGGCCGTTGCCGGATAAGTATCGCTTCCTGCTTTTCGCCGACAAGCGCGAGGTCGAACTGGTCTGGAATGGAAAGACCAGCGAGGTCTGCAATATCGTCCTGCCCTTCCAGGTCATCGAGCAGGTGGACGAACCGCGAGCCGAAAAACCGGAAGACGCCTCAATGCAAATGGATATGTTCGACGCCCGTGGCCGCCAGCTCAAGGGCTGGACGAACAAGCTTATCTGGGGTGATAATAAGCTCATCCTTTCATCGCTGAAGAACGGCCCGCTGCGCGAGGAGATCGAAAAACAGGGTGGGCTCAAGCTGATCTATATTGATCCGCCCTTTGATGTAGGCGCGGATTTCAGCATGGACATCGAGATCGGTGGTTCGGCAGGCTCACCAACCGAGACGTTCACCAAGAAGCCTAGCATCCTCGAAGAAATCGCCTATCGCGACACCTGGGGCAAAGGTACGGACAGCTTCATCGCCATGATCTACGAACGGCTGGTCCTGATGCGCGATCTGCTGGCCGAGGATGGGAGTATTTATGTGCATTGTGATCCAAGGATAAATAGTCACATTCGCTTGGTATTGGATGAGGTATTCGGGAAGGGTGGTGATAATGATACTGCAGGATTTCGAAATGAAATTTCGTGGTGTTATACAGGCGGTCGAGTACCAAAAGTAGCCTATGGTCGTCGGCATGACACAATCTACTATTACACCAAGTCAAATAATTGGATTTACAACTATCAGGCAGTTATGAAGTCGCTTAACGAGGAGCAGGAAGCACGCTATAGATACGAAGATGAAAAAGGAAAATATCGATTAATGGGCAGATTTCTAAAAGACAGCCCAATAAAAGGCGCTCGCGACATTTCTCGTGAATGGGAAGAAAAGAATCCAGAGCTTGTTTATCGTTATTACATGAAAGATGGAACACTATGTTTGGATTACTGGGATGACATTCCACAATTGAACCAAGTATCAAAGGATCGAACAGGGTTTCCAACACAAAAGCCGGAAGAACTAGCTGAACGCATCATCAAAGCCTCATCCAACGAAGGCGATCTGGTGGCCGACTTCTTCTGCGGCTCTGGCACTACCGCCGCGGTGGCCGAAAAGCTGGGACGCAAGTGGATTGTCTCCGACCTGGGCAAGTTCGGCATTCACACCACACGCAAGC
>JBAQYM010000236.1:0-34056 GCA_049300095.1 Syntrophobacteraceae bacterium
GTTGGGGCTTGCCATAGCTGCACGATCTAGCTTGGCCTATAAGCATCTGATTTGACACACTTTTTTGGAAGTGTGAATGGGGGTTTTTTGTGCCTCCTCGCCTTTTATTTTCACGGTAACCTACGGGTAACTCTGTTGGGTTGCGCTGTCGCTTAACCCAACCTACGGGTGATATCTATCCAATAGCTGACAACCAACAACCAACAACCAACAACCAACAACCAACGACTCCTCTTCTCACCATGCCTCAGCCGCGCATTGCGATCGCCCCTTTTTTGGTTTCGTGCCCGCGAGTAATCACCCTGGGAGTGCGGGCGGCCGTCTCCGATTATTCCGCGGAGGAAAAGGGCCTCCTGGCTTCGGCGGGCCGGATATTCTTCCCGACGCCCCGTTTTGCGAAGATCTTCGAGGCTGCGGGCAAGGATACCTTTCCCAACGCGTTTACCTACGGGCTCCGCAAATCCCGGCAGGCGCAGGAAGCTCTGTTCCGGGTGGGCGGATGGCCTCATCCCCGCGCACGCGTCTATTTCGGCCGGCAAAAAGCTTCCATTGTCCCGGACTTTCGTTTTCCTTTTCTCGCAATGGGTCCGAACGTGTCGGATCGACCCCGCCTTATCGAGAACACGCCCCAGCTCGCGGATGCGACCGGTGAGTTCAATCCCCTCATCATCCGGGAAAAGCTGGAATACGACGAGCGGTTCCTGCTTGTTTTCGTCAACTTCGAATGCATCGCGACCTTACAGGAAGTTCCGGGAGCGACAGCCCCGCCCGTGGCCTTTTCCCGGCCCACGGCCACCGACCTTCCGCCTTCGGCCGCCGGCTTCCGGCACACCCTCTCGAACCTGCTGCGCTCCTTCCGGATAAACGATATAGCGGTTGAAATCGGCCTGAGCGCGACCGCGGACGCGCAGGTACTGTCGTTGGTTCGGCCGCCGCTTTGGTGGCGGACCCCCGGAGGGACGGCAAACCGGCACGACCTCATCGCGGGCCTTATCCGGGAAGGCAGATTATAGGTCCGGCCGGGATGCACCCCGCGATTCGCCTCTGGAATTCGAGCAAACCAATCGTTAAAATAATAGGCTAGCGCGCCGTCAATGAGATTTTCCGGGGGTTGCCCCACAAGCAATAAATGGTTCGGGATTTTTCCGTTTGGCCGGGCCGACGGAGATAGAGGAAAGGAAGATACAGGATGCTCAGAAGGTTGGTCCCCGTGTTCATGACAGTTGCCCTGATCGCCGCCGTAATCGGGGCCCCGGTGTTTGCCGGGCAGCCCGGCGAAGGCAGGGAATGCCCCCTGATCCTGCCCGAATCCCGCCCGTTCGTGCAAAAAACGATGGCTTCGAAACCGGAAGACCTGTTCGTGGTCCTCAAGAACGGCCTGACCCTTCTCGTGCACCAGCAGCCGGGGGCCGAGGTGATCTCGGCCCAGGTTTTCGTCCGGGCCGGGTCCATCCTCGAGGGGAAATACCTCAAGGCCGGTCTTTCCCATTATCTCGAGCACGTGGTCGCGGGCGGCTCGACCAGGTCGTTTACCGAGGCCGAGGCGAAGGAGCGCATCCGCTCGATGGGGGGCAGCACGAACGCCTACACGAGCTATGACAGGACCGTCTACTACATCAACACGGGGGCCGAACACTGGAAGGATGCCCTGGATATCCTGCTTTCATACGTTTCCGAAAACCTGATCGACCCGAAAGAGGCGGCGCGCGAAAAAGCGGTCATCCAGCAGGAAATGAAAATGGGCGAGAGCAACGCGAATACGGAACTGTGGAAGCTGTTCATCCAGACCGCTTACCAGACAAATCCCGTTCGCAACCCGGTGATCGGCTACGAGGAGGTTTTTGTTCAGCAGACGCGGGAGGCCCTGCTCGATTATTACCAGCAGCGCTATCAGCCCGAAAATATGATAGTCGTGCTGGCCGGGAACGTGTCACCCTCCGAAGCGCTCCAGTTCGTGATTCAAAAGACGAAAAATTTCCAGTCCCGGGCCGCCGAGCCCGTGGTGCTGCCCGAAGAGCCCCTCCAGAGCAGCCCGAGATGGGAGGAGAAAGAGGTCCCCATAACGCGCCTCGTCCAGGCAAAGATCGGGTTCCCGTCGGTAAACGCGTATGACAAGGATATGTATGCGCTTGACGTGCTGGCGCACCTGCTCGGAGAGGGCGAAACCTGCCGCCTTTACTGCCGGCTCAAGGACCAGGAAAACAAGGTCTACAGCATCGGGGCGTCGCACTGGTCGCCTTCCTTTGTGCGCGGCCAGTTTATCGTCTCGGTTTCGCTTGCCCCGACGCAGTGGCCCGGAGCGCTGACCGAAATCCAGGAGGAGATCGCGGGCTTCAGGTCCGCCCTGGTGAGCGGCCCGGACTTGGAGAAGGCCAAGAAAACGGCCGTCGCCCGCCATATCTTCGGCAAGGAATCCGTCTCGGCGATGGCCTCGTCGCTCGCATCCTCCTACATGATGTCCGGAGATCCCTACTTCGACGAGGAATACAACTTCGGGATTCGCTCGGTCACGGCCGAGGAGGTCCGCTCCGTCGCCCAGCGCTATCTCGTTCCCGAACGTATGAGCGTTGCCGTGATCAAGCCGCTCGCGCCCGAACAGAAGCCGGGGCAGGCCGCCGCCGCTCCCGCCTGCCCGGTGCCGCAAACCACGCCGGTTGAATTCGGGCGCATGCCCAACGGGTTGAAGACCCTGGTGAAACAGGATGCGGGCCTCCCGTTTGTCACGATGCACATTTACGGAACGGGCGGACTCGCGCTGGAAGATTTCGACCGTCCGGGAATTTCCGCCTTCACCGCCTCGCTGCTTGCCTCGGGGACCCGGACGCGCACCAAGATGGAGCTGGCGAAACAGGTCGAGGACGCCGGTGGAATCATGGGCGCCACATCCGACAACAATACCTATCATGTCTCGATCAAGGTGCTGAAAGAGGATTTCGACTGGGCGCTGGACCTTCTCGCCGACGTTGTTCGGGATGCGCAGTTTCCCGCCGAGGAGATTGAAAAACAGCGCCAGGATACGCTCGTCGCGATCAAGCGCTCCGATGAGCGCTGGCAGTCCGAGGTGATGAAGCTTTTCAGGAAGAATTATTTCAAGACCGCCTCCTACGCAAACGACCGCCTGGGTACTGCGGAATCCGTCGGGGCCTTTACGCGCGAGGACGTGCTGTCCTTTTACCGCAAAATGGTAAACCCCACCCACTCGGTCCTGGCCGTATTCGGGGATGTCGATCCGGCCAAAGCGAAGGCCCGGATCGCGGAAAAATTCGCCGCCTGGTCCGGGGCCCCGGTCGTGAAAGCCTTGCCCGAGGAAACGCGCCAGATACGCAAGAACGGACTCGTTGAGATAAAGAACGAGAAGAAGAGCGCGGCCCTTTTCATCGGCACCAACGGGCTCGATGTGAACAATTCCGAGCGGCCGGTGCTCGATGTAATTTCCTCGATTCTGTCCGGCGGGGGGGCCCCGGCGGGCAGGATCTTCGACGCCCTGCGGGGTGGGGACACCAACCTGGTTTACGCGGTGCACGCATTTCCTTTTTACGGGAAAAACGCGGGATTCTTCGGGGTCCTTACCCAGACCACGATGGGAAACCTGGACAAGGTCCAGCAGATCGTCATGTCCAATTTGAAGCGGCTTGCCGATGAGGCGGTCCCCGCGATCGAGTTGGAAAGGTCGAAGGAGGCGATGCTCGTCGGCCAGAAGCTTGGAAGAGAGACCCTGGATGCCCAGGCCTCGAGCGCCGCCCTGAACGAGGTGCTCGGCCTCGGCTGGGATTACGACAAGGGCTACCCGGAACGGGTCCGGGCGGTGAGCGCCGAGCAGGTGCGGGGCCTTGCGCGAAAGCTCTTCGCGAACACCCTGACCGCGAGGACCCTCCCGGAGCATCCCGTTGAAATCCTCGCATCGCCCCCGCCGGTGAAAAGCGACGTGCAGATGTGACGGCGGCGTTCGGCGGCATGACGACTTATGCCGATGAACCGTTCACCGCAGAGGGCGCAGAGACAAAGAACAAGCCGAGGTATCGGATGTCATGCGTATTGATTCAAGGAATTGAGGCTGATGCCCGATATGCGCCGGGACCGATACCGTTTGCTCGGGCCGCCACTGGTGGTGATCGTCGTGGGGCAGGCTTTCCAGCCTGCCGTTCGTTGGGGTTCCGCAGTCTCTCGCCGGAAGGCTGGAAAGCCTGCCCCACGGCTCCGGGACGCGCTTTCAGTGAACGGTATTGACGCCGGGATACCTCGTCCGAGTGTTTTTCTCCGCGCCCTCAGCGTCTCCGCGGTGAACGGTCGCCCCCCGACCGTGCATGCGGGGGTTGGCGCTACCTCGTGCGGCTGCTGCGGGGGTCGCGTCCGGGAAGGCAGAGAAAGGATTTCCCGTCAAAGGCCTGTATCACCAGTTTTGCCTGGTCGCGCAGCCTGATCGATTCGGCTTCGAGTCTTTCTTCGGAAATCCCGAGCGAGGCGGCAAGCTCGGGGATCGTGCAGGGCCGCCTTTCTATCGTTTGTAGTATGCGCGCCGCGATGTCGGCATCCCCGGCATGTTCGCCGCAGCCGGCAAAAACCCCTATTATGGCGGTCCGGTCCGAGGCAAAATACGAGGCCGCGCGCCGCATTCGCTCTTCCGGCAACCCCTCCGTTCCCGCATGCGCCGGCGGGCGCGCCACCGTGTTGAGCTCGATCCGGTCGGGTGCTATTCTTTCCGCCGCGCGCGCGAGCGCCCGCAACTCTTCCGGACTGTCGTTGACGCCGTGCGCGAGCATGATTTCCAGGTGCAGACGGCCCTTGTAGTCCCGCCGGAAGGCGTAAAGCCCCTCCAGTATATCCGGAAGGCTCAAGGCGGGATGCGGCCTGTTGATCCTGGAAAAGATGCCGGGGGTGGCGGCGTCCAGCGAAGGGACGACCGTGTCCGCCAAGAGAAGGTCCCTTCTCACTTCCGTATCGAGGAGAAGGGAGCCGTTGGTGAGAACGACCAGGGGGAGATGGGGGTATGTCCCCTTTATTGCGCGGATCAGTTCGCCCAGGCGCAGATAGAGGGTCGGTTCGCCCGCGCTCGAAAAGGTGAGGACGTCGGCCCCGTTGGGAAATCGGCGGAAAAAGTCGTCCAGTTCGCGCAAGACCTCGACCGGGTCGGCGAAATCTTCTCGTTTGACGCTCAGGCGGGTTGTCGGTCCCGACTCGCAATAAATGCAATCAAAGGAGCAGGTTTTTGCCGGAATAACGTCGATTCCCAGCGAGCGTCCAAACCGGCGTGAGGGCACGGGGCCGAATATGAGGCTCATGATCGTGTGTATCCGGGCCGGATCATTTCTCTTCGGACCCTTCCGGCCGTGTCATCTCGATTACCTGGTTGGTTTTTCCCACGTAAACCTCGCACTCGGCGCACGAGATTTTCGGGGCGTTGCAGCGGTTTTTGATTTCCCAGCAGGGCAGGGGGATGTCCAGGACCGCCGGGCAGCCCTTGCGCCGCTCCTCGGGGCAGCCTCGGAGGGACCAGCAGGGGGCGACGGTCAGCAGTTTCTTTACCCCCGCGATGTTTAGTCCCTCTTCGCCGAGCAGGGCCCGGAGGCATTTGAGCCACTTCAGGTCGTTATTCGAATAGAAACGTTTCCCTCCGCGCCTGGCCGGCCTGATGAGCCCCTCCTGTTCATAGCCGCGAAGTGTCCTCGGATGAATCCCGATCAATTCGGCGACGATGCCGATGGGGTAGAGCGCTTTGCTGCCGTCGGCGTCCATAATTGGTATCCTCCTGAAAACGTTCGACATTAAAGTGACCTGCATGCTGCGGGATTATATAAGCTGTAACAGGCAATGTCAACTCGGCGACACCTGGAGGATGTGTGTCATGTATCTGGTATCGGATGCCGGATTTTGCTCCCGGCCCCCGATCCGGCATTTGCTCTTCCAAAACGGTCAAGAATACTGTAATTATTATATGTTTAGGCTTAGGTCCGGCAAACATTTCGAAGGGAGAACACAGATGAGAAGCGATTTGATGAAAAAGGGCGTGGAGAAGGCCCCGCACCGCTCACTTTTCAAGGCGATGGGCTACACGCAATCGGAATTGGACCGGCCCCTCATAGGCGTCGTCAACTCGGCAAATGAAATCATCCCGGGCCACATCCACCTGGACAGGATTTCGGAAGGAGTCAAAGCGGGCATCCGGCAGGCCGGGGGCACGCCGGTCGAATTCAGCACCATAGGGGTTTGCGACGGAATTGCGATGAACCACCCCGGCATGCGCTATTCGCTTGCCAGCCGCGAGCTGATTGCCGATTCCGTGGAAATCATGGCGATGGCCCATCCCTTTGACGGGCTCGTTCTTATCCCGAACTGCGACAAGATCATACCCGGAATGATAATGGCCGCGCTGAGGCTTAACATTCCGGCGATTGTCATAAGCGGCGGTCCGATGCTGGCCGGGCGGGTCAACGGCAAGCCGGTGGACCTCATATCGGTTTTCGAAGGGGTCGGGGCGCTCAAGGCCGGCCAGATATCCGCCGACGAACTGGACCAGCTCGAAGACGACGCCTGTCCCGGATGCGGTTCGTGCGCCGGCATGTTCACGGCGAATTCGATGAACTGCCTGGCCGAGGCGCTCGGGCTTGCGCTGCCCGGAAACGGCGCCATCCCGGCGGTCACGGCGGCCAGGGTGCGCCTGGCAAAGCTGGCGGGCGTGCGGATGATGGACCTTATCGCAAAGGACATAAAACCGCGGGACATCGCCACGCGGGACGCCTTCGAGAACGCCATTTCGGTGGACATGGCGCTCGGGTGCTCGACCAATACGGTCCTGCACGTGCCGGCCATCGCGAGGGAGGCCGGAATCGCCCTCGATCTCGGCCTTTTCAACTCGATCAGCGCCCGCACGCCCCACCTGTGCAGCCTGAGGCCGGGAGGGCCGCATTTTCTTGAAGATCTCAATGCGGCCGGGGGCGTTCAGGCGATCATGAAAGAGCTGTCCCGGCGCGACCTCATCCATCACGACCCGCTTACCGTTACCGGCAAGACGGTCGGTGAGAACCTCGAAGCGGTCCGGGTACTCGATCCCGAGGTCATCCGCCCGCTCGAGAACCCCTACCATGAGCAGGGGGGAATCGCCATCCTCTACGGCAACCTCGCTCCCGAGGGGGGCGTTGTGAAGCAGTCGGCGGTATCTCCCGAGATGCTCACGCGGACGGGCAAGGCGCGTGTGTTCGAAAGCGAGGCCGATGCGTCGGACGCCATACTCGGCGGTCGTATCAAGCCGGGCGATGTGGTCGTGATCCGCTACGAAGGCCCCAAGGGCGGCCCCGGGATGCAGGAGATGCTGACCCCGACCGCCGCGATCATCGGGCTGGGACTCGGGCAGGATGTGGCCCTCATCACCGACGGCCGGTTCAGCGGAGGCACCAAGGGCGCGGCCATCGGGCACATATCGCCCGAGGCGGCCGTTGGCGGCCCGATTGCCCTGATCGAGGAAGGCGACGAAATCCTGATTGATATTCCGAACAAGAAGCTCGAACTTCTGGTGGACGAGGCGACCCTGGCCCGGCGCAAAAAATCCTGGACCCCGCGCGAGCCCCGGATAAAGAGCGGATACCTGGCCCGGTATGCGCGCATGGTTACGTCGGGGTCGCGCGGCGCGGTCCTGAGCGACGAATAGCGGCGGCTTTCGGCCCTCAGCCGGCGGCGGTCGGCCAGAACAACCGGCGGCCGAGGGCCTTGCAGTTTTCCCGTTGCGCACGAGGCGTTTTTTGTGAGCTATATATTCAGGTTACATGATACCGAGCGCTACGAGAGCTGGTTCCGCTCCGATCTGGGGCAGTCGGTTTTCGCGCTCCAAAAGGACCTGCTCCTCAAGGTGTGGGCGCCCGTGGCCCGGCAGCGCGTGCTCGAGGTGGGTTGCGGGAGCGGTATCTTCCTGGAATGGCTCAATTCGCTTGGACATTCGGTGACCGGGCTCGATCCGTCGGGCCCGAGCATCGAACTCGCGAGGAGGCGCCTTGGCGGCAGGGTCGGGCTCGAGCGCGGCTTCGCCGAGGACCTCCCTTTCAGCGATAATGAATTCGATACGGTGGCCCTCATTACCTCGCTCGAGTTTGTGGGAGACCCGGCAAAAGCCCTGCGCGAGGCCTTCCGGGTGGCGCGCAGCAACGTTTTGCTCGGGGTCCTCAACAAGTATTCAATCGGGCGGGTCCATTATTTTCTCGAGAAGTTCTGGAAAGATTCCCTCTACGCGCCCGCCCGTTTTTTCAGCGTCTTCGAGCTGAAGAACATGACGGACAGGATCCTTTGCGGTCAGGTCCCGAAGGTGTGGCGGACCTGCTTCGCCTTTCCGCTTCCGTTCCTGAGATACCTGCATCTCCTGGAACGCTGTCCCTTTTTTCACCGGCTCCCGTTCGGCCATTTTATCGCGATGCGGATCGACCTGCGCAACCGGTTCCTCACCCTCCAGACCCCCGTTTTCAGCGAACTTCCCTCGGGGGTGGGAAACGCATCCGTGCGGTCCCTGTGCTGGCGGTCTTCCCAGGAAACTGGCGACGAGCGATGAAAGAGGCGATGCTCTATAAGCGGCTCGATAACGACCGGGTGCACTGCTTTTTGTGTTCGCAGCACTGCCGCATCGAACCGGGCGAGACGGGAAAATGCGGGGTGAGAGAGAACCGCGGGGGCACGCTTTGGAGCCTCGTCTACGGCAGGCTGATCGCCCAGCACATCGATCCCATCGAAAAAAAACCCCTGTATCACTATTACCCGGGGACCACGAGCTATTCCATCGCGACTGCCGGGTGCAATTTTAGGTGCCTTTTTTGCCAGAATTCCGATATTTCGCAGTCGCCCCGCGAGACCGGGGCGATTTTCGGCCACAAGGTGTCAGCGGAGACGGTTGCCCGTGACGCCGCCGAGGCGGGGTGCGCAACCATTGCCTACACCTACACCGAGCCGACCATTTTTTTGGAATACGCCCTGGACGTTGCGGTACGGGCAAAGGAACTCGGGCTGGCAAACGTGTTCGTCTCCAACGGCTACATGACCCGCGAAGCCCTGGATGCGGCGGCGCCGATCCTGGGGGCCGCAAACGTAGACCTCAAGGCCTTTAGCGACAAGTACTACCAGGAGCAGTGCGGCGCACGCCTCAAGCCCGTGCTCGCAACGCTTGAAGCGATGAAGGAGAAGGGCATCTGGCTCGAAGTCACGACGCTCATCGTGCCCGGCCTCAACGACGGGGAAGATGAACTGCGGGACCTCGCCCGGTTCCTGGCGGCCCTCGGGCCGGAAATTCCCTGGCATGTCAGCCGGTTTCATCCCACCTATCTCTTAACGGACCGGGGGCCGACGCCGGTGGAAAAGCTGCGGCGCGCCCGCGAAATCGGCCTGGAAGCCGGCCTGCGCTATGTTTACACGGGAAACGCGCCGGGTGATTCCGGGGAAAACACCTTTTGCCATTCCTGCGGGGATCTGTTGATAAAGCGAGTGGGTTATTCCACGAGGTTTCAAGGCCTTGAAAAAGGCGTCTGTACGGGTTGCGGGACACCGCTCGCGGGAGTCGGCATAAAATGAGCGGGGGCCGCAAAGAGCTGCTTCACGGCGTCTACGACAGGTTGTATGAAGCTTTCAACCCCCAGGGGTGGTGGCCCGCAAAGACGCCCTTCGAGGTCATCCTGGGGGCGATACTCACGCAGAACACCGCGTGGAAAAACGTGGTGAAGGCCATTGCGAACCTCAGAGACAACAACGTCTTGAGCTTCCAGGCGCTCTGCGAGATCCCGGCCCCCTCGCTCGCGATTCTCATACGCCCATCGGGCTTCTACAACCAGAAGACGAAAAAGATCAAAACCTTTTGCGAGCATTTGCTTTCGCACTGGGACGGCGATCTCGATCGGTTTCTCGACCAGGACGCAGAGGCCCTCAGGTCGGAGTTGCTCGGTATCCGCGGCATCGGCCCCGAGACGGCGGACTGCATCGTGCTCTACGCCGCCCACAAGCCATCCTTTGTCGTGGACGCCTACACCTATCGTATCTTTTCCCGGCACGGATGGGTGGACGAATCGATAAGCTACGAGGACCTGCGGGAATTTTTTATGAGCGCGCTGGAACCCGACGTGCGTTTCTACCAGGAATTCCACGCCCTGCTGGTCAGAACGGGCCACCTCTTCTGCCGCAAAAAGCCCCTGTGTGAATCCTGCCCCCTGAATGTTTTCTTCGACCGATAAGTCTCAAAGAGAATCATAACAGCACATTGGTATGAGGTGGAGGCCGTAGGCTTTGTTTCCATCCTACCTGGCTCTGGATGACGAGTTCGCTCGTTCCCAAGCTCCAGCTTGGGAACCAAGAGGGGCAAGCTCCAGCTTCCCGTGCCGACAACCAAGTGCTACCGGATAAGATGACCCGATGGATGTTTGGTGTTTCTGCAAAAGCACTGGAAGCTGGAGCTTGGGAACCAGCGAACAACCGTAATGCGCTCATGGTTAAGCCCGGGACTCAAGGATCGTCATTCCCGCAGTGTTTTTAGGCGGGAATCCAGTATCTTTCAATACGGCCGCAAGAACAAAGACGCTGGATTCCCGCCTAAGAACACTGCGGGAATGACGGTTTTAGCGTTTGCCGTCCGGACCCTAAGTATAACAATTCAGCCTGCTTTGACTTGGGCAACAGCCCCTTCCAGCTTGCCACCCGATGAAGCCGGCGTGCTCCTTGGCCGGCAGGCTGGAAAGCCTGCCCCACGACAACGGCCACAGCTTCGCTCGGGTTTTCATTGGATGCGGATGAAGGGTGCCTCGATGATTGCCGGCATCAAAGAATGGTGATCCGCACCTGGAATTTTTCCACGCCTTTGTCCAAGCCTTCCCAGATCCGGTAGTAATACATCTTGAGTTCCGTCTGGCCCGTCTCCACGGCCTTGAATCGCCAGGTCTTCTGGACGGGCGCCCCGACCATCCCGGGTTGGCCGGTCGGTGTGGTCCGGGATTCGGTGAGTTCAAGGTGGGCCACGTCCAGATCGATCACCTGCCAGGTATACCCGGTTGCCCCCGCCTCTTCCAGCCGGACCTCGAGGAACGTTCCGACAGGGAGGACCACTTCCAATCCATTTGCAGACTTGGTGAGGACCACGGTATCCTGTCCTTCCAGAAAGGCCGGAAAGGCGGCCGGGATGAGGAGCGCACCGATCAGCAACAAAATCTTGAATATGGCCATGAGCATTCCTCCCGCGGATGCAACCGCGATAAAAGGACCCGGATGACCCTCCGTGCAGCCTGTCCCGGTTCGTCCGCCGGATCGGGCAACGCGCCATTTCATTCGATGAATATAAGTATCCCCTAATATAAGTATCCCCGCCGGTTCGAGACATACCCGCAAAAATGCCGAACGGCATTCGTTAAATTTGTCATTCCGAGCGCCGGCGAGGAATCTGAACCTTTGTCCCCCCCGAGATGTCTCGCTCCGCTCGACATGACAGTAGCTGCAACTCGATAGCGGCGCGGTATGACACTCGGCGGGAGTTGCTCACCGTTGAACGCGCCAAGCTCCAGTTGCAACTCGATAGCGGCGCGGTATGAGATTCGGTTTCGCCTCAAGGTTCCGGCGTCATTTTGCCGTTTCGGTCGATTCGGAAGGTTTTCCCCCGCCACACGACGCGGTTGCCGAAAAGGGCGGCGCACCAGAAAAAGAAGCTAAAGAGATCCCTCAGCAAAACGAGGGGGAAATAGCGCCGGAGAATACCGTCGCCCATGCGGTGCACCCCGACAAAGCGGGCCATTGCCATCCTGAGACCCACGACGGATAAGAAGAGGAGCCAGCCAGGTCCCGAAAAACCGGTGGAGGCGAGGTAGAAGGAGGCAAGGACCGTCCCGTTCGTAATTATCGACCCGGTATGACCGAGGCGGCCGCACGCGCGTATCGTGCGCGCCCACCGGACCTGGTGCCTGATGAAATCCGGGGTGCTGAGCCTCGATAGGACGGTTTCCACGACGCACCGGGAGAGGCGGACCGGAAGGCCGGCCTTGCGGACCAGGTTCCCGAGCATGTAGTCGTCCGCGATGTAGTCCGCGACCGCCTTGAATCCGCCTATCCGGGCGAGCGTGTCCTTTCCGAGCGCTATCGAGGCCCCGAAGGCGAAGGAAATCCCGGCGGTTTCTTCGGCGACGAGAACGCCGGGGGCGAAGTCGGCCGTGATCCCGACCGCTTCGAGCTTTGCGGCAAGCCCTGGGGCCTCTCCCGCGCGGTAGAGGCACGTGACGAGGCCCGGGCCGATTTCGAGCAGTTCGGAGGTGATTGTCCGCAAAAAGTCCGGCCCGACCCGGATGTCGCTGTCCATGAGCACGAGGATGTCGTGCCGGGCAAGGGGCAGCATGTTTTCGAGGTTGTTTGCCTTGGGATTTTGGCCGATTTGGTTTGCGCTGACCGCGACATCGATTGCCGTGCGGGGAAAGTCCGCCTTCAAACGGTTAACGAGGGCAACGGATGAATCCGAGGGGTCGCACACTCCGAAAACGATCTGAAAATCGGGGTAATCCTGGCGGCACAGGGCGGCATAGTTTTCGTAGGCCCTGAAATCCACGTTGCAAAGCGGAATCATTATCGAAACGGGAGGGAACATCGCGGGAAGAGGCGGTGTCTTTCGCGAGAAAAATCCGTGGGCGGCAAGCATTGCCGCGAGATAATAACAGGCGGAGGCCAGTGTGAGTACGAGCAGCAGGAATCTGATCGATTCGATGAGCATCGGATAAGACCGGGGCGGCGAAAACCTTAAGGGATGCAGACCAGGGCGACCCCGATGCATACGAGCAGCGTGCCGGCCCAGCGCATCCGGTTTATTTCCTCTTTGAGGATGAACCTCGCTCCGAGAATGGTCACCACGTACACGATCGATGTCGCCGGGACGACAAAACTCAGGTCGGCCCAGGACAGCACGGTCAGAAACGAAAAGAAGCTCACCGCAAGGCACAGGACTCCGAGTGCGAAGTCCCTGTTACACAGTATCCGCCTGGTCACCTTCAGCCATTCAAGCGGACTTACGGCCGAGATGTCCCCGATCGCTTTCATGCCCCTGGTGAGGAGCACGTCGCCCGCGGCGTTCGAGAACACGATCATCAGCACCATCACGGCGGTCAGCATGGTTCCCTCCGTTCCGCGCCACGCTTCGAGGCGTCAGGCTCGAGGGCGGGTTTTGCCTCGGACCTTCCGGTCGACCAGGCAACGAGCGCTATCCCGCCGACGATCAGCACCGACCCGAGCCACCGGGAGGCGGAGACGGGTTCGCCCAGGAACTGGTTGGCCAAAAAGACGTTGAGTATGTAGCCGGAGGCCGTCGCGGGCAGAACGTAGCTCAAGTCGGCCCAGGACAGGGCGGAAAGGAAGCAGGCGAAAAAGACGATGAGCAGGATGATTCCCGCCCAGATGAGCGGGTTTTGCATCGCATGCACCAGCATCATCACGGAAAAACCGTCCGAAAAGGAGGGCAGCGACGCGATCTCCTTCATCCCCTTGCTAAGAAGCGTATTTCCCACCGCCTGGGCAAGCACGGCGATAGTGATCACAATGGCTGTTTTCATTAAAACCTGTCCAAATCCAGATAGTTAGCCGGTAAAATTCCCAGCGTGTCAATCTTTGACCGCACTTCCGGGTCGAGCAATATCACTAGTTCCCGCAAGAGCTGAACCTTTTTCGGATCATCCGGACCGGGGTCCGGCAAAAGCGCGGGGTGGAAATATATTTCGCTCACCCCCGGCGGGACCTTATCGAGGGCGGAAAGCACGTACTCCCTGGATATGTTTCCCGTGAGCAAATTACCATATACTCTCGACGCAAACCCGAACCCGCGGCCCCGAAGCTTCGTGCGCATCAGCGCGGCGAGCAGCTTGAAGACCAGGGCGTAACCGGCCGCGGCGAGCGGCTTGGGCAAGAAGGGAACCGCCGCGAAGAAATCGTCGTCCGGGACCCGCATTCTCCGGATGCCGTATTGTTCGCCAAGTTCGGCCACAATCCCGAAAACCGCCGGGTTGACGTGCATGTGGCAGTGGCTGTCGATGTGCGAACACCGCAGGCCGGAAGCGCAAAACTTCTCGAACTGCGCCGTAATCTCTCTGAATAGTTCCTTTCGAGACCTTTTGCAAAAAAAATATTTGAGGCCCGCAAGCGCGGGGTCCGCCGGGAAATTCCCGTCCCGGTCCACTACGTGGGGGATTTCTCGGTGAGGGAGAACCGATTTACCGGCGACGCAGGCGACGTGGATCCCCACCGCGAGGCCGGGGTTTTCCCTTGCGAGCCGCACCGCCCCTTCGACTGCCGCCCCTCCGGGCATCAGGCTGCAACTCGTAAGAATTCCCCGCCGGTGGGCCAGGATTACGGCCTCGTTTACTTCCTCGGAGACGCCGAAGTCGTCCCCGTTTACGATCAGGTATCTTTGGCTCATCCGCGCCTTTTCAGGCCCCCGATTCCGGATTCCCACCGCGCGCGGTGGGAGCGGCTTGCAGCCGCGATCTGTTAAGATGCTCAGGTGATGCGGCGTCCCATGAATGAATGGAACGGCCGGCTTCGTGTCCTTCGTGCTCTTCGTGTGCTTCGTGGTAAAGGAGAGCCGATCCAACCACGAAGGACACGAAGAGCACGAAGAACACAAAAGACAAGAAGCCCTTATTGCCTGCTATTTTGGGACAAAACACACGGCCCCGGCAGGCGCGACAAAAGACCTCGCGGCTGCCAGCCGCTCCCACACTCCTTCTTAGTTTTCCTTCCCGAAAGCGTGATGATCCTTGCATATGCCGGTGTGTTCGAAGAACCCACACTCCTTCTTAGTTTTCCTTCCCGAAAACGTGGCCGCCGGTAAACTTCTTGCGTCTCGCACGCAGCGTCAGGTAATCCCGCGCTTCCTTGTAGAGCCGGCTGCGCTCGTCCGCGTCGAAGATCGCCCGCCGCACGATCCGGTAGATGACCCTGGGCCGGAAGTAATATTGACCGTAGAAGTACTCGACGGCGTCGACTATCTCCTGGCGATTGAGCCACGGGTACTCGAAATTGGGAAGCTGGTGGCCGAGTTCGTCCACCATGTCGTCGTCTGTCAGGTAGCCGTTGGTATCGAGGTATTGGTAAAACTCCGTGCCGGGAAAGGGGTGCGCCACGGAAACCTGGATCGTCTCGGGGTCGAGTCTTTGGGCAAATTCGAGGGTGCGCCGGATGGTCTCCTTCGTCTCGCCGGGAAGGCCGATCATGAAATCGCCGTGCACGGTGATGCCGAGTTCGCGGCAGTTTTTCATGAAAGTAAGGGACTGCTCGACGGTAATGCCCTTTTTCATGTTGTCGAGCACTTCCTGGACGCCCGACTCGAAGCCCACGACCAGGAGGCGGCAGCCAGCCTCCTTCATGGCCTTGAGCATATCGTAGTCGGCATGGACGCGGCTGTTGCACGACCAGGTAAAGTTCAGTTTTTTAAGGTGCTTGCACATATCCAGCACGCGCGCCTTGCCCCATGCCCAGGTGTCGTCGTCGAAAAAAATCTCCTTTACTTCCGGAAAAATCTCGAGGGCGTGTTTCACCTCGGTCATGACGTTTTCATTGCCGCGCGTGCGCCAGGGGTGCCCCGTGAAGGTCTGGGGCCAGAGGCAGTAGATGCACCGGGCCGGGCATCCGCGCGAGGTGTAGAACGAAAGATAGGGGTGCTTGAGAAAGGGGATGTTGTATTTTGCCGGGTCCAGGTCGCGCCGGTAGATGTCGGTGATAAAAGGCAGAGAATCGAGGTCCTGGAGAAGCGGCCTGTCCGGGTTGTGGACGATCTTTCCGTTCTTGATGAAGCTCACGCCGTCTATATCTTCGAGGCGTCGGCCCTCGGCGAACTCGGTTACCGTGTAGTCGAATTCCTTTCTCGCCACGAAGTCGATGGCGCGGGAGGCGTTCAAAGCCTCATCGGGCTTTACCGATACCGGAGGCCCCACGAATGCGATCTTGATCGAAGGGTTGCGCTCTTTTATCGTTTCGGCGAGCTTAACGTCGTTTTTGAAGCCGACCTTGCTCGTAAAGAGGACGAGAAATTCGAAATCTTGGGCGATCCTGACCGTTTCTTCGGGGGAAATCCCGTGGGGCGGCGCGTCAACGAGTCTGCTTTCCTTAATAAGTCCGGCAGGATAGGCGAGCCATACCGGATACCAGTAGGAGGCGATCTCGCGGCGCGCGGGCCACCTTGCGCCCGCTCCCCCGTCGAATTTTTCAAACGAGGGCGGGTTGAGTAACAATGTCTTCATTTAGGGCGTTCTCCTTAGATTTTCAGGAAGGCGTACTATACGGGGGCGAATGGGACGATGTCAAGGGTCCCGGGGAGATCGGCTCCCGTGGTCCGCGATGTGTTTCAGCCGCTTGCGGACCGGGACTTCCGGCGGCTTTCCAGCCATCGTTTGTAAGATCGTTGACTCTCCCCTGAGGGTCTCCCAAAAAGAATGTCTTCAACGCTTATATCCTCGTCCAGATCGGGCCATTGGATGCCTTCTCCCTTTCCGACAAAGCGCCAATTGGTCCGCTCTTCTCCGGAACCGTGCAAGAGCCGTGGAAACCATGCAAGGGGGACCGATACCGTGCGTCCGTCATCGAGATCGACGACCAGGGAGTCCTCTGTGACAGTGACATTCCTGGCAAGGGGGTTGCGTATCTCAATCGGTAAAGTACTCATTCCACGCCCTCAGTAGCATGCCTTCGTTCCCACGATCCCGGGGCTGTTGCTCAGAACGAGGCTGTCCGGAAAACAGCCGGGTCTGAAGATAATCTCACATTTCGTCATTCCGGCAGGGCTTTTGAGCCGGAATCCAGCGGGGCCGCCCAGTCCTCGGACAGGGTTTGAACGAGCATGGAACTTCATTGACCCAATGAAGTTTCATAAGAGGTTCCATTAAGATGCCGGGTTGGTGAACAATTTTTATAAAGACCCTGGATTCCGGCTCAAAAGCCCTGCCGGAATGACGGTTATGGGAATCCCTCAGCCAGCCCAAGACTATTGCGCGGCACGGTCGGGAGACCGTGCCGCAACCGGGGCGAGACCGTGTCGCAACCGGGCTCACTGGGATTGTTGTCGGAGGCTAATCCCGGCCCACCAACATGCCGGGTCTACCCGCAGTCTATCGCCTCTTGAATGCCCTGTCCGGCCATCACCATCGGGGACACGTTCTCGTCCACCGGCACCAGGCAGTTGATGATCGCGGGTCCGGGCTTTGCCAGCGCCTCGGGAAGGTGTTTCAGGACGTCTTCTTCGGTCCTGAAGGTGTAGCCCGGGATGCCGTAGGCCCTGGCCAGCACCTCGAAGTCCGGGTGGAACTTGAAATTAACCGCCATGTAGCGCCCTTCGCAGTAGAATTCCTGGAGCTGGCGGACCATTCCCAGGGCGTAGTTGTTCAGGATGATGATTTTTACCGCGAGGCCCTGCTCCATCATCGTGCCCAGCTCCTGCATCGTCATCTGGATGCTGCCGTCGCCGGTGACCAGTATAACCTGTTTTCCCGGAGCGCCAAGGCATGCGCCGAGGGAAGCCGGGAGCCCGAACCCCATGCACCCGAGCCCTCCCGAGGAAACCAGCGTGCGGGGGCTCTTGAAGCGGTAGTACTGGGCGACCCACATCTGGTGCTGGCCGACGTCGGTCACAACGATCGCGTCGCCCCGTGTGTAGTTCCAGAGTTGCTCGATCACAAACTGCGGCTTGAGCGCGCCGTTCCTGGCGTAGGCAAGGGGGTGCTCGCGCTTGAGGTCCTGAATGTGTTCCAGCCACTCCGAGCGGTCCACTTTTTCGAGAAGGGGCAGAAGCGCCTTGAGTACCATCTTGACGTCGCCCACGAGGGGCACGTTCGTGTTGATGACTTTCCCGATCTCGGCGGGGTCGATGTCGACGTGGATCACCGTGGCCTGCTGGGCGAACTTGTTGATATTACCGACGACGCGGTCGTCAAATCGCGCGCCCAGGCCGATCAGGAGGTCGCACTCCGATATGGCGATGTTTGCCGTCCGAGTGCCGTGGAGGCCGAGCATGCCGAGAAAGAGCGGATGTTCGCCGGGGAAGCCCGCCAGTCCCATGAAGGTGTTGGTGACGGGGGCCGAGATGGCTTCGGCGAACTGGAGCAGTTCCTCGGATGCGTTTGCCGACAGGATGCCGCCCCCGGCGTAGATCACCGGTCTTTTGGCCTTCTTGATGAGCGCGGCGATCTCCTTGATCTTTGACGGATGGCCCTTGTACGTGGGCTTGTAGCCCCTTAGGCGCACCGTGGACGGGTATTTGAACGAGATCATCATCTGGGCCACATCGCGCGGAATGTCGATCAGCACCGGTCCGGGCCGTCCCGTCGCGGCTATGTGGAAGGCGTTCTTTACCACCGTCGGAAGCCGGAGCGGGTCCTTCAAAAGGTAATTGTGCTTGGTGATCGGCAGGGTGATGCCCGTAATATCGACTTCCTGGAAGGAATCCGTTCCGATCTGGCTCGTGGACACCTGGCCCGTGATGAGGACCAGGGGAATCGAATCCATGTAGGCGTTGGCTATGCCCGTTACCAGGTTGGTCGCGCCGGGGCCCGAGGTGGCCACGCAGACGCCGACCCTGCCGGAAACACGGGCGTATCCGTCGGCCGCGTGGACCGCGCCCTGTTCGTGGCGCACGAGCACATGCTTGATCTTGGACGAGTGGTAGAGTGAGTCATAGACCGGAAGGATGGCTCCGCCGGGATAGCCGAAAATCACTTCCACATTTTCTTTTTCGAGGCACTGGACCAGTGCGTCGGCAACTGTTATTTCCACGAAAACACCTCCCGATATCTCAAAAACCCAGCCCGTCCCGCCTAAGTCCTTTGAATCCACACGCTCGGGCGTTACTCTTCATCAGCTTCCCTGGCCCCCGTGCTCCCGAGGCTTACAAACTTGCTCCCCCGGAGCAGGGCGATCTTGCCCGTGCGCACCAGTTCCTTTATACCGTAGGGGCGAAGCGACTCCTCGAACGCGGTGATTTTGCCCTCGGTGCCCGTACACTCGAAGGTCATGGTCTTTCTACCCAGGTCCACGACACGGGCCCGGAAGATTCCGGCGATGTTTATGATCTCGACCCGATGGCTGGGCTCGGCCGCCACTTTGATCATGACCAGTTCCCGGTCGACGTATTCGTCCTCGGTGATGTTGCTGATCTTTATTACGTCGATCAGCTTGTGGAGCTGCTTTGTAACCTGCTCGATAAGCGGCCTGTCGCCTTCCACGACAATCGTCATGCGCGAAACGTCGCTTCTGTCCGTGCGGCCCACGGCAAGGCTGTCGATGTTGAAGCCGCGCCGGGCGAAAAGGCCGGCCACCCGCGTGAGAACACCGGGACTGTTCTCGACCAGTACTGAAAGTGTGTGCTTCTCCATGTAGCTTCGAAACCTCCAAAGGGACTGGTTATCGGGGAGAAAGATTGAATTTGCTTGATTTCCGGAGATTCTAGCAATATTTACCAAGCTTTTAAAGCGCTATGATGTCTAACTTATTCACAAGGTTTGAAAAATCCAGGCCCTTGGGGCTAAATTCCCTGTATTTACAAGGAGTCTTGAATTGGATTACCGCAAGATCGTAAATTTCTTTTTCGAACTGGGAATGCTCAAAAGGACGCCGCGCTCGGGCTTCCAATTCCTCGGGTCGGGGCGTGAATCGGTTGCCGACCACTCCTTTCGCGTCGCGATGATAGGGTTTACCCTGGCCCGCCTTTCAAAAGACGTGGACCCGTTCAAAGTGGTTTGCCTGTGCCTTTTTCACGACCTGCCGGAGGCGCGCACGGGGGATTTGAATTACGTGAACAAGCGCTATGTCACGGTGGACGAAGGCGGGGCCGTGGACGACCTTGCCCGGTCGCTCCCCTTTGGAGACGAACTGAAGGCCTTTTTGAGGGAATACCGGGACGAAGTGACTGAGGAATCCAGGCTGGTGCACGATGCCGACCAACTGGACCTCATCCTTGAACTTAAGGAGCAAAACGACCTGGGCAACACCTACGCGGCCAAATGGATTCACTTTGCCCGGCAGCGGCTGACAACCCCCATCGGCAAAAGCGTGGCGGAAGAGATTCTCCTGACGGATTCAACAGATTGGTGGTTCAAGGGCCATGACGACTGGTGGGGGAAAGGCCAGAAAGATTGAGCGGGCGCGCGGGCGCGCAATCGTGTAGAGTGGGTTGGCGCGAGTGAAGTTTCGGGTGTTGGCCACTGCTTTCATATAAACCTGAATCGTCCCGTTGTGGCGCTCCCGTTGCGGCGCGGTCTCCTGACCGCGCCACTCGATGCGACCGCAGGTCTCCAGGTTGTTTCGGTAGCTCTTCAAGGAGACCTTCGGTCGGACCTGTGGCACGGTCGGGAGACCGTGCCACAACACAGTGGGTGCCACAACACACCTACATCTGAATCGTCAACCACATGCCCGGCAATGGAATTAATTCCGGGTTTCCATTAAAATCAGGTGAATCGGGGGAACCATCCAGGACCATTCACTTGTGGCGGGGGTTATGTTGGACACAATCAAGCGCCGGGTCAGCAGGCAGATACATATCGGCAACGTGGCCGTGGGCGGGGATGCGCCCGTTTCGGTGCAGTCGATGACGAACACGGATACCCGCGACTGGCGGGCAACCGTCGACCAGATCAAACGTCTCGAAGACGCCGGGTGCGAGATAGTGCGGGTCGCGGTCCCGGACCAGGAAGCGGCGGACCAGTTCGCGACAATCAAAAAGTCCATCCGCATCCCGATCATCGCGGACATACATTTCGATTTCCGGCTGGCGATAAGCGCCATAGGTTCCGGCGCGGACGCCATCCGGATAAATCCGGGAAATATCGGCGGCCCCGAAAAGGTGAAAAAAGTCATCGAGGCGGCGCGGGAGCGGTCGGTGCCGGTCCGGATCGGCGTGAACAGCGGGTCGGTTGAAAAGGACCTGCTGAAAAAATACGGCCACCCCGGGCCCGAGGCGATGGTGGAAAGCGCGCTTCGCCACATCCGCTTTTTCGAGGACAACGATTTCGGGCTGCTCAAGATTTCCCTGAAATCCTCCGATGTGATCGACACCATCTCGTCCTACAGGCTCCTGGCGCAAAAGACGGACTACCCGTTCCACCTCGGGGTGACCGAGGCGGGAACGGTCGTGAGCGGGGCCATCAAGTCCGCCCTCGGGATCGGTTTCCTGCTCTTCGAGGGAATCGGGGACACCCTGAGGGTGTCGCTCACGGCCGACCCTGAAAACGAGATGTTCGTCGCCTGGTCGATTCTTCGGGCGCTGCGGCTGCGGCAAAGAGGCGTGGAACTGGTGAGCTGCCCCACGTGCGGCCGAACGGAAATCGATCTGATTCCGCTTGTCGAAAAGGCCGAGGAGCTTTTGAAAAAGGTCAGGACCCCTATCAAGGTCGCCATCATGGGGTGCGTGGTAAACGGCCCCGGCGAGGCCAGGGAAGCCGACGTCGGCATTGCCGGGGGAAGGGGGACGGGCATCCTGTTCAAAAAGGGCGAACGGGTCGACAAAGTCCCGGAAAAGGAACTCCTCGACCGCCTGATCTCCGAGGTCGAGAAAATGACCGGAGAAAAGGCGACCGGGGAAAAGATGACCGGGGAAAAGATGACCGGGGAAAAGACGGCTGGGGAAAAGACGGCTGGGGAAAAGACGACCTTGCCCTGATGGGCTGTTGCCGGCATTGGAAGTTGTGAAAAAAGACCCTGGCATCGTGCGGTCCGGGCGGGGATCAAGGGGCTGTTGCCCAAAGAAATATTCAAGTTGAGCGACTATCGAGCCGGACGTGAGTCCCCCTCCCTTCGATGGGAGGGTTAGGGGAGAGTGTTGAATTTTCAAGTACTTACGACCCCCTCCCCCAGCCCCTCCCGCCAAGGGAGGGGAGACCTCCGCCCTGTTTTGGCCATACCTGTCGTAACTTTTTAATTTGAGCAACAGCCCGGAGAACCATTCCCCCGCTCTTTTCGAGTTATCAAAATTACGTAAGGTTTCCCGGACGACGCAAGCGTCGAAATACTCTATGATAACCTCGACTTTCAGCGCGCGGTGCGGGCCTGTTTGATGGCGGCGCCACCGGTCGGCATGGTCGCGCCTCGCGAGGGATTGGACCAAGGGGGTTCGCCGGCTCCACGCTTATTAGGCGGGTCATTTTCGGAATCATAGGCCCCGTCTTTTGGAATATCCGTGGCTAAACGGTCTGGTGAAGCAAACAGCCAATGAGGGGAGCAGGATCATGTTCAAAGAAGAGAGAGAAGATTGCCTCTTTGAATGGAGCTTTTTGGGAGATATCGAAAAAGGTCGACCGAATCTCGGGCCCTTGGTTCATGTGTCCGTGTATCGTTTGATGCAATTTACGCTGCGTGACATTCTCGTTCGGGATTATGGGGTCGAGAGGGCTGACGCAATCTTCTTCGAGGCCGGCAAGAAAGCCGGACAGGAGTACTGCAATAATATACTAACCGACAAAAATGATTTGAACGGCTTCTTCACTGACATCCAGAACACCATGAAGGAGCTCGGCATCGGGATTTTCCGCGTCGAATCCGCCGACCTCGTTAATAATTCTTTTGTGATTACCGTGGCCGAGGACCTCGACTGCTCGGGCATTCCCGTTTGCTCCGAGCAGCTCTGTATCTACGATGAAGGATTCATTACGGGTCTTCTGCTCGCATACTCGGGCAAAGACTTCCTGGTCAGGGAGGTCGATTGCTGGGGCAGTGGCGACCGGGTCTGCCGATTCTCCGTGGTGCCCCTTTAAAGGACAGTGAGATGATCTCTGTTGAAGAGGACCTCATCGACTCCATAACGGCAGTTTTTCATCGCCTGAGCGTAGGGCGAGCACCTTGTTCGGTCCCCATACCGGATGAACTCCCGAATAACGAAATCCGTCAACTCATAACCTATATTAATCGCTTTCTCACAGAGTTCTCGGCATTTGCCGAAGCCATGGAACAGATTTCCAAAGGGGAACTCGAGTCCCGCTCTCCTTTCGGCCGCATGGCGGTTGTCCATTCGTTCAAGACCCTCCAGTCAAACCTTCGCCACCTCTCGTTCAAAACCCAGCAGATCGCAGGAGGCGATCTTGAGCAGAAGGTCGATTTCCTGGGGGACTTTTCAATTGCCTTCAACAGTATGACACAGCAACTCAAGGATACTCATGAGCAACTAACCGATGCCAACCAGGAACTCGAGAAACGGAATCGGTTTATCCGCAAAACTTTCGGCCGGTACACAAGCGACGATATCGTGGATGTGCTCCTGGATATGCCCGAAGGGCTCAAGCTTGGCGGAGAAAAACGGGACGTCACGCTCCTGATGTCCGATTTGCGCGGCTTTACCGCCCTCGCCGAGCGACTCGATGCAACCGAGGTTGTCGCACTGCTCAACCATTATCTGTCAGTTATGGTTGACTTGATCCACCAAGACGGCGGCACTATTGACGATATCATCGGAGATGCCATCCTGGTTGTTTTCGGCGCGCCGATGACGATGCCGGACGCGGCCAACCGCGCGGTCCATTGCGCCCTCCAAATGCAGAGATCAATGCGCGAAGTGAATGAACATAACGTCCGGAAGGGCTGGCCGGAAATCGAGATGGGGATCGGCCTGCACACCGGAGACGTGGTAGTGGGCAACATAGGCTCGACAAAGAGATCAAAGTACGGCGTCGTTGGTCAAGCGGTGAATCTTACGGCGCGCGTCGAGAGCTTCACGGTTGGCGGACAGGTGCTCGTCTCCCCCACTCTGATACGCGCCGCGGACCGTGGGCTTGTCCTTGGAGAAGAAATCAGGGTCCACGGCAAGGGAATGCTGAAGGCGATCAAATGTCGAGAACTCCTGGGACATGAAGCGTTTCCGGAATTGTTGATTGACCAGGGGAGCGTGAACCTGAGGCCTCTGCCGCGTCCGGCGCCCTGTCTCTTATCGGTGCTGACCGGCAAGCATCTCGGCGTGCGGATGGTGCCGGCGGCATTGGTCAGTGTCTCCGGTAAGGGGGCGGTTGTCGAAGTTACCGGTCCGCTGAAGCGGCGGGCCGATATAATGATTCGCCTCCAGGCCGGGGCCGGTGAGGATGCGCCGGAGTATTACGCCAAGGTGATTCAACCCGTTGATCAGCCGGGCGGTGGGTATCTCATTCACTTTACCTCGCCGCCAGGCACGCCGGCGAAGTTGCGCAGGCTTGCCGGGGAAATTTGAAAGGCTCGGAAACGAGCGCCCGTGTCAGCTCTAACAGGATGCTGAAAAAGTCTTTTTGATACCAGGAATTGGGCCGGAGATCGGTGCGTCCGTCATTCCGGCGAAAGCCGGAATCCAGCGGCGGCGCCCAGTCCTCGGACAGGGTTTGAACCAGGATGAAACTTCATTCGTATCATGAAGTTTCATAAGAGGCTCCATCGGTCCCAATCTGTTGAATCTACACCTAAAACACCTGGATTCCGGCTTTCGCCGCAATGACGTGTCTCGGTGTTTTTACCCGTTTCTTTACCGGGAGTTCCCTTTTTCAGCACCCTGTTAGAGTTGATTTTCAAGTTATTCAATAGCTCCCGTGTTCTCCGCTTTCCTTTTTCATCACGGTTTGACGCGAACCCGAGCCGAAAGGGACCCTCCATGTCTGAAACACAACGCGACATTACCCGCATCTTATTTGCGGTGCTCTTCACCGGAGCTCTGCTCGGCACGTCGCTCTGGATCCTCCAGCCATTCCTGGGGGCCGCGATCTGGTCGGTGACAATCGTGACGGCGACCTGGCCGTTGATGATCTCCATCCAAGCCCGGCTCTGGGGCCGCCGCTGGCTGGCGGTGGCAGTGATGACGGTGATCCTACTCTGCGTCCTGGTGGCGCCCCTCTGGCTGGCCATTGGAACCATCGTGTCGAACGCGGATCGGATAGGGGGCTGGGTGAAATGGCTGTCTGATTTCGAGTTTCCACCTCCGCCGGCCTGGCTTCACAGCATACCGCTCCTTGGCGCTGATCTTATGGCGGCGTGGGAAAAGATCGCGGTCATCGGAATACAGGATGTGATGAAGAAGCTTGCCCCATACGGCGGCAATGCAATCCGGTGGTTCATTTCGGAAGTGGGTGGCTTTGGCGCTTTGGTCCTGCAATTCCTCCTGACCGTAATATTTTCCGCAATTCTTTATGCCCGCGGTGAGCATGCGGCATCGAGGGTGAAGCGCTTTGGACATCGCCTGGCCGGAGCGCGGGGGGAGCATTCAATCATGTTGGCCGGGCAGGCCGTTCGAGGCGTCGCTCTCGGCGTGGTGGTGACCGCCCTGGCGCAGTCGATTTTAGGCGGCCTGGGCCTGGTCATCGCCCAGGTTCCTCTTCCCATGGTCCTGACGGCAATGATGTTCATGCTGGCGATAGCCCAGCTCGGCCCCGGGCTCGTGCTCGTCCCCGCCGTGGTCTGGCTCTACTGGAGCGGGAGCACGGGCTGGGGCACATTTCTTCTCATCTGGACGCTGGTGGTCGTAACCATGGACAACTTCCTGCGCCCAATTCTGATTAAGAAAGGCGCGGACCTTCCTCTGCTGCTTATTTTCGCCGGTGTGGTGGGCGGTCTGATCGCATTCGGCCTCATAGGCATCTTCGTGGGACCCGTGGTGCTCGCCGTGGCCCATACACTTCTATCGGCATGGATTGATGAGGAGAGCACCGTGTTCAAATCGCCCCCTTCGCAAGGGCCGTGAAAGGCCGCAAAGCGAACCGGGACGGCGCCCGCCAGGGGAGTAAAGACGAATGTCCGCTATTCACAACGCGATAAATGCCTACAGCCGGCGACGTTTCGCGCTGATCGTCCGGCGGTGTTCTCTGAATTTGTCTTTCATCACATGTGCGCCAAATGCGGCGCCGTGGCCCCGAAGATGAGGAGACCGTTTCAGTGCCGCCATTACCTGCTCGATCAATTTCATAGATCCTGACGACACCGCGGCGTCAAGAGGAGAGATGGATGATGACTACCACAAGGAGCGCGCTGATGAAGGAGAGCCTAAAAAAATATTATCCGGGTATGGTTGCCGCTCTGTTCATTATCCTGCAGCTCTTCGGATGCGCTACGGCGCCTCGACAGTTCGAGCGCGAACCGTCCCTTGCCCTCGAGCTTACTCAGACTACTTCGCTCGGAAAAATCTTCGAGGGTGATGCCGCCGAACACAAGGGGCTGTCCGGCTTTTCACTCCTTAATGAGGGCAGGAGCGCCTTCCTGGCACGTGCGGGGGTAGCCGATCTGGCCGAGCGCAGCCTGGATGTCCAGTACTTCATATGGGAACCCGACAGGACGGGAAGCATCCTTTTAGCACGCCTTATCGAGGCCGCCAAACGTGGTGTTCGGGTGCGCCTGCTGATCGATGACCTTAACGCGGGGGGTATGGATTCGGCCTCCGCGCGCTCGATGCCTGTCCGAACATCGAGGTGCGGGTATACAATCCATTCGGGAAGCATATCCTGCCCAGAGTTGGACGCGGCCTGGAATTCGTTGCATCCTTCACGCGCCTGAATCACCGCATGCACAATAAGCTCTTTATTGCAGACAACCAGGTGGCCATCATCGGAGGGCGAAATATAGGCGACCCTTATTTCGGCGTCGGTGCCGGATACAACTTCCGAGACTTCGACCTTTTCTCGGTGGGCCCCGTCGTCGGGGAGATCTCGAAGTCCTTCGATCAGTACTGGAACAGTGAATGGGCCGTACCCGTACGGGCGCTGTACACGTCCAGGCTCACAGCGCGCGAGGTCGAAGAGGCCTACCTCAAACTCAAAAACAAAATTGCCGCACATCCCGAATACCCTTATAAGACCCCGGTCGACCCTTCGCACCTCTCTGAGAGCCTGAGTCGTATCCGCAAAGACCTCATATGGGCGCGGGCCGGAGTCGCCTCCGATGCGCCGGGAAAGAGCAAAGAGCCGGGCTCGCACCAGATTACCGCCATGCTCAAAGAATTCCTCGAATCTGCCAAGCGGGAGATCCTTATCGTCACGCCCTACCTTGTCCCCTCGGAGCAGGATATCCTCAAAAAACGGCTCGCCGATTTTCGATCCAGGGGGGTTGCGATCAGCGTGCTCACCAATTCTCTGGCATCAACCGATTTAGTCATGACCCACGTGGGATATGCGAAATATCGAAATATCCTTGTCGAAGGCGGTGTGACCCTGCATGAGATGCGACCCGATGCCGCATCTCGGGCCATATACACCGCCGAAGCCGGACCTGCTTCCGTTATGGGTCTCCACGGCAAGGCCGCCCTGGTGGACCGCGGATTGGTCTTCATTGGCACATTCAACTTCGATCAGCGTTCGGAATGGATCAATACCGAGGTGGGAGTCATGATTGACAGCCCCGAGTTGGCGCAAAGGATTGCTTCAGCCGTCGGAGTCGATCTTCAGGGCCAGAACAGCTGGCGGGTAACCTTCGCCTCCGATTGCGGTCCTAAACTCGCTAAGCGAGAGGGGGCCCAGAGCCTCGTGTGGATCAGCGAGGAGGCCGGCAGAAAGACGTGTCTGGAGCGCGAGCCTTCTGCCAGCCTGAGTCGGCTTCTTTTGAGATCCTTCATGGGCCTCGTTCCCATTGACAGCCAGCTCTGAAACCAGTGCCGCCGTACCCGCCGCGGACCCGTTTTGCAGGCCGTGCTGATTGGACGTAAGGCCAATATCAACGTCCGAAAAAACTCCTGATACCACTGCTCGGCCGTGAGCTTCTCGGCCCTGGCCTTCCCGCCTTTCTTGCCACGCAGGCGGCCAAGCTCGACGACAGCGGGAGTTTTCCGCCGTGGGTCCTTGTGGTCTATCTTCGGACGTGGCCCAGTCCGCAATAAATGAGGCGGGTTGATGGAAGTCCTTTGGTGTCTTTGGTTCGTTCATGCCCTTGTCACGGCACGGGTGGTCAAGCAGCCAAAATGGAATGATTACAAAATGACCCGCCACCCGGCTCTCGGATGCGCTTGACTTTGGCCCACCAGCCCATTAGGATAATTAGGTTAAGCCTGCGGGACATACCCCACATTCGAGCGGAATAGGTAGCGATCTTCCGGGACTCCGGAATGGAAAGAGCAGGACATGCGCATCCAGGTTCTGGTAATCAGGCTTATTCTCGGGGCGATTTTCGGGGTCCTTCTTTCCCGAGTTTTCTTTCCGACATACGGCGTGTGGCCGATTCTTGGCCTCGGCGGCCTGCTGGTATTTTTTGCCTACTGTTTCGAGTACTTGCACAAAAGAGGCCGCGGGTAGGCATTGTTACTGTCTATTTTAGCGGGTGGCGCGCCCTTGATGCCCCCGCGAGGAGAGTTCGATGGTTTGGGAAAGGCCGCCCGGAAGACGGGCGCCGGAAAGAGGCGGACTGCCGCCGGGTCTTGAAGACATTCTCAAGTGGCTGAAGGAGCAATACCAGATGTCGCGCTCGCCGAACCGGCGTCCGATCCTGGTGATGGTCCTGGCGGCGGCGATTGTCCTTGTGGGCCTCAACTCCTATTACACGGTGGACCCCCAGGAGACGGCCGTGGTGCAGCGGTTCGGCCGGTATACGGAGATCGCCGACGCGGGGCTCCATTTCAAGATTCCCTTCGGCATCGAAACGGTTCGCAAGGTGGTGACGGGCCGCGTTCTCCAGCGCGAGTACGGCTACCGCACCGTTCAGCCCGACGTGCGGTCGAGGTTTGTCGAGAAGGGGTTCGAGGACGAGTCGCTGATGCTCAGCGGCGATCTCAACGTGGTAAACCTCCAGTGGACCGTGCAGTATAAAATTAAAGACCCCGTCGATTACCTCTTTCGGCTAAACGGCGTCGAGGCCACCCTCGACGACATGTCGGAGTCGGTGGTGCGCCGCATAGTGGGCAACCGGTATGTCGACGAGGTGCTCACGGTTGGCCGCGCATCCATTGCCGATCAGGCCAAGGTGGAAATCCAGGAGATCATGGACCTCTACAAAACCGGGGTCCAGATCGTCACGGTAAAGCTCCAGAACGCGAATCCGCCCAACCCCGTAAAACCGGCCTTTAACGAGGTGAACGAAGCGGGGCAGGAAAAGGAGCGGATGATAAACGAGGCCCAGCAGGCCTATAATCAGAAGATCCCCAAGGCCCTGGGCGAAGCGCGCCAGACGGTGAGCCAGGCGGAAGGCTACGGCCTCGAGAAGGTAAACCGCGCGGAGGGCGAAATTAAGCGCTTCCTCGATATCCTTGCCGAGTACCAGAAAGCGCCGGATGTAACCCGCCGCCGGATGTATCTCGATTCGTTCGAGGCCCTTGTCGGGCGCGTCGAGCACCTGTTCGTGGTGGACGAAAGCCAGAAAAATATTCTGCCCCTGTTCGACATAAACAAGCTGGCGCGGCCGGGAGAAAAGGCTTCAAGCGCCCCGGCCCAGCAGAAATAGGTCTGTCGGACCCCAGAGAGGATAATCCCATGTTTGCGCGCGGGACCAAAATTTTGATAGGCCTTGTAGTCGCCGTTGCCGTCATCGCGGGGGCCTCGTTTTTCGTGGTGAACGAAACCGAGCAGGTGGTAATCACCCAGCTTGGACGGCCGGTTGGGACACCGATCACCCAGGCGGGTCTTTATTTCATGGTGCCGTTCATCCAGAAGGCCAATTTTTTCGAAAAACGCATCATGAAATGGGACGGCAGCCCCAACCAGATCCCCACGAGGGACAAGAAATACATCTGGGTGGACACCACGGCGCGCTGGCGCATCAAGGACCCGCTCCTGTTTTTGATGCGCGTGGGGACCATACCCACCGCCCACAGCCGCCTTGACGGGATAATAGATTCGGTGGTGCGCGACCACGTCTCCAATAACGACCTGGTCGAACTGGTGCGAAGCGAGGGCTGGGCGGAGGCGAAACAGAAGCTGCGCGACGCGGGGCTGCCCGACACCCCGCTCGAATCAGGCTATGAGACGCCCGAAGACAGCGCGCAGCTCCAGAAGGGGCGCGAGAAGATCACCCGTGATATGGTGGCCGACGCGTCGCGGCTCGTTCCCGAATTCGGCATCGAGTTGCTCGACCTTCGCATAAAACGCATCAATTACGTCGATTCCGTGCAACAGAGGGTCTTCGAGCGCATGATCTCGGAGCGCAAGCGCATCGCCGCCCAGTACCGGTCCGAGGGCGAAGGGGAGCGGGCGGCCATTCTGGGGCAGATGGACCGCGAGCTTGCCAAGATAACTTCCGAGGCCTACAAGAAGGCGCAGGAAATCAGGGGCAAGGCCGACGCGGAAACCACCAAGATATACGCGGACGGCTACAGCAAGAACACCGAGTTTTTCAGCCTCTACAGGACCCTCGAGCTGTACCGGAACTTCAGCGGCAGTAGCTCTTTCATGCTCACAACCGATGCCGACGTTTTCAAGTATCTCAAGGGCAGCGGCGAATCTCCACGGAAATAGGAGCGGGAGAAAGAATGGCATTCTACGAGGAGAACCCGGGGGCGATCACCGGGGCGGACATTGTCGTTGGCATCCCTTCGTATAACGAGGTCGAAAGCATCGCCCGCACCGCCGAACAGGTGGAAAAGGGGCTCCTGGAACATTTCCCGGACTACAAGTGCGTCATTATAGACACCGACAATCACTCGACCGACGGGACGCGGGAGGCGTTTTTCTCGGCCCCGTCGAAAGTTCCGAGGATATTTCTCTCGACCGAGCCCGGCGTTCACGGCAAGGGGCATAATCTGCGCAATTTTTTCGAAAAGGCGCGCGAACTTTCGCCCAAGGCGCTGGTCATCATCGAGGCGGACATCAAGAACATTCTGCCCGTATGGATACGCAACCTGGCCGGGCCGATCCTCAGGGGCGCCGGCTACGTCTGCCCTCTTTACGTGCGGCACAAATACGAGGCGACCCTCACCAGTTCGATCATCTATCCGCTGCTCCGGTGTCTCTACGGCAGGCGGGTGCGACAGGCCAACGTCGGGGACTGCGGCTTCTCCCCGAAATTGCTTGACCTCTACCTCGATCCGCCCGTGTGGAACGAATCGGTCGGAAACTTCGGGATCGACATCTGGATGACCAATATCGCCCTCGCGGCGAAGGTCCCGGTGGTGCAGGCATTCATGGGGACGCCCAAGGTCCACAGGGAAAAGGACCCCTACGCGCACCTCACCATTCTTTTTCACGAGGTCTTGAGCACGATTTTTGAGTTGATGCGGGCTTACCACGGCTTTTGGGCGCAGGTGAAGTGGAGCAAGCCGACGGCCCTGTCCGGGACCGACCTCCAGGAAATGGACACGCCTCTGCCCGTCGATATTAACGCGGCGCGCCTGCACGAGCGGTTCCTCCAGGGATTTGACAGATACTACGACACCTGGGAGCGGGTATTCGGCCAGATGGTCGTCCCCAAGCTCCAGGAGATCAGGTCGATGGGCCTCCAGCATTTTTCGTTCCCCGCCCAGACCTGGGCGAGCATTCTGTTCGATTCCGCCGCGGCTTACAGCAAGATGAGCGCGGCGGAGAAAGAAAACCTGCTCGATGCCCTCCTCCCGCTCTATCTTGGCAAGGTGCTGTCTTTTGTCAAGAAAACCGAGAGGATGTCGCTCCAGCAGTCGGAAGAGTACATCGAGACCGAATGCATGATTTTCGAGGAAAACAAACCTTATATCATTAAGGTGTGGAACTAGAGGAAGGGGACTGCCGATGCCGAAGATCCTTGTCGTTGACGACGAAGAGCATATCCGCCTGCTCTATTCGGAAGAATTGAAGGAGGCGGGCTACGAGGTCATTACAGCGGAAAACGGGTTCAAACTGCTCGAGAGGATCGAGGAGGAAAAACCGGACCTCGTTATCCTGGACATCAAGATGGTCGACTACAACGGGCTCGACCTCCTCCAGGACATCCGCAACCGGTTCTACGATCTGCCCGTCATCCTGTCCACCGCATACGACACCTTCAAGGAAGACATGAAATCCATCGCCGCGGATTTCTACGTCGTCAAGAGTTTCGACCTGACGGAACTCAAAAAGAAAATCACCATGGCCCTGGAAACCCGGCTGCCGGGCTGATGCCGAGGGGCGTGACCGGGTAACCGGTATTGGGAGGGCCTATTTGCGGGCTGTTGTCCAATGAAAGCCCGCGAGAATCTGTGGGGACAGCTGATGTGCGGGGCCGCACCGGCTCCGCGGGACGGACCAAACCGGGGGATGGGAAGGGCGAGCCGGTCTTTTATGCCAAATCAGGACGCCTGCCTGGCGGGCCGGGTCCGGTCACCGACACCAAGCAATAAAGCTCTGACCGATATATCCTCGTCAAGATCGTCCCAGTGGATTCCACTGCCCCCACCGCTTAGGATGAAACTCTCGCGCTGTAGTTTGGATGCGTTAAGAAGCCGGGGGAAGTACGCGAGGGGGACCCCGAGTTGCCGGCCATCCGTGAGTTCCACCCACATGTTATCCGCATCAAATGAAACTTTCCCGGCGCGTGGCTCAAGAGCAAAAGCGTTCATTCCAAAACCTTTCGATAATTTTCTTGTTTTCTTCAGCTACCCGCATAAGCTCACGGAGTTCGGTGGAATTCATCCCGAAAGATTCCGAAACGCTGACGTGGGGCAACAGCCAGAATTTTGCTACAGCTTCACCCCGCCGCACGTGAATATGCAACGGTTCAGGTGGCTCGCCCTCATTCGAGAAGAAAAAAAGCGATATCCCTTGTACCTGAAAACCACCGGCATATTTGAAACACCTTCTTTCATGATAAGGGAAGTCACGGAAAGTTAAAAGACCCGAAATGGTCCGTATTATTTCCACATCGTGAACAGCTTGGGCCTTTCATCCAAAAGTGAATAATAGCTTGCGGAATCAGGACTCCAGACAAATTACACACCGGCGAAACCATCCTCCATCACCACAGCTCGTTGCTCAGTCAAGGTGAGCCGGATCGCGCACAGCAGCGGTGTCCCCGTCCACGTAATACGATCTATACCACTCGACAAAGCGCGCAATCCCTTCGCGAAGCGGCGTGGCGGGGCGGAAGCCGAAGTCGCGGGCGAGGTCCTCGATGTCGGCGTAGGTTTCCTTCACGTCGCCGGGCTGCATGGGGAGGAGGTTTTTTTTGGCCTCTATTCCGAGGCACTCCTCGATGACCGCGATGAATTCGAGGAGCCGCACCGGCTTGTTGTTGCCGATGTTGTAGATGCGGTAAGGGGCAAAGCTGGTGGAGGGGTCGGGCGAGCGGGGGTCCCAGGCGGGGTCGGGTTGCGGCGGCTTTTCGATTATCTTGCGCATGGCGGCCGTTATGTCGTCGATATAGGTAAAATCCCGGCCCATCCGGCCGTAATTGAACACATCGATGGGCTCGCCGGCAAGCATTGCGCGGGTAAACAGGAAAAGCGCCATGTCGGGCCTTCCCCACGGCCCATAGACGGTGAAGAAGCGCAACCCCGTGCACGGAACGCCGTAGAGATGGGCGTATGTGTGGGCCATCAGCTCGTTTGCCTTCTTGGTCGCGGCATAGAGCGAGACGGGATGGTCCACGTTGTCGTGGACCGAAAAAGGCGTCTTTTCGTTAGCGCCGTAGACCGAACTCGACGATGCGAAGACCAGGTGCTTCACCTTCGTGGCCCGGCATCCTTCCAGGACGTTCAGGAAGCCCGTGATATTGGCTTCGGTGTAAGCGTGGGGGTTTACCAGCGAATAGCGCACACCCGCCTGCGCGGCCAGGTTGACCACGACATCGAAATCGCGATCGGCGAAAAGGCCCCGGATCGCGGGGGCGTCACCCAGGTCAAGCCTAACGAATTCAAACCCGGCAAAACCCTTGAGGATATCGAGCCTGCTCCATTTGAGAGCGGGGTCATAGTAGTCGTTCACAATGTCCAGGCCCACAACCGGCAGCCCTTCCCGGAGAAGCTTCCACGCAAACTGGGACCCGATGAATCCGGCCACGCCGGTCACCAGAACGGGTTTCTGAATTTCCATTCCTGAAACTGCTTCCTTTCTATAAGCCTTCGCCGCGGAGGGCGCTGAGAGGCGTTGAGCACAAGGCCGGTCAACTTTAGGCGATCCCCATCGTGGGACGGGCTTTCCCGGGCTGTTGCCCAAAGAAATATTCAGGATGCGCGGCAGTTGAGCTGGACACAAGTCCCCCTCCCTTCGATGGGAGGGGTTAGGGGAGGGTGTTGAA
>JBAQYM010000237.1:0-63406 GCA_049300095.1 Syntrophobacteraceae bacterium
TCTAACCGCGATCTCGTCGCTTTGGCACGCCCATCGCGGCTGCAAGCCGCTCCCACGGATTTATTCCGGTTGTCTTTTGCGGTGATGTGCAACCACCATTTCGGTCATGAGGATTTGGGCAACAGCCCCTCAACCCCGCCCCTACGAATCCACAGGCAAACAGCCTTGCATGCAGAACCGGGTCATGCCGTACATGGGCCGTAGGGGCGGGGTTTATCCCCGCCCGGACTGCCGGAGAGGCAAGGGCTGATCGTTTCGAATGTATTCGGGTCGATCCCCCATCCGATGAAAGAACTTGCGGTTTGGGGCGACAGCCCGCTGTGATGTCCCACCGGCCGGGAATCCCGGTTGGGAATACCCGGTTGCGCCTCCCCCATTGCCCCGGTGCGGGGCAATGCCGTTGACTTAAGGCCAATACTGTTCACTTAAAGGACACCCGGCGGCCATCGTCGCGGGGGGCGTCCCCTAAAAATCCAGATAAGCCTTCGCCTGGCGGTGGATGGCCGGGCTGGCGGTCTCGGAGACCTTCCGGACGATGCGTTCGATGGCGGGGACGACCATTTCGCGCAGTTCGGGCTTCATCATCCGCACGTGCTGGAAGGTGTTCAGCATGCGGCCCGCGGTGGTGTAGTTGATAGGGGCCAGTTCGATCACGATGCCCGCGATCCACGCTATCCCCCGGCTGTTCCAGATCATTTTGTTGTTGTTCGCCATGGTGAGAAAGAGGGCGCGGCACCACGTGGGTTGGGAAATGTCGAAGGTGGGGCGCCTCCTTTCCCGCTCGATCATGTCGAATACGTCCTCGCGCGCGCCGCCCGCGACGATCCTGAGATAATTGGCGTAGCCGCTGAGATGCGAGTGCCAGTCCCGGTACGTTTCCTCGAGAATTTCGAGCCGTTCGGGGGCGGAGCTTCTGTTCAGGGCGGCGAGCGCCGCAACCCTGTCGTTTGCCGTGGTGGCGCGGCGCAGGTGGTCGAGGATCAATGCGTGGCTTTCCGTCGTATCGCTTATGGCGATGAGATCGAGCAGGACCTGCTTGAGCATCCGGTCCTCGATCCCGCGGCTGATGGTTGCGGCCGTCCAGAGTTCGTAGGTATCGAGGCCCTCGAAAAGTTCCCGGAGCTCGAAGCGGTAGAGGGCGCTGACCGAGCGCATCAATTTTTCGCGCGCGCGCACGAGGTCCGGATACCAGGCGGAGTAGGCACGGTCCATCGGCTGCTCGTCTATGCGCAGCAGGTAGGCCTTGATGGCCGCGGGAAGATTCGGGTCGGTGAGGATTTCCCCGTAGAGCCCGAGCCATGCCGGGTCGATCGTCGAGTTGGGGTCGCGCAGCAGCTTTATACGTTCGATGTCGGTCAGCTTGCGCATTGCGTCGACGCGGCAGTAGGCGTTCGGGTCGAGCAGGGTCTGGAGGGTCAGGGTTTCAACCGTGGCGCTTTCGTCGACGAAGGTCCCGTAGAAGGAGTAGTCCCGGTTGATCGACGCGAAAGCGGGAGGCGCGGCGATATTTTCGAAGACGATGTCGGCCCGGGGTCCGGTAAGCTCGATTACCCGGTCTGTCCCCGGGATGTCCTCGCCGTTGCCGCCTACCAGGGCGAGCCGGATCGGGATGGCGAAGGGGGCTTTTCCCGGCGCGACTTCCTGCCGAAGGCTTACCGTGTACCGGCGACCTTCCGGGTCGTAAGCCGTTTCGGCGCTCACCCCGGGGTAGCCGATCCTGTGGAGCCACTCATTTTTGAATTGTTCGAGGGATTTGCCCGAAACTTCCTCGAAACATTCGAAGAACTGGTCCGTGTTCGCATTGGCGTTCCGGTAGCGCGAAAAATAGAGGTCCTTTCCGGCCTTGAACCGGTCGTTTCCGAGAAGCAGGCGGAGCATCCGGATAACCTCGGCCGCTTTCACATACGTTACGCCGTCGATCAACTCATCGGGGTCGTTGAACCCTTCCCGAACGATTCTTCCGGCGTGGCCGGCGTCCTCGATGGCAAGCGGCCCCAGCAGCGGATTGCGGATGCCGTCCACCTGGAACAGCCTCACCATCGCCGGGTCGAACACATCGGCCATGAATTGGCGCTCGACGTCCACCGTGTAGGCTTCATTTAGCCACACGTCAAACGGGGTTTCCATCGTGGTTTCGCTTCCGCACTGGTTGTGTTCGAACTCGTGCACGATGACCGCGTGCGCGTAGTATAGCGACTGGTCGAGCGTGTGTTCGTGGACGAGCGCGGCGTCGGTCACAATCGTGGTGTTGCCCACGTTTTCCATACCGCCGAAGTTGGACCGGCTCATGCAGATGGTCCGGTAGGTATCGCCCGTGTATTCATAGTCCTGGGTGGCTTTTATCCAGAGGACGGATTTTTTCAGAATTTCCATCGGGACACGGGCCCCTTCGACCGATCCCGGCGGGACCAGGTATTCGAGGGCGACGGTGCGGCCGGAATCAAAGGTGACTTCATCCCGAAGGATGTCCCAGGCGCCCGCGCACACGAGGAAAAGGTAGGGCGCCATCGGAACGGGGTTGTGGAAGGTGATGACCTGCCTGTCCGGGCTTCCCGGCTTGCGCGCGGGAACGCCGTCGGGGTTTGTCGCCGGGTCGATATTGCCGTTGCTGATCAGGTGCGTGTACGCGACGTCGGCTTCGATGGCGGTGGTCATCGCGCACTTGGCGCGGCAGTCGTCGAAGATGGGCATGATGCGCTGAAAGCCCCACTGCTGGCACTGGGACATATACTGCTGGGGGGCGCCGGGAGGGGTCATGTCCTTGTAGATGCCCTCAAGGGTGTATTCATCCGGCCGGCAGGCGGTTTTCGTCCTGACAAAGAATTTAACGCCGGCGCGCACCGTTTGCGGCAGGAAGACGGCGAGTTTGTTTGTGTCCCGGTGGTATTCATATTCCAGGGCGGCGCCCTCGGAGCCGGGTCCGGCGCACCATTCGACGCTCAGAATGTCGAGGTCCCGCGCATCGAGCTCGATCCGGTCCAGGTCCCACCGTGCGGTCATCTCAAGGCAGCTTTCGGCCTCGACCCCGCCTTCGAGGAAGTTGAGATAAATATTCAGGTGGTGGAGCCGCACCGGAAGTTCGCCGAAATCTTCCCGGAGATACTTGTATTTTTCGTTTGGCAACGCAGGCCTCCTGGGCTGGGGTGGATCGAGAGTCGGGCACGTGTTGAAAGCACTCACCGCGTAGGCTGCGGAGAACGCGGAGAAATATTACGCGATTACCAGTTCGCTGTCAGGCATTAAACAATGTCATTTCGAGCGCAGGCGAGAAATCTGGCAGGTGTAAAGGCGGAGATTCCTCGCTTGCGCCCGGAATGACATCCGTATGACGGCAAACTCGTATGAAATAATCAGCCACGAAGGACACGAAGGACACGAAGGACACGAAGGACACGAAGAGGAAAGTCAGCAACAATTCGTAACCGTATTTATGTAAACGGCCACTTGGCGGCAGGCGGGAAATTGGGTCCCCGCAAAAGCGACGGCCTGATGCGCCGTAAACGACCGTACTGAGATTAATGCGGGGAGGGCCGTTTATTCATCGGGCTCGAACAATCGCCCCCGCTTGATGGCGTCGCCGCCGAAGCGGTTGTGGATGCGGTCGAGCGCCCGGTCGAGATGTTCGCGCTTGCGGGGGACGGGTTCGCGCTTGGGTGGGACGGGTTCGTGCTTGCGGGGGACGGTTTCGAACTCGACTCTCAACTGTCGGAAGCCGGATGAAAAGTTGGATACTCCGACGCCCGTAAGGCGCACTTTCCTGGCCGGGTTTAGTTCCTTGAGGAGCCGGCGGGAGGTGGCGAACAGCACATCGGTCGAGTCGATGGGGTCGGGGAGGGTGCGGCTCTTCGTGACCGTCTTGAAATCCGCATACTTCAGCTTCAGGGTGACGGTCCTTCCGCGCAGGCCGTGCTTTCGCAGGCTGCGGCCGACCTCTTCGGCCTGGGACAGGAGCATCTTTTCCAGTTCGGGGATCGAGTCCACGTCGTGCGCGAAGGTGTCTTCGGCGCTGATCGACTTGGGATCGGAATGGGGCTCGACGGGCGAGTTGTCGATCCCTTGGGCCTTCTCGAAGAGGCGTGCGCCCCATTTCCCGAATTTTTTAGTCCAGAACCGGACCGGCATTCTAAGGATATCCGTTGCGACGACAACCCCGATGTTCTTCAGCTCCCCGGCGGTCCTTTGGCCGACCCCCGGGATCTTTCTTGCCGGAAGCGCGCGCAGAAAGGCTTGCACGTCGGCTTCTTCGATTATCGTGAGCCCGTCGGGCTTGTTGAGATCGGATGCAATCTTGGCCAGAAACTTGTTGGGGGCGATCCCGACCGAGCAGGTGAGGGTGGTGGCGGCCAGCACGTCCGATTTGACCTTCAGCGCCAGGGCGCGCGGCGGACCGTGGAGGGCTTCCGTTCCGCCGATGTCCACGAAGGCTTCGTCAATCGATACGTGCTCCACCAGGGGGGAGACGCCGGCAAGTATTTCCATCACCCGGCGCGATATTTCCTTGTAACGGCTCATTCGCACGGGAAGGAAAATCCCTTGCGGGCAGAGTTTTTTCGCCTGGAAAATGGGCATCGCGGAGTGGACGCCGAATTTTCTGGCCTCATAGGAAGCGGTCGAGACTACTCCGCGCTCCGCTCCGCCGACTATGACCGGCTTCCCCCGGCATTCGGGATTGTCGGCCTGTTCGACGGCGGCAAAAAAGGCATCCATATCCAGGTGCAGGATTCTTCTTGTCACGGACCTCGATTCTTACTTGACGAGCGGGCCAACCGACTGTTCACCTTATTTTGCCGGACTACCTACTTGACGAGCAGTACAGGGCAGTGGGAGAGGACCCCCACTTTGAAGCTGATGGTCCCCCAGCCCTCGGACGCATTCTCAATGTCCAGCCTGTGTGAGCTCATTATAATCAAATCGGTGTCGCTGTTGCCCGCAAAATTGAGGATTTCATACACCCTGCGGCCGAAAAGGACCTGCTTTTCGATTACGACCTCGCTTTGACGGTATTGGTCTACGATCAGGTCCATTTTCTTGGTCGCGCGTATGCCGAGCTGTTTATAGAACTTGTGAAAATCCTCGGTTTCGGTATTTTCGATGGTTTCGACCACATGCAGGATCGTGATTTTGCCGGCCTTTCCCAGCGCCATCTTGATCGCTATTTCCATCGACTTCCTGTCCCGGTCCGTGAGATCGGTGGGCACGAGAATATGTTTGAACATTTCAGCCTCCAAAGATGATGACCGCCCTGTTTCCGATGGATGCGCCATCCACCCCGGGGCCGCGGGCGAAGCAGGCCTGGAAATCAATTTAAGTTTATCGGGAACTTATAGCCAGATGGGAGGCGGAGTTTAATTGAGATCGGTATTTACCCGGGACCCATGGATGGGGGTGGAATCAGGTTGTTGCTTTTAGGCGAGCGAGGCTTTAAGGTGAACGCAGTGAGTTCGCGAATTACCTTGAGAATGTTGACGAAATGCCTCCAGAGGCAGTACCGGTTGTAATCGAGAGACATCCTGATGGGGGCATTCCTCTCGGAGATGGATATGTGCTCTACCCGAAGAGGAAAGAATAGCATTGTGAGCGCAAACCGCTTCCCATGGCCGGGGGCACGGCCTTCTCTTTTCTGTGTGTTTGACGGAAAGTCGGACGAAATGATACAATTTTCTCCGACTGGCGGGTCTTGGGGGGATCAAGCGATCTCAACCGCTGCCGGGAGATTCTAATAAGGAGGGCGTGGTCATGCCGTCAAGGGCTATTGCAACGGTGGTAAAAATGATGGAGTCTTTGCCCGAACCCGCACAGGAGCAAATCGTGGCGCATCTTCGTCAGTATCTCGAAGAACTGCAAGATGAACTTCGGTGGGATAACCTTTTCAGCAAGACACAACCACAATTGGTTGCCGCGGCCAAACGCGCCAAACAGGAAATCGCCGCCGGACAAGCGAAGCCCATGGACCCTGATAGCCTATGAGGTCCGCAACCCTGGACTCATTCTGGGCAGCCTACCGATCACTCGATAAATCGGTCAAACGAGCGACACGAAAAGCATACCGTTTATGGATGGAAAATCCGTTCCATCCATCACTTCATTTCAAATGCATAAACACGGAAGAAGATGTCTGGGCAGTGAGAGTCACCCTCGGCTTTCGAGCCGTCGGTATTTTGGAAGGTGACACAGTGACGTGGTTTTGGATTGGAAGCCACGGTGAGTACGAGCGTTTCTTTTCGTGATGAGCACACGTCGCCGGTTTTTTCTCAAAAAAGTCCAATGATAATGACCATGAAGCACCTGTTAAATGGTCTATAACGTTAAGCGGTTGAACCCGCCAGGCCCGCTCCCGGGGGAAAACAGCTTGTCCCGGGAAACCGGGTGTGAGGCGCTGTTGCTCCGGCGCGGGTCTTGGCCGTGCGGGGCATGCGATTGAAATCCCACCCAAGAGTCATGAATAATGGAAAAAGATAAAACCGGAATCTATCTCATCGGTGCGCTCGGCTCGATCTCGTTTACTGTCGTGGCCGGCGCCCTGGCGCTGCAAAAGGACCTTGCGCCCCCGACCGGAATGATCACATCGAGTGAAATATTCGACGGGATCGACCTCGCGGGCGTGGAAGACCTCGTGTTCGGCGGGTGCGATATTCGCCGCCCCGATGCAAACCGCCGGGACATTTTCGAAAAAATAGCTCCCGTGCATCCGGGAATACTGATCGAAATAAAAGAGGACTTGTTGAAATTTCAGCAGGCGGTCCAAATCGGGTGTGCCGGCAACTGCGGCGAGGCGATCGAAAAGCTCGCGGGCAACCGGCTGCCCTGCGAAGAAACGCTTCGCGGGGACATCCGGGCCATCCGTTCGAACCTTCTGGAATTTCGGCGAAAACAGGGCGTCGAGAAGATAGTGGTGGTAAATCTGGCATCCACCGAGCCCCCGCTTGAGCTTGGGCCGTGCCATGACGATCCGGCCGCCTTGGAAGATATCCTCGACCGTAACGACAGGGAGAAGGTGAGGGCGAGCACCCTTTACGCCTACGCCGCAATCCTCGAGGGCTTTCCCTACATCAATTTTACCCCGTCAAACGCCGCCCTGGTCCCGGCAATCGTGCGACTGGCCGAACAAAGGGGCGCGCCGGTCATGGGAAATGACGGCAAGACCGGTGAGACCCTCGTCAAATCGGCCCTGGCGCCGATGTTTGCCTGCAGAAACCTGGAAGTGATGAGCTGGAGCGGCTTCAACATCCTCGGCAACCTCGACGGGCAGGTGCTCAACAACCCCGGCAACAAGGAATCCAAGATCAGGACCAAGGACCGGGTGCTCTCGAAGGTCCTGGGATACTCCCCTCACTCGACGGTCGGCATCGACTACGTGCCCTCGCTCGACGATCAGAAAACAGCCTGGGATTTCATACACTTCCGGGGATTTCTCGGGGCGAAGATGTCGCTCCAGTTCGTGTGGCAGGGCTATGACTCGATCCTCGCCGCGCCGCTGGTGCTGGATATGATACGGTTGGCCGAACTCGCGAAAAGGCGGGGAGAAGCAGGCCTGATGCCGCACCTGGCGTCTTTTTTCAAAGCGCCGATAGGCGTGGACGCCCACGCCCTTGCGGACCAGTTCCGAATGCTGCTGGATTATGTGGACGATCTGAAAGCGAGGTAGCGCTCACCGCCAATGCTGTTGCTTTAAGCGTTAACGTACCCTGTTTTGTCATTTCGACCGGCGGGAGAAATCTTGTTTGTTCCGCACCACGGAAAGATTTCCCCCTCCGGTCGAAATGACAATATGCTCAAGCGACTCGTTAAGGCAACAGCATTGGCGTTCACCGCGGAGGGCGCGGAGACAAAGATAGGGCACCACATCATCTATCCGGCATCGGCCTCTGTTTCTTGTATCGATGCCTGATAACTGATACTGCAACTTGTCTTTATCTCCGCGCCCTCCGCGCCTGCCCCGGACTCCGATCCGGGGTCTCCGCGGTGAATGGTTATTGACAGGGCAGGGCGGGCGCTCCGCCGACACAATGCTCCCCTCGGGTCGCGGGAGCACCGCCACCCCAGTCCGGACTTGCCGAGCGAGGAAAAGGCCGTTCACCCGCGCGCCGATACGGCTAACCGGCCGCCCCAACAGGATGCGCCTCTCCTCGATGGATCGAGCACTCCCTGATGTCGCCCAGTTGGGTGCAAAGTCTTGTCTGAACCACGTTGCCGTTGAATTTTTCGATCTCTTCCAGGACTTTTTCCGCATTGTCCTTTGCCAGGACGAATACGGCCGAATCACCGGCATTCATGGTCGCCGCCTCGCTCCTGGCGAAATCCGCGTCCACCCCGATGTGGGAAAGGGCCCCGGAAACAAGCCCGATGAAGAAACCGATCACCAGCCCGCCCAGAAGGAAAACGGGATTGAGAAGCAGCAGTCCCAGCATGGCGCCCCAGAATGCGCCCATAATTGCGCCGCGCACGGTTTCGCGTGTCAGGTGGCGGAATTTTACCTTCCCCTCCGAGGTCTTTTTCATGACCACCGCGTCCTCGATTCCAAGGGCCTGCCCGGTCTCTTTCGCGAGCAGGCGGCGGCGAGCCTCTTCAGCCTGCGATTCGTCCTTAAAAATGCCGATAACCAGGTTGCTCATGGCCGTAGTCCTTTCGCATGGTTATCTGAATAATTGCAATTCTCTTAGTTTCCTTCGCCATTCTTTTAACCCTTCCGAAAACAAATACTATGCGAAAGATATTGACGAGCACGATTATGTTCAAGAGAATGTGCAAAATATCATATGTAGTATATTCGATAGAATGCCGTGCATCGGAAAATGTTCCTCCAACTTGCTCCACCATGCCCGCTCGACGCGGCGCGTGATAAGGTTTGGAGCGGCGCAGCCCCCCGCAAAATATCCTGACAAATAACCTGAAGAATTGTATAGACTATCTTGCCCGGCTGCGCGGCGCGGCCGCCCGGGAGGACGGGGGGCCCGCGCCGACGGCTTTTATCCAGCATGCAAGATCCGATATCCAACATCCGATATTCAGCATCGAAAACACAGAAAGCGAGGAGGGAAATTGAAGGAATTTTGGGGTTATCACTCCGAATGGAACCTGGGCAGTCCGGGGGGCTGGGACTACCAGCGGATCACCCAGATCATCGGTAAGGCCGTGTGGCTCGAACTCAACAAGATCCGCCCCATAGGGGTGGACCTGGATTTCGATCATCCGCTGCTCTATCCCGTGGACTCGTTCGCGCGGATGCTCGTCGAGGCGCACCGGAGGCGTGAGGGTGCAAATCCCGGGCTGATCGCCGTGGTCGCCGAAGAGGAGACCCTTGAGAGCGTCACCGAAAACATCAATCTTGCCGAACGCCTGAGCGGTGTGGACGGTATCACGGGGGCGCTGACCTCGCCGCAGGGCCTCGAGCTGAAGAATGGGCGGGCGTGTCTCGGCGGGCGGCCCGTATCGGTAATGTTTGTGGACTTCAACTCCGATGTGCTTCTCGATCTGCACCGAAAACACGGCCTGGCCGCGCTTCTGCGGGCGGTGAAAGAGGGGCGGGTGATAAATCCGCGCGGGACCGAACCGATAAACGTAAAGAGCATGTTCGAGGTCCTGACCGGCCCCCTGGGGTCCAGGTTCGATCCCGACATCGTGCGCCGGACCCCGTGGACCCGGCAATTCCACGACCGCGCCACGACCGGGCCTTCGGGGGAGCGCATAGACGACCTCCTGGAGTGGACGCGCCGGAACTGGGACGCTCTGGTGCTCAAGCCCGAGCGGGGCTATTCCGGGAAAGGGGTGCGGGTCGGAGGCGTCAATCCGGATGGGGGAGAAGCGATCTCCCTCGCGCTAAAGCAGGGCCAGTATATCGTCCAGGAAAAAATCCCCCTCGCGCGGTGGGCGGAACGGATTCCGACACTGGACGAAGAGGGCGGGCGGGTCCGCCTGGAAACCGTTCAGACCGACTTTCGCTGCCTCCTGGGGCCGGATGGCCTGTTCGGATTTCTCGGCCGCTACGGCGGGGTGCCCACAAACGTCGGGAGCGGGGGAGGGGTCCAGCCGCTCGGCGTCCTGCGCTCGGACATGGGTGTTCGCGAGGCCGTCGACCGCATAAACGACGCGGTGTGCGCGATGGACTACGGAGCATTGCTCGATGTGCTCGGCAAGCAGCGCAAAATGGCCGTCGACCAGCGTTTTACCTACCTGCTCGGGCCGATCAAAATCGCGCTACGCCCCCGCGTGATCACAACGGGGCAGATGGATGCGCTTGGCCGGTACGGCGCGGCGCTTTGGGCCGAATGCCTCACGCTCGAAAAGATGTGGCTTTCCGGCGAACTCGACAGCATCGTAAAAATCGAGGAAGAAGAGCTCGAAATCGCCCGCATGCAGCCCTGGGGCGGCGCTCCGGCGATCATCGCCTCGGACGGGCTCTTCGATTTCGGGGCCGGTTTGGGGGGGCCATGAACATTCAGGCGGACCCCGAGTGGTGGAAAACCATGTTCGACGAAGTTTACCTGCTGACCGACGCCCGCTCGGTGGGAAACGACGAGATCACGCGCCGGGAGGTCGACCTCATTTGCGAACTGGTCCCCATGGACCCGGGCGACAGGATTCTCGACCTTTGCGGGGGCCACGGGCGCCACAGCCTCGAGCTTTATGCGCGCGGGTTTAAAAAGTGCATTTTACTCGACTATTCCGAATACCTGCTTGCCCACGCGCGGGCACGGGCGCTCGATGAAGGGCGTCCCATCGCCATCATCCGGGCGGACGCCGCGAACACCGGCCTGCGCTCGGGCGGCATCGACCATGCGCTCATCCTGGGCAACTCCCTTGGATACCATCACGACCCCGAAACCGACATGCGCATCCTTGCCGAATGCCGCAGGGTGCTCGCGCCGAGCGGCCGTCTCCTTTTGGACATAGCCGACGCGGAAGCGGTCAGGGAACGCTTTACCCCCGAAGCCTGGCACGAAGGCGAAGCCGGCATCGTGGTGTGCCGCCGGCGCGCAATGCGGGAGAATACGGTTTTCGTGCGCGAGCTGGTCCTGAGCAAGGGAGCGGGCCTTATCCGCGACCGCACCTATTCGATCCGCGTCTATGAATCGAGCGAGATCGCGCGAATGCTCGATCTGGCGGGGTTTGGGGAAGTCAGAATAATCAAGGATTTTTCGTCGCACGGGACCCCCGGCGATTACGGGTTCATGAGCTGCCGGATGGTGGCCGTCGGGCGGAAGGAGAGTTGAACCGGGAGGGCGAGAGCGGCGCGGCGCGGGCCGGTCCTGAGCGGGTAAATAAAGGTGATGAAGTTGGACTTTGGTTCGTAACGCCTTGCACTTTCGGCGTCAAAAATTTCCACCGGTTTGGCCGCACATCCTTTGTAGACAGCTACACGTCGTCACGCTATGATGAAAAATGAGTCTAATCGTAAGACGAAATTCGGAATTCGTGAAATCTGAGAAAAATTTTGTTTTGAGATCGATAACTTGGAATTGGCAACGCTTTAATGAGAGTCTATCTTGATTGTTGTTGTCTTCAACGTCCGTTCGATGACAGATCACAGCCGAGGATAGCGGTCGAAGCGGAAGCGGTACTCGTTGTACTCGCAATGTGTGAATCCGGCGCGGTTAGGCTTCTCTCTTCGGACGCTTTGAGGTTCGAGATTGACCTTATTCCCGGCGAGGCGCGCAAGGATAATGCGCTGGCAGTCCTTAAACTGGCAAGTGAGCTGATAGAGATCACAATGACAATTGAAGCACTCGCTCTAAAGCTTGGCGCAGAAGGCCTGAAACCCTTGGATTCCCTGCACTTGGCATCTGCGTCCGTTGCAAAGGCTGATTACTTTTGCACCTGTGATGATAGGCTCCTGAGGAAGGCCGGGGGCTTAACCGGACTCGACACCAAAGTGGTCTCGCCCGTGGAACTGGTGATGGAGTTGGACAGATGAACATAGAAGCAAAACCCATATCCGAAATCAGCCGTCGAGCTACCGAAATCCTATTTCAAAGAATGGGGGTTGTTGATACCCTTCGGTTTCTCAATCAATTCTCGACAGGTCAGGGCGATTATACAAAAGAGCGTGAACAATGGCTGAGCGGTATCACACTTGATGAGGCTATTGTTCGACTAAAGGCGGCAAAAGAAAAAAATTGACCACTTCAGGCACAATACTTGGCCAAGATCTCCAGCAGAGATATCAACTGATCCTTTTCAATCTCCGAAACCTTTCCGACGGGTGGCCCGGATAGTTGCTATCCGGGCGCGGATCCCAAGAGGTCCGAAGATGTATTGAGCTTAGGCAGGGTTTTCGGTTGGCCTCTTGTCCTTCGGACCCGGATAACGAGTATCCGGGCCACCCGTCAGAAATCAGTTAATAGCTGGGATGGAAGGCCATACATGCCACCCAAAATCAATACAGTAAGGCAACATATTGCGTGGTCGTATGCGAACCTTGCACGTGCTCATTCAGCATTGCAGGATGGAGTCTCAAAATACAAGACGATTCACCACATAATAAGGAACAAGCTTTATCACGGTTTTGTTTCCGGTAAAATGTCGATGCGATCACTCTACGATGATGAGCGTCTTAAAATGATCGTTTCTCAAGCGTGCTTTTACTGCGGAAGCAGGTTGAATCTGGCGGTAGATCATCTCATTCCCCGAATAAAAGGCGGATCTGACGAATCGGATAATCTCATCTGGGCCTGTCGGAAATGCAATAGCTCTAAACAGGGACGCGACATGCTCTTGTGGATGCAGAGCAAGGGGATATTTCCCCCAGTTCTCCTGTTGAGACGGTACATGAAGATCGTGGCTCACCATTGTGAAGAGCACGGACACATGGATATGGAGCTGTCACAGGCTGGTGAAGTAGACATGCCATTCGACTTACGGCTTCTTCCGGTCGAGTTTCCACCATTGAGTGAATTAAAGCTCTGGGCTTACCCAGAAGAAGAGTATCAATAACTTGTTCGGCTTAAAAAAGGACTGCCTGAGAATATGAAATCGGCTGGAATATGTGAGATGTGCGGCCATCATGTAGGAGTAAGGCAGAAAGCCCATATACTGGCCGAGGGGCAAAAGGCGGAAAACAACCTGTTGATGCTCTGTCCAACTTGCCACATCATGTTCGATACCCATCTGAAGCCTAAGATATTCGGTGCCATGATAGATTTTGGTTTTCAGGACATGCCAGAGTCGTGGAAGAAATCAATTTACGATCAAGCTTCAGAGGCATCAGCAAAGGCAAAAGCATTGAAAAGGAAGATGGATACTGAGCTTACATGAAAACATCCGCTGTAATTTCCCAATGTAGTAAATACCGCTATGAACTCCGGCGTGTTTGGGATGAGACGAAGCCATTGGTTCTTTTTATTTGTTTGAATCCTTCGACGGCAGATGCGAAAATCGAAGACAACACATCGCGGGTGGCACGGATAATGTTATCCGTGCGCTTCGCAAGAGGCTTACGAGAGAGCCATGTGGGTGGGCACAGCTCTTGCGTGCCCACCCTACACGGCGGGTGGCCCAGGCAACTTGCTTGCCTGGGTCCGAAGGACAAGAGGATACAATAATGGGTGGAGCTAATCGAACATTCGGCCTGTTCCTCTTGCGCTACGCGCACGGACAACGAGTTGTCCGTGCTACCCGTTGGCCCTACGCGAGCCCGGCGCCCCTACGCTCCGTTGGCTGCGTGGTGGAGGCTAACAAAACCACAAGGGACAGATAAAATTAGCTTGCATCCGTCATCCATATCAGGGGGGGCACGGCTTTATCGTGCCCATCAATAGCATCGGCCCGATAAAAAAGGTGGGCACAATTAAGCCGTGCCCACCCTACCCGGCTCGTCACCGAAGCCTTTCGCACCGCGCCCCATTCCAGCGGAACCGAGGCGCAATGCCATGCATACAAAGGAGTTTCCGCAGTGGACATTCCACGGATATTCAACATTACCGAAAGTGCTCATCGCATCCATAATCCATTCACACCAGAAAAGCTCGCCACTCTCGGCACGGCGTTGCGTTTGGAACCGGGGACTCGTGTGCTCGACCTCGGCAGCGGTTCGGGCGAGATGCTGTGTACCTGGGCACGCGATTACGGAATCAGCGGCGCTGGTATCGACATGAGCCGGTTGTTCACCGAACAAGCGAAACTCCGCGCTGACGAACTAGGCGTCGCCGATCGGGTCGAGTTCATCCACGGAGACGCTGCCGGCTACGTCGCCGACGAAAAGGTCGGTGTGGCAGCCTGTGTCGGCGCCACTTGGATCGGTGGGGGAGTCGTCGGCGCCATCGAGCTTCTGGCTAAAAGTCTCCGCACGGGAGGGATCATCCTCATCGGCGAGCCATACTGGCTGCAATTGCCGCCGACAGAAGAGGTCGCCAAGGGATGCCGCGCCGGTTCCATCTCAGACTTTCTCTTGCTTCCAGAACTTCTCGCGTCTTTCGGCAACCTCGACTACGACGTCGTGGAAATGGTTCTGGCAGACCAAGACAGCTGGGACAGGTACGAGGCAGCCAAGTGGCTCACGATGCGCCGATGGCTCGAAACGAATCCCGACGATGACTTCGCGAAAGATGTTCGAGCCGAACTGACCTCGGCGCCCGAACGCTACGCCACGTACACCCGTGAATACCTGGGCTGGGGTGTGTTCGCGCTAATGTCGCGGTGATGTGAGTCAGGGTGGGCACGGCTTTATCGTGCCCACCAATAGCATCGGCCCGATAAAAAAGGTGGGCACAATCAAGCCGTGCCCACCCTACCTGACTCGAATCTCGAAAAGCATGGCCTCGATTTCCTCGATGTCGGGGTTGTTTTCGAGGCTCCGCATGTGGTGGTTCCCTCGGCCCACGGTGCGGAAGATAGATTCCTTGCTATAGGGTTGTTGGAAGGGCGCTGCGTGAGCGTCGTTTACACCACCCGAAGCGAGGCTGTCAGGGTTATTTCCTTTCGGAGGGCGGGCCATGAAGAAAGACAAAAATATCAAGAGCTACAAAGCGGCGGAGCTTAAAGCGAAACGCGCGGAAAGCCGCACCGATTTAAGCAAGGTTGACGCCCTATCGGATGATGAACTGGAACGGTTAATCGCCGAGGATGACGACGAGTCCGGCATTCGGCCCGACTGGACGCGGGCAAAACTCATTTTGCCACACGCCAAATGAGGTAAAACCACCAACCGGGGAGCCGGATGCGGGAGATCCGCCAGTCCGGTTCGGAGGGAGGGGCGGCGCAATCCAATGCGCTGTCCCTACCCCTATCGGTCCCCGTGTCCCGGGCGCAACCATGAGCGCATCACGGTTTTACCGCAATTGACTTGGGCAACAGCCCGTGTTTGCCGGCCCCCGAATGCTGAGAGGCCAAATGGATAATTTCAATAAACCAGCGTGGAAGTGGCGCTCAAAATTTCCTGGGTCAGGGCGGCGGCGGCCCCCGGTTTTGCCCCCTCGATCAGGTCCGACTCAGCGATTTTGCGCTCGCGGATGCAGGGTATGCATACTATCAGCTTCCCGTTTTCACTGAGAAACGTCTGCACCAGGTCTTTCAGCGCCGGAAGTCCCGCCCCGTGAACATGGTCGAGATAGCCTTTCTTCGCCAGAAACACCGCCGTGCCCTGGAGCGCCACAACCGCTTCGACGTCCATGGTTTGGGCCGCCGTGGCGAGCATGAACGGAAGGGTTGCCCTCTCCGGGTCTTCGCCCGCGTGGGTCACGATGTAGACGATTTTTTCCTTTTCGGCCATCGAGTGATCTCCTTTTCAATTTGACGGGTTGGTGGGGACCAAAAATACGCTGGGGCCGGCAGTGCGCCCCGGCAGGGGGAAAAACCTAGACGTATCTCGCGACAAAGGTCGAAAAATCCTCGGCCGGCACACCGGCGCGAAGAAGGTTTCCCAAGCAGATCGGGCACATGGCGATGACGGGCGCGCCGGCCGAGTTGAGTTCCTCGACCCTTCTTCCAAGCACTTCGCCGGTAAGCCTTGGTGATACGGACTCAGCCGGGCCGCCGCAGCAATTTGTGAATTCACCGGAATTTTTTTGGCGCGCGCAGTCGATTCCCAGCTTTTCGAAAATTCTGTACGGGATGTCCGAGAGCCCGAGATACCTTCCATAAAAACAGGGGTCGTGGAGAGTTACCCGCCCGGATACGTTTTGGTCCCTGATGTCGGCGAGCTCGAACCAGGTGCTCACCTCGAAGCTTTCCCCGGTAACTTTCGGGTAAAGGACCTTCATCGCGTAGGTGGTGTGAGGATCGACGGTTATGAGCTTCCTCACGCCGCTCTCTTTCAAAGTTTTGGCGACAAAGGCGGCTTGCCGCGCGAACCCTTCCGAGTCACCGAGGTCGTGGAGGAGAATGCCGCTGTAGAAGTCCAGCTCCGGACGGTAGAAAAAATCTACTTGCGATTTCGTGAGGACCTCATGTACGGAAGACAGGATGCCGTTGAATTTCCTTTTTTCCTTTCTCGAAGCCAGGAACCTGAACCCGAGACTCGTGAGGAAAGCGGGCGCCATCCCGCCGTATCGAACGTAGCGCGCAAGGGATGTGTCCTCATAGCGGGCAAGCAGAGCCGTTGTCTTTTCGATATAAGGGATCGACTGGTACATGAGCCCGGTAAAGAGCATCGCATCGCCCCGCCGGCTGGAAGGAACATCCTTCCACCAGGTGTTGATCAGCGAATTTGAAACGCCGAACGGGTTTCGCGTCTTCCGCATATTGGCGGCGATGAGTTCGATGATATCCTTTGGATCATACATTGGGCCACCTCCTCCAGTGGTCGAGGGCGAACCGCCTCAACCCGAGGATAAGCTCGCCGGGATCGGCCCCCCTGGGACAGGTATGGGTGCACAAGCCGCAGTGGAGGCAGCGCCAGAGCTCTTTGGCATCGCGGAGGATCTTGTCTTTCGCCCCCACCTGGGCGTAGCGGATCATCTTTCGCGGGAAATGCTCGTGGATCAGCGGGCAAACCGCGACGCACGAACCGCAATTGAAACACTCGAATGTCGAGCTAACGCCGAAGCGCTCGAGCTTTTCAGAAAATTCAGGATCGACGAGGCCCATTTTCACCCTTTCCGACCGCTATCTTGTCTTCATCCGAAAACCCCGATCCAGCCGGGAGATGGAAGGATTCTCCCCTCTTTTCTAAAGGGGGGCAGGGGGGGATTTGATTGGCTAGCATATTGATCTCACTGCAAAATCCCCCTAAATCCCCCTAAATCCCCCTAAATCCCCCTTTACAAAAGGGGGACTTCAAACCATCGCTCCCATGAATACTTTCATCGGCCGGGGGTTTCCGGATGAAAACTATCTCGGGGAGCGCCGCTCCCCGCCGGCTCATAGCGGAAATAGCCTCCGTCCTTTTCCCCTTCGGCGACTTCGCCGTATTTTTTCAGGGCCGCCACATACCACATGATCTCCGAAGAAGGCAGTGCGAGCGCCGACGCCATTTCAGGGACGGTCTTGGGACCTTCCGCGAGCTGTTCTTTTATTTTTTCGATTATTTTCTTCTGCTCTTTCATCTTCCGGGAGAGCGCCTCGATAGACTGCTTTCGGGTCTCACGCAGACGCTTGAGCAATTCTTTATTGGCCTGTTTGCCGTCGCACGTCTCATTCATTTTCAACGTCCCATCGCGCGTTGGTAGGATCACGCGGCGTCCTCGCCGGCCACAATGGCGTCAACCATGGCCTCGTATTGATCGAGGGTCCAGCCCCTGATATCGATGGCATTTTCCGGGCAGACCGCAACGCAGGCCCCGCAGCCGGTGCACAGAACCGGATTCACATGCGCCCTGAGGACCTTTTCCCCGTTTACGTCAAGTTCGGTGAGGCTCAGCGCGCCTTCCCGCAAACACGCCTCGACGCAAGCCCCCGTTCCGTTGCATCTTTCCAGGTCCACTTCCGCTATGAAGGGATCGAGTTCCACGTATCCACGGGCAAGAATGGCCGATGCCTTTACGGCCGCCGCCGATGCCGCCGCCGATGCCTCCCCCGCGTCCATGGGCGCCTGGCAGGTCCCGGCAAGCACGATCCCGGCAACGGAGAGTTCGACCGGGCGCAGCTTTGGGTGGACTTCCAGTAGGAACCTGTCAGTCCCAACCGGAAGCTTCATCATTTCGACCAGATCGGAGACATCGGCCGGTTCCATGCCCACCGCGAGCACGACCAGGTCCGCCGGGGTCTCGATCTCCTCCCCGAAGGTCAGGGTGTCCTTGACTCTCACGGTTAGAGGAGAGAGATCGTGCCGGAGGTTTTTGGCAACCACCGGAGGGCTGTCCGGCTCGAAGCGCAGGAAAACGACCTTGTCCCGCGCCGCCTTTGAATAGAGGTCTTCCTGGAAACGGCCGTAAGCGCGAATATCGCGGTAGAATTCGAAAACGTGGGTCCCCGGGAATCTTTCACGCACCTGCTGCGCCGCGTGGAGTGTGGCGCCACAGCAGGTCCTCGAGCAGTATTCGTTGAAGTTACCGCGCTCGTCCGGTTCGTGTATCCCGGGGATGTGCCTGCTGCCGACACAATGAACCATTGCGATATTTCTAATGAATTTCCCGTTGAATCGGAGGCGGCCGTCTTCGGAACCGGTTTCCGCAAGGATCCTGATAAACTGGGGGAGTGTCACCACCTCCTCGAATTCTCCGAACCCGTATTCTCCGAACTTGGGACGGTACGGCGTGAACCCCGTGGCGATGATTATCACGCCCGTTTCGACGGTAAACTCCGCTGCCGCGCCGGTGGTTTCCCCGGGCAGAACTCCACGGAAAGGAACGAACCCGCCGCTGCCCGCGGACGGCTGTGGAATTGCACCCGCCAGCCCGGCATCCACCTTGGAATCGAGGGGTTCCTTTTTCACGCGAAGCTTGAAGTTGCCGATGAAACCCTCAAAACCGTCAATCCGCGCGCGGCAGTGGACCGTGATGGATGGATGGCGCAAGACCTCGCCCGCCAGACCGGTCAGGAGATCGGAGGCTTTCTCGCCCGTGGGCGCGAGGGTGTCCAGCGCGGCGGTGCGGCCGCCGAGGAAGGGCGATTTTTCGACGAGCATGACCTCGATTCCGCGCTCCGCCAGGTCCTTTGCGGCCTTGAGGCCCGCAATGCCGCCCCCGATAACGGTGGCATGACCTCGGGCCTCGACCCTTATGGGATCGAGCGGTTTGAGACGCCGGGCCTTGGCGACCGCCGCCGCGATCAGCCGCATCGTTTTTTCGGTGGCCGCCTCCCCGTGGTGGACCCAGCTTACCTGTTCCCGAATATTGGCGTGCTCGTAGAGATATGGATTGGCCCCGGCCCTGGAAAGGGCATTGCGGAATGTGGCCTCGTGGAGGCTGGGGGCGCAGGATGCCACCACGACCCGATCCACCGCCCCGCTGTTCAGGTCCTCGATGATCATTTCCTGACCGGGATCGGAACACATGAACATGTTCGTCCGGGCGGCGCGCACCCCTTCCATTTTTGCCGCGCCCTCGCAAACGGCGTTTACATCCACGTGGTCCGAGATATTTCCTCCACAATGGCAAATATAGACGCCGACCTTCGACTGAGAGGGGGATTTGCTCTCGGCTCCGCTCTTCATGGTCATCTCCCCGCTCCGTTCCCGTTTGCCCGGCTGATGAGGTATTTCGAAGCCTCCATGGCCGCGGCCCCCGCCTCGACTATCGTGTCGACGATGTCCTTCGGCGCGGAAGCGGCGCCGGCCACGAAGACCCCCTCCATATCGGTGATCGTGGGCGCCGTTTTGGGCAGGATGGTGCTTATGAAACCGTCCGAGGCCGTCGAGACGGCGCAGCGGCCGTCGGGGTTCCAACCCGGGAGCAAGCCCAGGGACAGCACCACGAGATCGTGCTCGACCTGTTGTACCCCGCCGTCCAGCTCCTGGGATTCGTAGCGCAGCTTCACTTTGCCGTCGCCGCCTGCGTCCAGCGCGGCCACTTTCCCCTTTACGAACTGAATCCCCATGGCAGACGCATTCTGATAAAACTGCTCGTAGCCCTTGCCGAACGCTCGAATATCCATGTAGTAAACGGTTATGTCGGCCAGCGGGAGAGACCCGGAAAGGAGCATTGCCTGTTTTATGGCGTACATGCAGCAAACACGCGAACAGTAGGATACGCCCTGGCTTTTGTCCCTCGATGCGGCGCACTGCACGAAGGCTATGGAGTCGGGCTCCATGCCGTCCGAGGGCCGCAGCACTCGATTGTACGGCCCGTGGGGGGCAAGGAGGCGCTCCATCTGGAGGGCCGTGATAACGTTGGGGATACTGCCCGAACCGTACTGCCGCTTGTCCGCGAGAGGAATCATTTCGAAGCCGGTCGCCAGGATGGCCGTTTTCGACTCGATGAGGATGTCCTCAGGTTCCTGGAAAAAGTCTACGGCCCGTGTGGGACAGACCTTTTCGCATTTTCCGCAGAGGAGGCAGTTTTCCGCGTCGCGGAGGGCAATTTGCGGGATGGCGTTGGAGAAGGGCACATAGATGGCCTTGCGGGCCGAAAACCCGCCCTGTTCCGGGTCGGGCAGATAGATGGGGCAGGCATACTCGCATTGCCGGCACCCGATGCATTTGCCCGGGTCCACGTAGCGGGGTTTTTGCCTGATATGCGCCCGAAACCCTTTTTCCGCGTCCTTTTCCAATGAGTCCAGTTCGCAGAAGGTGAACAGGGTAATGTTGTCATGGTGGGCCGCGGCGGCCATCTTGGGGGTCGTGATGCAACTCGAGCAATCGAGCGTGGGAAAGACTTTCGAAAGGCGAATCATCTTGCCGCCGATGGTGGCATCTTTTTCCACGACCGCCACTTTGAAGCCCTGGTCGGCAAGGTCGAGCGCCGACTGCAACCCCGCAATGCCGCCCCCGAGCACAAGCGCGTCGTACCGGAAAGACTTCACCGAGTTTATTTTTTTCTCATTCATGACGCTCAACCCGCTCTTGCCGTCCGCCGTTCCGTCCGGCCCATGCCGGGAGGTCCGAGTTCCTCGATGAGTTGATTCATCTGCTGAACCTCTTTGAGAAAAGCCCTCGAGCACACCGTACAGATGGATGTCAGCCTGAGCCTCCGGGGATCGAACCCACGGCCCCTCATCATCTCGAACACCCGGTCCACTCTGCGGGCCAGGGCTCCATATGCGCCTTCATAGGGGCATTCGACACCGCAGGACATTATGATGATTCCCCAGATGCCCTTGTGAAAGCAGTCCACGTAGAAGCGCTCCGGAAAAAGGACCGGCGCCCTTACCCTCAGGATATAGGTGTTTGCCGGATAGCTCGAATGCGCCTGTCCGACGGCATTGGCTCCGGGGTAGGCACAGCTTTCGGTTGCCAGGATCAGGATTTTTCCCGCTTCATGCCGGGGTCCCATCGAACGCCCCCATTTCCGTTTATTTCTTCCTCGCGATGAACAACTTGTCGTAGCCGTCCATGCTGACGTGTCCGAGGTACTCGTGTCCGACCTTCTTTGCCCAGATGGGAAGATCGTTTTTCGTGCCCGAATCATTCGAGAGCACTTCCAGCACTTCCCCGACCCTGACCTTGCCGATCCCCTTCTTTGCTTCGAGGAGCGGTCCCGGACAGGCGCACCCGCGCGCATCGACTGAACATGCAACCGTGATCGACTTAAGATCCACACTAGACATTTCTTCTTCCTTTCTCCCCTGGAGCAGCCCGGTCGGCCCTTTGCGGACCCACAGCCTGTGGAGGTCGCCCCCGACCTGTCTGTCCAGGATGATATCTCCCGAACGCTCCAGGATTATCATGAGGTCCTTGACGGTTTCCGAATCGCGGAGGTTAATCTCGAGGACTTCCCCCGGCCTCATGGCGGCAAGAGTCGATTTGGACTGTAGCAGGCAACAAAGTCCGATGGTGCCGCAAAGGTCGAGTTTTTGGTCCGAGTCCATGAGAATTTCCGCCGTATTCAGCTAAGTGTATTGTTGATTGTTCCTAAGAGCAAAAGCCGCGCCATCGGTCTTTAGATAATTTTTATGTGTTATTTAAATGTGTTGCATATTCTGAAAGGGGAGATGTTGTCAAAAGGCGGGTCTTGGGGTATTTAAACGTTTAAACAACATTTAAACGTATACCGCGGAGGAGACATGAAAGAGCCGGACATGAACCGGTATCTCAAAGAGATCGTCAACACGATGAACGATGGGGTCACGATTGTTTCGCCCGACGGGACCATTGTCATGGTCAACCGCGCCATGGAGGAGATCACGGGATACTCGCGCGATGAGCTGATGGGCCGCTCCTGCTCCATTTTTCACTGTGACGCCTGCGAAAGAGTCCGCGCGGGGGGGCGGGGGCACTGGTGCGAGCTTTTCGAGGCCGGACAGGCTCATAAGAAATCGTGCCTGCTCATGCGAAAGGACGGCTCGTATGTCCACGTGCTCAAAAACGCCTCGCTGTTGAAGAGTGCCGACGGCACATTGCTGGGAGCGGTCGAAACGGTCACCGACCTGTCCGAAATCGAGGAACGCGACGAAAGAATCGAGCAGCTCTCGAAGCTTCTCGACATCGACACCACCTTTCATGGCTTGGTCGGCGGATCACAGGCCATGCGGAGGGTCTTTGCAATCATCGGGAAAGCGGCCCAGAGCGAGGCCCCCGTGATCATTCACGGCGAGACGGGCACGGGAAAGGATTTGGTAGCGCGGGCGATCCACGATCTGGGGAGGCGCCGGTGCGGTCCTTATATCCAACTTAATTGCGCCGCGTTAAATGAAGCGCTCCTCGAAAGCGAGCTTTTCGGGCATGTAAAAGGGGCTTTCACCGGGGCCTATATGCACCGGAAGGGTCGATTCGAGGCGGCCGGCGGCGGCGATATCTTTCTTGACGAAATCGGGGACATCCCGCTGTCGATCCAGGTGAAGCTCCTTCGGGTTCTCGAGACGAAGGAATTCGAGCGCGTGGGCGATCAGCAGTCCATCAAGGCGGACGTTCGGATCATCACCGCGACCAATCGGGACCTGGAGCAATTGATATCACAGGGGAAATTCCGGGAGGATTTCTATTTTCGCATAAATACCGTCCCCATCCATCTCCCGCCGCTAAGAGAACGCCCGGACGACATACCGCTTCTCGCGGACCATTTCATCCGGCGCCTGCGCCAAAAGAGCGGCAAGGACATTTCGGGTCCGAGCCCCGAGACGATGGGGCGCTTCATGAATCATCACTGGCCGGGAAACGTCAGGGAACTCCGGGGCGTTCTGGAGTACGCCTTCGTCCTCGCGGAAAAAGGCCTCATCCTGCCGGAGCATCTTCCGGTCAAACTGCTGAATCCATCCGCGCCGGAACCTGGAAATTTGAAGCCCCGCGCAAAAAAATCCACCCCGTCCGAGAAAACGGCCCTCCTGGAAGCCCTGATCCAGTGCGGGGGCAACCAAACCCAAGCGGCGCGCCTGCTCGGAGTGAACCGCGTCACGGTATGGCATCGCCTCAAAAAATACGGCATCGATATCAGCCGGTTGGAATTGGAGTGATGTCATGTGCCGGACGGCCCGGATAACCTTTCCTCGTTGCCACGCCGAGCGCGGGAACGAGAAACAGGCGCAAGTTAGCTGGTCCTCCCTGTAACCTGCGGGTGAATGCGGGGTACCCGATGGTGTCCCGCTCGAAGCGGGAGGGCCGCCTCCGGAAGAGTAAAAGATGAAAAATCTTCAGAGCCGCGCATCAGGTGGGAGAAAAAATTTGAAGACGAAGGTGCTGGCTGCCCTCGTCTGTATAATCGCCATCTTTCTTGTCTGGGCAAATCTTCCGAGCCCTGAACTGCCCAATGGCACGCGAGCCGATATGGTGCTGGTTACAAAATCGGAACGCCACCTTGTTCTCCTTCAACGTGGTAAACCCGTGAAGGCTTATCGAGTCGCTTTGGGGCGCAATCCGGTTGGACATAAAGAGCGTGAGGGTGATGGCCGGACGCCCGAGGGATTGTATCGCATCGACTTCCACAAAACCGACAGTGCTTTCCATCGTTCCTTGCATATCTCTTACCCGAATCCACGGGATATTGAAATTGCTCGAAGCCGCGGTATTGATCCGGGTGGAGCTATAATGATTCACGGGATCCGCAACGGCCTAAGATGGATTGGCAAATTGCACGGTCTGGTCGACTGGACTGCCGGTTGCATCGCCGTTACCAACCGGGAGATCGAAGAACTCTGGCTGGGAGTGCCTGACGGCACACCCATCGAGATAAGGCCATAAATCGATAAACCCGGACACAAGGTCGGCCCATGCGTAAGGTGTGTAGCTCTCTGGACCCGTTGATGTTCTATCACTTGAAGAATGTCCTTGAAATCCACGGGATCGAATGCGTTGTGCAGGGAGAATACCGAAGAAGCGCGGCTGGCGGGATACCCGTCAATGAGGCATGGCTGGAGCTTTGGATACTCGATGATTGCCGACTGGCGGAAGCGCGGCGGATTTTGGCGGAGGCGGAAAATGAGGCAGTGACCGAGCGGGAGGCCTGGCGATGTCCGAAATGCGGTGAAGAACTGGAGGGGCAGTTCGATCAGTGCTGGAAGTGCGGAACCGAGTGGAGATAAACTGCTCGGCGTCCGATCCGGGCCGGAAAAGACCTCATCCTCCCCCCGTTCCCACGCAGAGCGAGGGAACGAGAAAACGAGAAACAGGCGCGAGTTTGGCGGGTCCTCCCTGTAACCCGCAAGTGAATGCAGGGCGCCCGACGGCGTAGCGGTCGAATAAAAAACCTGATATTTTGTCCGTCTTTGTTCTTGACCCGTCTATAGATGCACGGTTTATCTTTCGCATCGTCATGGCCGTGACACGCACTCAACCCAAATCACGAACAGGAGGCAAGACGATGCAAAAACAGGTGGATGTCGAAAAATGGGTGGCCATGTTCCGTGAGATAGGCCTGGATGATGCTACGATGATGAAGTGGCACCGCGTATTCGAGGCGCGCCATCCGGAGGCGCACCGGAGTTTTCTGGAATGGCTCGGACTCTCATCCGAGGAGATCGAGGGCATCCGGTCGAAAAGCAAATAGAAGGAGAAGGCGGTGGCCGGCGGGCCACCGCCCAGATACCCCATTGGGCATGAAAACATATACCATTTCCATAATTGCACGCTCCTTCGGGCTGTCGCGCGGCACGCTGCTCTACTACGACCGGATCGGACTTTTGCCGTCCTCCGGCCGGACATCATCGGGATACCGCGTCTATACGGAAGGGGATGTCGAGCGGTTGGAGCGGATCTGCAATCTTCGCGGGACAGGTCTTTCCCTCGACGACATCGGCAAGATCATCCGCTCGATGGATGGTCCCTGCACGGCCCTTCTCGAAAGGCGGCTAAAGGAGATCGGAGAGGAGATCCTCGACCTCAAAGCCAAGCAGGGACTGCTCTCGATCATGCTCAAAGGCATGGCTTCGGAAGGAGACCGGCCCAAAGTAGACAAGGAGATGTGGGTCGAGATGCTGCGGGCCGCGGGAATGGATGAAAAAGCCATGGAACGCTGGCATGCCGAATTTGAACAGCGGGCGCCCGAGGCCCATCACGAATTTCTGCTCTCTCTCGGCATTCCGGAAGATGAGGCCGGCATGATCCGCAAGTGGTCAAGAGAAACGATGCCGGGCGGCGGCATAAAAGGGGCGGGATAGATACCGTGGGCGGCCCGGGCGTCTAAACTTGGCGCATGGGTCCGAAGGACAAGCGGGACTGACTGAATTTCCACCATGTGTTCCTCTCGCGCTACTCGCAGGGACAAGGGTTGTCCGTGTCACCCGTGGGTCTAAACCTAACCGCCACTCATTCCGGTTTCCGCATTCTCCACTCCAGCCCTCCAGGGTTTAGACTTTTTTGTAGGATTTCGTGAGGTAAAGCGACTGGACAAAAGAAGTCGTCTCATCTATCATTTGACGGTCACGGGCATCACACTGATATGACAACGGATTGTCCAGTTTGTCGAGACGGTTATCCAAAATGGGCTCAGTTGTGCACGCTCTAATTTGGCGTTTCAAGGGCCGCTGCGCGATAAAGCCGTGTAGCGCCAATGAACTTCAACCTTGGGTGCTCGTTTTTTCCCGAGTTGACTAACAAGGCTAAGCCGCATTTACGGCTACGTGAGAAGCCGTCAAGACGAAAGGACCCGTTTTGTATGTTGCAGAGACTATATGTTCACAATTTTAGGTGCCTGGAGAATTTTGAGTTGTCCATTAAAGAGATGCCGTCTGCTCTCTTGATTGGAAAGAATGGTGTAGGCAAATCAACTATTGCTTATGCGCTGGAGGTGCTGCAGAAAATCGGTCGAGGCATAAACAGGGTTCGCGAGCTTGTTGTGCCCAAGGATTTCGTTCGCGGAAGATCCGATGTCCCGATCCGGTTTGAAACCGAAGTATTACTTGATAACAAATTATTCAAATATGTCCTTGCACTGGAGTTTCCAGTGGGATTCCGAGAGCTTCGCGTCTCTGAAGAGCAACTGACAGTTGCAGGCGATGCAATTTATTCTAGAAAGGAAGCACAAGTCACCCTCCACACCAGCCGGCAAAATCGTGAGGCTCAGTTTATGGTGGATTGGCACCTTGTTGCCCTTCCGGTGATTCAGGAGCAATCGGAGCAGGACCCCCTTCATACTTTCAAGACATGGCTTGCTCACACTATCATCTTAGCCCCGATACCAAGTTTGATTACTGGAGACTCCGGCGGCGAAACGCTAGAGCCAGAGCGAAATGGTTCAAACTTCGGGGAGTGGTTTTCCGGCTTGCTCAGTCGCTATCCGGCAGCTTACACGCAAGTCGATCAATATCTCAGAGAACTTATGCCTGACTTTGGATCTGTTCAGAATCTCCTTGTCGGCAAAGATTTTAAAAGCATGATCGTTGGGTTTCAAAACAATAATGCGACTCTGAGCGTTTCTTTTAAAGATTTATCTGATGGTGAGAAATGCTTTTTCATTTGCGCTGTCGTCCTTGCCGCCAATAAATTCTATGGCCCGCTGTTTTGCTTCTGGGACGAGCCTGACAACTATCTGTCTTTGTCAGAAGTAGGACATTTTGTCACATCGCTACGACGCTCATTTAAAAATAGTGGCCAGTTCTTAGCGACATCTCATAATCCCGAAGCAATCAGGAAATTTTCCAATGAAAACACCTTTGTGCTCGATAGAAAAAGTCACTTGGAGCCAACTTTGGTCCGACTACTCAGTGATTTATCTGTTAAAGGAGATCTCGTAGATGCATTGACTCGTGGCGATGTAGAATTATGAGCACAAATAAGCATAAACCGCACATTCTTGTGCTGCCGGAAGACGATGCTAATCGTCAGATTGCAAACGGATTTGTTCTCGATCCAAGCCTTAATGGTAGGGTCATTCAAATCCTACCGCCTGTTGGTGGTTGGAAAAAGGTTGTGGATAACTTTAGGGACGTTCATCTTCTTGAAATGAAAGCATACCCGGAAAGAAGAATTGTTTTGCTTATTGATTTCGATCAGAAGCACGAGAAACGCTTGAACTGTGTGAAAGAAATGTCGAGTGGACTACTTGATAGAGTATTCGTTCTCGGAGCGCTGTCGGAACCGGAAGATTTAAAGAAAAACATCGGCAAGAATTTTGAGGATATCGGGAAAGCTCTTTCACAGGATTGTGTCGACAACACTCGCAGAGTATGGGGACATGAACTTCTGAAACACAACGAAGCCGAATTGGATCGCATGATTGTTTCTGTCAAACCATTTCTGTTCAATCGGCCGGTTTGATTTCTGGAGTCATCCCCATCCTGGGACATGCATTCTGATTGGACGAAGGCTTGCCAGCCACATGACAATCGTTCGCCATCAAGGAAAGTGACCGCCTTGCCTTTGTGGTGCAGAAACGGTGCAGGTTCAAAACGTCTCTTACCCAGTCTATGTTTGCGGGTGATTTCGGAGGTTCAAATCCTCTCCCGCCCAGGCGTTGCGTCCCTTAATTTCCCGCCGAATTGAGCGACTCGCCCAATGGCGCTTTGCCGGAATCTTTCAGGATCGCCGCGGACTGGGAGATATTTATTCCCCTGAAAAAATCGAGGACGAAGGTGATGTGCTGGCGCATCGCTTCGTAGGCGGCGTCCGGGTCGCGGTCGCGAATGCCTTTGACGATATTCTGGTGCTGCTCGATCACCTTCGCGATATTTTCGGCATCCGTGTAGAGGTGCTGGAGGTTTTCCTTGATGCCGAAGAAGAGCAGGTCGTACATGGTCTTCATGATGTGGATCTGGACGATGTTCTTGGTCGCGTAGGCTATGGTCATGTGAAAGGTGACGTCGCCGCCGCTCCCGAGGCCGCCTTCGCGGATTTCGGCGATCATGTCCTTGAGGCTTTTTTCGAGGTCCTGTATGTCTTCTTCGGTGGCCCTGCGCGCCGCCATCATTACGGCGTTGCATTCCAGGCCGAGCCTTACTTCAAGGAGATCGACCAGGCCGATGTCGTGGCCGTCAACGATGGCCGCCAGGGGGTTCTTGTCGGCGGGCGAGTTTACGAAAGTCCCCTGTCCCTGCCTGTGTTCGAGCAATCCGAGGGCCACCAGCTTGTTGATGGCCTCCCTCACCGTCGGGCGGCTCACCCCGAGGCTTTCGGCCAGTTCACGTTCGGTCATCAACTGGTTGCCCGGTTTGAGATGCCCTTTGAAGATGAGGTCGCGTATCTGCTCGAATACCAGGTCTGAAATGCGCTTGGGCTTGATGGGTTTTAACATGGCCGCCTCAGTCTAAGGACTCCGCGTAGATTTCTATTGCGTGTTTCACCAGGATCGGGTCTCCGGCCTGTGAAAGCATGTCGCTTATCTGGAGCATGCACGCGGGGCAGCTCGTCGCCACCACCGCGCACCCCGACCGCGCGATGCAGTCGCGCTTGCGCCTTCCAATCGAGGCGGAAATTTCGTAGTACTGCAGATTAAAGCTTCCGCCGCAGCCGCAGCACCTGTCCGCTTCGGCCATTTCCTTGAAGGAATAGGCCGGGTTCGCGCGGATGAGCGCGCGGGGCTGCGATCCCACCCCGAGCGATTTCTTGAGATGGCACGGGTCGTGGTAGGTCAGAATTTTCTTCCCGTCCTCATCGGCCGAAACCGCCGGTGCGACACCCATTTTATCGACCAGAAATTGGCTGATGTCCATAGTTTTATCGGCCAACGCCCGTATCCGGGCCTGATCTTTCTCATTAAATTCGTTTGAAAACAGGGGCCAGAGCTTCTTTATGGTCGAGGTGCAGGTGGCGCAGGCCGTCACCAGGTAGTCGAAGGAGCCGTTTGAGAACCTGTCGAGGTTGTGGCGCACCAGTTTTCGAAAACTTTCGAGATCTCCCGAGGAAAGGGCCGGAATTCCGCAGCAGCCCTGGTTATCCGGAAGGAAAACGCCCGCCTTGTTGTGATCGAGGCTGCGGATAACGGCCTCCGCGACCCCGGGGAAAACCTTGTCGGCCACGCAGCCCACGAAGAAGCCCACCTTCAGCCCCGATTGCCCCACGGTGTCGATTGATTTTACCATATTGTGGAAGGGCACGGGAGCGAGCGGTTTAATATGCCGCTCGGCGAGCGGGGAAAAGACCCTGCCGCACGATGTGCCGAGGAGCGCGTCCGCGGGCTTTACAAAAATTCCCTGGAGCCTCGCCCCCCACTGGACAAGGCCGTCAAAGAGCCTCGGGTGCGCGAGCATGCCCCGGAAGAGGATCTTTTTCGCGGGGTGCAGCCCCATGTAGCCGGCGAGTATGGCGCGGGCGCGAAGAAAGATTTCGAGCACCTTCACGCCGCTCGGGCAACTGGCGGAGCACGAGCCGCACAGGAGGCAGCGCGCGAGCCTTTCGTTTACGCCCGAGGGGTCCTTGAACATCTGCCGGATAAGGCCGTCGAGCAACGCGAGCTTTCCGCGCGCCACGTCGGCTTCCCGCCCCGTTTCGGCGAACACCGGGCACACCGACTGGCACAGCCCGCACCGCATGCAGACCATGAGCTGGTCTTCGAGTTCCTTTACGAGCGCCGCCAGCTTTTTCATGTCGTCCATGGTCTCAGCCTCCTATGATCTTTCCCGGATTCAGGATGTTCTTGGGGTCCAGGGCCGCCTTGATGCGGCGTGAATAGAGGATGGTGGCCCGGCTGGTCTCTTTTTCCATGAAGCGCGACTTCGCCGTGCCGATCCCGTGCTCTCCGGAAAGGGTCCCGCCGAGCGCCAGGGCCTTGTCGAATATGGCGTCGATCGCCTCCTCGACCCGCGCCCACTCCCGCTTGTCGCGCTTGTCGGTAAGGATCGTGGGATGGAGGTTGCCGTCTCCCGCGTGGCCGAAGGTGCCGATGGTAAGCTTGAGTCTTTCGGCAATTTCTTCGATTGCGCGGATCATCGCCGGGACCTTGCTCCGGGGGACGGTCGCGTCCTCGAGGACCGTTGTCGGCTTTATCCTGGACAGGGCGGAAAGGGCCGCCCGCCTGGCCTCCCAAATCTTGTCGCGCTCCTCGGCGCTCTGGGCCACCCGGATTTTCATGGCGCCCATCCGGCGGCAAATTTCCTCCACCTTCGCGGCGTCGTCCTCGACCTGGGCCGGATGTCCGTCCACTTCGATCAAAAGAAGCGCGGCCGCGTCCACCGGTAGCCCCACATGGCTGAAGTCCTCGACCGCCCGGATTGTGAAATTGTCCATGAATTCGAGCGTAACGGGCACGATGCGGTTTGCAATGATCGCCGAAACCGTCTCGGAAGCCTTCGAGACGTCGGAAAATATCGCCATCATCGCCTTCTTTGCCGCGGGCATCGGGATGAGCTTCAAGATGATGCGGTTAAAGACCCCGAGTGTGCCTTCCGAGCCCACGAGCAACCCCCCGAGGTTATAGCCCGTGACGCATTTTACCGTGCGGGCGCCCGCTTTTACCAGCTCTCCGTTAACGTCGAAGAATTCAAGGCCCATCACGTAGTCCCGCGTGACGCCGTAGCGCAGCCCGCGAAGGCCCCCGGCGTTTTCGGCAACGTTTCCGCCAAGGGTCGAGACGGCCTGGCTGCCGGGGTCCGGCGGATAGAAAAGCCCCTTGGCCTCGACCTCGGCGGCGAACCTGGCCGTTACCACCCCGGGCTCGACGACGGCGTAGAGGTCTTCTTCATTTATTTCGAGGATCCTGTTTAGCGCGTTGGTGAGAACGACCACGCCGCCGGCCGTCGGGATGGTCCCGCCGCTGAGGTTGGTGCCCGCCCCACGGACCGTGAGGGGAAGGGCCTCGTCGTTGCACACCCGGACAACGCGGCCGAGGGCCTCGCTCGATGTGGGCCGCACAACAAGGGAGGGCAGGGCGGATTCCAGGACGGCGGCATCGTAGGAATAGGCGTGCCGGTCGGCCTCGTCCTGAAAGAGGTTGTCCTTTCCGACAATATCCTGGAATTTTTTAACGAGAGTGGTGGCGGTCATACATACCCCTTTCTAGGCGGGCCGGCGGGCGGTTTAAGTATTGGTAATACCATACGCTCGATGTGTGGTATAACTCACACGTCTTCTTGGTTTGTCTATCGATATTACTGGAATATCGTGCGAAAAGTCAAGCGGATTATTGGTATTATTAATGGAAAATTTGCTTGACTTTGCCTCTTTCGCTTTGTTACAAGGTGGCTAAACGGTTGCACATAATTGGTCCTACCATTTTACTATCGCTCCGCTTCGACCGTTCTGCCCGTTACTCGTTTAATAACAAAATGGAGGCGAGGAAAGACATACCTTTTGCGCAACCACAGGATGCACCGGTCCCGATTAATTTCACAGGCAAAGAGGTCCACAAGTCCAACCCGACCCGAAAGGAGAAACCCGCAATGAACTGGATTCAGGTCTATAACCCCCTGGGGAATTTGGCTCTGTCAGCCCTTGTAGCCGGCATCCCTCTATACATCCTCTTTTATATGCTGGCGGTCAGGCGTTCGCCCGGTCACTGGGCGGCCCTTTTCGGGACCGGTTCGGCGGTTCTTCTGGCGATACTCGTTTGGGGAATGCCGGTGGGCCTGGCGCTCAATTCCACCCTGATGGGCGCGGCCTTCGGCATCTTCCCGATCGTCTGGATTATTCTCAACACCATCTGGGTCTACAACATGACCGTGGAATCGGGCGAGTTCGACAAGATCCGCAACTCACTTGCCTGCATCACCGATGACCGCAGGCTCCAGGCGCTCTTTATCGCGTTTGCCTTCGGCTCCTTTATCGAGGGCACGGCGGGATTTGGCACCCCGGTCGCCATCACCGCGGCAATGCTCGTGGGCCTTGGATTCAACCCGATGTACGCGGCGGGAATCTGCCTCATCGCCAATACCGCCCCCGTGGCGTTCGGGGCCATCGGCATTCCCATCGTCGTTGCCGCCAAGGTGACCGATCTCGACATGATGAAGATCAGCCAGATTGTCGGGCGCCAGCTTCCCTTTCTGGCGATGCTCGTCCCCATCTGGCTAAGCGTCACCATGTGCGGGTTCAAACGCTCCCTCGAAGTGCTTCCGGCGCTTATTGTCGCGGGACTCTGTTTCGCCGTCACCCAGTTTGCGGTCTCCAACTTTGTGGGACCCTACCTTCCCGACATTCTTTCCGCAATTGTCACCATTGTCGGTCTCGGCCTTTTCCTCAGGGTATGGAAGCCCTCGAAAATTTTCCACTTCGCGGATGAAAAACCTACCGGTCCGGTTACCTGCCAGTACGGCTCCGGGCAGATCGTTCGCGCCTGGACCCCCTATTTCATCCTCGCCGTGATGGTTTTCCTCTGGGGCCTGGAGCCGGTCAAGGCATTGCTCGGTCCCCTCGGCGCCAGCTTCAGTTGGCCCGCACTGCACAACCTGGTGGTGAAGACCGCCCCGATCGTCGCCAAAAACTCGCCCTACGCGGCAACCTACAGCCTCAACATCGGCTCGGCCGCCGGCACGGCGATCCTTATCTCCGGCCTTTTCTCGGTCCTGATCATCCCGAACTACGGGGCCGGCAAGGCCGTTGCCTGTTATGTCAGGACGGCCAAACAGCTCCGCTACCCGATCGTGACCATCGCGATGATCCTCGGTCTTGCCTACATCATGAACTATTCGGGCATGAGTTCCTCGATGGGCCTTGCCCTGGCGGCAACCGGGGTGCTGTTCCCGTTCTTTGCGCCCATACTGGGATGGCTCGGCGTGTTTCTGACCGGTTCCGACACCTCGTCGAACGCCCTTTTCGGGTCGCTCCAGAAGACCACGGCAACCCAGATCGGCGTCGATCCCGCCCTGATGGTCGCCGCCAACTCCTCGGGGGGTGTTTGCGGCAAAATGATCTCTCCGCAGTCCATCTCCGTTGCGACAGCCGCGGCGGGACTGGTCGGCCAGGAGGGCAACATCTTCCGGTTCACGCTTGGCCACAGCATGGCGATGGTGCTCTTCATAAGCGTGCTCACGATGCTCCAGGCCTATGTGCTAAAATGGATGCTTCCCTGAGAGCGGCGTTTTGGGGGCGGCGGATTTTTTGCGCCGTCTCCCAAATCGTAAAAGAAACCTGACGAAAATCCTTATGGCGTTATAATTATACGGAATATTTCACAATCTCACAAAGAGACCCGACGCAAAAACCCCGCCGGCGCTTCCTTCCTTCACCGTGCTCTTTGTGTATCCGTTTCCTTCTCATAGGGGAGGCAATAGACCCATGGGACAGCTTGATAATTTGAAACTCCTAAAAGAAAAGGCCGCCGCCGTGCAGATGGTGGTGTCCGAAGTGGATGCGATGCACGGTGCTTTCCAGTACGCGGTGGACCTCACGAAAAAGCAGGGGGGATCACGCATCGCGGCGCCCGGCATCGGCGGAAAAGACCTCAAGCAATTAAAGGCGCTTTGCGAGGAAAACGGCCTGACGCTGCTCACCCAGGACCTCCGGGAGCATGTCGGGCAGATCGCCGTGGGACTTACGACAGTCGAGTGGGGGATCGCCGAGACGGCCACCCTGGTCATGGACTCGACCCCCGAGGATTTCCGGATCGCGACCATGCTGAGCGAAACGCACGTGGCGGTGCTGCGCGCATCGAATATCGTGCCGGACGCCATGGCGATCGAGGAGCAACTCAGCCTCGCCCTCGCGTCCGCTCCCCGGTACCTCGCCTTTATCAGCGGGGCCAGCCGCACCGCCGACATCGAGCGGGTGCTCACCATCGGGGTCCACGGGCCGCGGGAACTCCACTTGCTGATCCTCGAGGAGGCGAAGAAATGATACACACACCTTCCGACATGAAAACCTACCGCAGGGACCTCAAAGCCGCCATGCGGAACAAGTTCCTGGGGACCGCGCTGGATAATTTCGCGACGGCCTACCGCACTTCCCGCGCAAATGCCTTTGCGGGGATCGATTTCGAGTCCCTGGCATCCGAGATCGCCCAGGGCAAAGACGAGGCCATACCGCGTCTGGACAAGCTCCTGGAAGAATTCACCGCGCGGGCCGAGCAGGCCGGAATCAAGGTGCATTTCGCCCGGACCGCGCACGAGGCCAATTCCAGCATAGCCGCGATCGCCAAGGCCGGCGGCGTGAAGAAGATCGTCAAGGGCAAATCCATGACGGCCGAGGAGACCTTCCTTAACGACCATCTTGAAAGGGAAGGCTACAAGGTGACGGAAACCGACCTCGGCGAATGGATCATCCAGCTTCGCCATGAAGGCCCCTCGCACATGGTCATGCCCGCAATCCACCTTACGCGGCGGGAAGTGGCGGAGCTGTTCACCAAAGTTACCGGGCAAAAACAGGACCCGGACGACATCAACGGAATGGTCAAGGTGGCGCGGCGCGAGCTTCGCCAGGCATTTCTCGAAGCCGACATGGGGGTCAGCGGGGCCAACTTCGCCATCGCCGCGACCGGGACCATCGGATTGGTGACAAACGAGGGAAACGGCAGGCTCGTAACGACGCTCCCACGCATCCACGTGGCCCTGGTGGGGGTTGATAAACTCCTTCCCGACCTCAAGTCCGCCCTGCGCATTCTGCGGGCGCTTCCGAGAAACGCGACCGGGCAGTTGATTTCGACCTACGTCACCTGGATCACCGGCCCCACGGAATGTAAAGCCGCGCCCGACTCGAAAAAAGAGATGCACATCGTCTTCCTGGATAACGGCAGGCTGGCGCTCGCGGCAGACCCGGTCTTCTCGCAGGCGCTCAGGTGCATCCGCTGCGGCGCGTGCGCGAACGTGTGCCCGGTCTACAAGCTGGTGGGCGGCCACAACCTCGGCCATGTATACATCGGGGCGATAGGGCTCATTTTGACCTACTTCTTCCACGGCCGCGAAAATGCCCGCGCGATCGTCAAGAACTGCCTCAATTGCCAGGCCTGCAAATCGGTGTGTCCCGCGGGGATCGATCTTCCGCACCTGATAAAAGAGGTTTACCGGACCACGCTCGACGTGGAAGGCAAGCGGCCCGCCAGGAACCTGCTGCTCAAGAGGGCGCTCTCGAACCGCCGCCTCTTCCACTTCATGCTGAGAAGGGCCGCGCTCGCGCAAAAGCCCCTGGTGGACGGGCAATATCTGAGACACCTCCCGCTCCTGTTTTCGAGCGAACAGAATTTCCGCAGCCTGCCCAAAATCGCGCGGGTCCCGCTTCGCGACATGTGGGACCGCGTGAACCCGAGGATCGAAAACCCCCGCTACCGGGTGGCGGTTTTCGGCGGCTGCCTGGTGGACTTCGTCTATCCGGAGCAGGCGCTGGCGCTGATCAAGCTCACCAGGGACCAGGGCGTCCAGCTCGAATTTCCTATGGAGCAGACCTGCTGCGGCCTGCCCGCCCAGATGATGGGGGAGGCGGAAACGGCAAAAGATGTCGCCGTCCAGAACCTCAGGGCCATCGACCCGGCCGACTATGATTATGTGTTGACGCTTTGCGCCTCCTGCGGCTCTCACCTCAGGGAGAACTATGAAAAACTTCTCGGGGACGATCCCGGCCTGGGGGTGAAAGTCAGCCAGCTTAAAGCCAAGGTGATAGATTTCTCTTCGTTTATGACCAACGTTCTCGGGGTGGTCCCCGAAATCTTCGGGAAGACGGGCGGAAAGGTCGCCTACCATTCGCCGTGCCATCTTTGCCGCGGCCTGGGGGTCACCAAAGAGCCGCGCGATCTCTTGAAAACCGCCGGGCTCGACTACACGCCGGTAAAGGACGAGGACGTGTGCTGCGGGTTCGGGGGCTCCTATTCGATGGATTTCCCGGAGATTTCCGCCGAACTGCTCAAGCGCAAGCTCGATAATGTCGAGGCCGCCCGCGCTGAGTTGCTGGTCACCGACTGCCCGGGCTGCGTGCTCCAACTGCGGGGCGGGATGGACAAGCGGGGCGGCAAAGTGAAGGTAAAACACATCGCGGAGGCCGTCGCCGACGAGAAGAAGTGAGCCCTTTCCGCGCGCGCGGCGCGCCCGGCGGTGGAGTTTTCCAAGGTTTGCCGCTGAGATCGCCAAGGTCGCGGGGTCTTGACTTATCGAGGGACCCGTGCACAATATCCACTGCCCGGTCCCGTTCCGGCAACCGGCCGGAGGGGGCCGGGCAGCGGCCTTTTACGAATACCGGGTCCATGAAAGGAGAAGTTTATGGGGATGGTAAAAAAGATCACGGCCGATATGAACGCGCAGGCGCTTGAGCGGGACCTCGGGCGCTACGTCGAAAAAGCCCTGGAACTCGGGGCTTCCAGGGCGAAAATCGTGCGGACCGAAGACATCCCCGTGGATGAGCGGGTAACGCTGAAGTGCCAAATCCCGAGGTGTTTCGGCTACGGCGCCGGGGCGCACTGCCCGCCCAATACGCTCAAGCCCGCCGATCTCCGGGAGCTTTTGAAAAAATACAGCCGCGCCGTCTTCTTTATAAAAGACGTGCCCGCCGAGGTCATCGTCCGAAAAAAGGATACGATAAAAGAGCGCGTCGAGGCTTACCAGCGGATCTATAAAATCGTCTCGGAGGTTGAATCCATGGCCTTCTACGACGGCCATTACCTGGCGTTCGGGTTTGCGGCGGGATCGTGCCGGCACACCTTCTGCGGCCAGCAAAAGGACTGCCGGGCCATGCAGGGCGACAAGTGCAGGTTCTCGCTCATAGCCCGGCCCTCGATGGAAGCCGTCGGAATGGACGTCTACAAAATGGTCGCCCAGGCCGGCTGGGAAATCTACCCGATCGGCAGCGGCGCCAAGCCGGAAAATGTGCCCAAGGGGACGCTGGCGGGGATTATTATCGTTCAGTGAGGGCAGTCGCGTTCATCGAGAATGTGGCGCAAATACTCACGCGGCGAGAGGGGCATACTCCACACCAAGTGGTCTATTTCATAAATTCGGTGACCTATTATCGTGAGCGTTATGTTCTGTTCGCCTTCCCGTATGGACCGCCACATCGTCATTCCCTGTTTGAGTGTCTCTGGGCGGGAATGACGATTGTATAGCCCGCTCCTTTGCGTCAGGCCCATGCATTCGATACGTCACTGTGATTATGTAACTGTGTACTAAGGTTGGAGATCGGGATGGGCGATCGCTTCAGCAAGTTTGTTTCCTGCCTTAAGAGGCTACCTGCAACGACTGACCAGCAACCCTCGACCTCCGCCCCTCGCCACACACTGCGCAACCCGCATCCCGTACCAGCAAACGCGCAACCCGCCACCCGCGACTTTCTGCTCGTTTTCATGCGCTACCCGGAAGCGGGAAGGGTCAAAACGCGCCTGGCGCGGGAAATCGGCCCGGAACGCGCGGCCGCGAGCTATGAAAAGCTCCTGAGAAGGACACTCGGGGTCGTATCGGATTTCAAGCGCCAAAACCCGGGTGCGCGGATTTTGCTTTTCCACACCCCCGAGGACCCCCCCGGGATGCTCGAGAAAAGGTTTCGAGGGCCGTGGGAGTTTATATCGCAGGAGGGGGAACATCTCGGTGAGCGGATGGAAAACGCCCTGTTCGCCGCGTTTTCGCTCGGGGCCGAAAAGGCTGTGCTGATCGGAAGCGATATTGCCGATATCGCGGCCCCCGACCTGGAAGAGGCGTTCCGGACGAGCGGCGGGGGGGTCGCGGCGCTCGGGCCGGCAGCCGATGGCGGGTTTTACCTCATCGGCCTGGACCGTCCGTGCGCCGCTCCGTTTCGTTTCGCGGAATGGGGCACGGAAGGCGTTTTTTCGCGAACCGCGCGCGCACTGTCCGACTCGGGGCTGCGTGTGGAAACCGTGGCGCGAAGGTCGGACGTCGACCGTCCCGAAGACCTGCCCCGGCTTGATCGCGATCCTGTCCTGGGGAACTCCCTTTCGGTTATCATGCCCTCCCTGTCCACCCCCGAGAGGCTGGCGCCTCTTGTCGACTACCTGGAATGCGGACTCTGGCCCGGAGATGAAATCATCGTGGTCCAGGGGTGCGCTTCCGGCAAAACGGGTGCGCGCCGCATATCGGACACGGTCCTCCACGCGCGTTCTCAGGTGGGGCGGGGGATTCAACAGAATGCGGGCGCCACGCTCGCCCGGGGCGACATCTTTTTCTTTCTCCACGACGACACGATTCCTCCCCCCGATTTTGCCTACCACATCCGCGCGGCGTGCGCCCGGAGTGGCATGTCGCTGGGATGTTTCCGGCTGGCGTTTTGCCCCGACCGTCTCTCCATGGGCCTCGTCGCCAAATGGGCCAATTTGCGCACCACGCTCTTCAAACTCCCGTACGGCGACCAGGGGCTTTTTTGCAGCCGGGACACCTTCGAGCGGGCCGGGGGATTCCGGCTCGAATACCTGTTGGAGGACGTGGACCTGGTGAGACGGTGCCGAAAGCTCGGAAGGCTGCTCATGCTCCCCATCCCGGTGCACAGTTCATCGGAGCGCTACCTACGTAAAGGGGTCCTGAGCGCGTCTTTCGAAAATCATTTGACCATGCTGCTCTTCCACCTGGGAGTGAGCAGCAGGGAACTCTATTCCATCTACTACCGGCAAAACTCCACCCCGCGAACGCAACCAAAAGGCCAAACGCATTCACTGCGGAGGACGCGGAGAAGTACATAGGGAGGAAGCATCAAGCGTCAGGCCCCGGTTTCTTCACCCTGGCCCGATACTCGAACTCCGAACTTGCTCGTTACCTCTGCGCCCTCTGCGCCTCCGCAGGGAGAATGTGTGCTACTGAGTTAGTTTATATAATAAAAATAGATAATTGACAGAGAGGCGCGAATAATTATGTTTCTGATATCGTGAGCAGTGAGCGGTGAACGGGAACCGAAGCATTGTGTTGTTGATATCGTGGGCGGTGAACGGGAACCAAAACCGAAGCATTATGTTCCGATATCGTTACGGTGGTTTATCTTTAAAGTGAACTGTAACCCTTCCACCGTTTGAAAGGAGCCGTTCAATGGTGTTCGCATGGGCGTTGTTGTTTCTCGCGGTGGCGATTATCGCGGGGGTATGCGGATTTGGCGGGCTGGCGGGGGCTTCCGCATGGATTGCGCAGGTCGTTTTCGTACTTTTCCTCGTATTTTTCCTGGTGGCGTTGCTGACCGGGAGAAAGCCGCCGGTGACGTAGTCCCGGTCCGAATTCAGGATACGGACAACGGAATGTGGGAGCGGCTTGCAGCCGCGATGTCTTTGATTTCGACGTCCTATTCCTACTCCTGATATTTCACCTCGAAAAAATCCAGGTCCCTTCCGGCCTTGACGGGCTGAAAGATCGCTCCCGCTTCTTCCTCCAGCCTGCCGAGTTCCTTGTTTTCGTAGCGGGGGCTGATATGTACGAGAACCAGGCGGGCGGGGCGGGATTTTTTCGCGATTTCGGCCGCCTCGGTAACGGTGAGATGCCCCTTCTCGTCCGCGTGCGCCGAGTGTTCGGTGAGAAACATCCCTTCGATAAAGGCGATGTCCGCCCCCCTGGAAAGCGAGAAGACGCCCGGGGCGGGGCGCGTGTCGACGACATAGGCGATATGGCGGCCCCTTCGCGGCGGTCCCAGGACCTGCCCGGGATCGACGGCCTTCCCGTCCGGCGTGGTAACGCTCTGCCCGTCCTGGAGCCTGCCCCAAAGAGGCCCCATGGGCACGCCGAGCGCCCGCGCGGTTTCCGGGTCGAACTTTCCCGGACGGTCAAGCTCCTCGATGCGGTAGCCGAGGCAGAACCGGGTGTGTTTCACGGGCTCCCACAGGATTCTGGCCTGGTCGTCGCAGTAGGCGACCCCCGTCTTGTCGCCCGGCCACTCGGTAAAGGAGATAGGGTAATTTACCTGGAACTCGAGGGTCTTGCGGCATTGAGAGACGAACTCGCGCGTTCCGGGAGGTCCGATAATGGTGAGCGGTTCCGGGTCGTCCATCTGGGCCTTGAGCATCAGCATGCCCGGAATCCCGAGGCAGTGGTCGGCATGCAGGTGCGTTACGGCAATCAGCTTGAGCCCGCGCACGCCGATGCGCGCCCTCTTCCAGTTGATCTGGGCGCCCTCTCCGGCGTCGAAGAGATAGATTTTGCCATTGAGCCTCACGGCCAGTGAAGAGAGCATCCGGTAGGGCATGGGCATCATCCCCCCGGTACCGATCAGTGTGCAGTCCAAAATCAGGTCCTTTCGATCTTCTATGAGGAGTCCGGCGCCGGGCGGGCGTGATGCCGCGCCGGGGCCGCCGGAATGGCGCACAGTGAAAGCCGCTAACACCCCGGGTCGGGCAGATCGGGGCGGTCTCCAACGATCTGAAAAATGGAAAATTCCGAACCTTGAAACTTATTCCGAAACCTTGCGCGTGTCCACGGAAAGAGGCCCCGGCATGGTGAATATTTTTCCGGTCCCGGATGCGGTGGTCCGTGATCGGCGGATTGCGTCGCGAATGATGAAGTTTTCGTGGTGGTTAACCCATGCATTTCTCCCGCGGGACCATTCCCGCCGGTCAGTAAAAAATTGACAAAGCGCCGGCCGGGGCCGTACACTTGCTTTTCCTGTTATACAAACACGAAACGAAATTAAGGGCTTCGGCCCTGAAGTGAAATGCGGAGTATTTTGATGGGCGGCTTTTCGTCGTACCGATTCCCGCTACTCGCATTGGCCGCCGCGTGCCTCGCCCTGTCGGGGTGCATGGTGGGCCCCAATTATTTTAAACCCAAGGTGCCGGCGCCTCAGCAATGGGTCGGAGCGGCAGGAAAGGGTGTGTCGGCGGATGTGCCCGCCGATGTCACCCATTGGTGGACCCTGTTCAAGGACCCGATGCTGGATGCCCTTGTCGATCAGGCGGTGAAAGCGAACAAAGACCTCAAGATCGCGGCCGCGAGAATCCGCGAGGCGCGCGCGCAGCGCACCGTCGCGGCGGCCGGGCTTTTCCCGACCCTCGACGCCACAGCGCTCTACACGCACAGCCGCGCGAGCGATAACGCAAGCACCTCGCCTCTGCCCCCCGGCCTGTTCCCGGATACCGGTGGGGAAACCGGTGTATTTACGGAAGGGCAGGATCTTTTCCAGGCAGGCTTTGATGCGAACTGGGAAATCGACATTTTCGGGCGCGTGAGAAGATCGGTTGAAGCCGCGACCGCCGACGTTTCCGCCTCCGAGGAAAGCTACCGCGACACGCTGATTACGCTGCTTTCCGAAGTGGCTGTAAATTACATGACCGTTCGCGGCTCTCAGCTCCGCCTCGACATTGCCTTGCGAAACATCGCCGCCCAGGAGCAGACGCTCGAACTCACGCGGGCACGGTTCGAGGCGGGCTTGAGCAGCGAGTTGGATGTCGCCCAGGCCAGCGCGCAGCATGCGGCGACGGAATCACAGGTCCCCTCGTTCGAGACTTCGATGAGGCAGGCCATGTACCGGCTCGCGACCCTTCTGGGAAGCTCGCCCGGTGAGATGGTCGAGAAGCTCTCGAAGGTCGAGCCGGTCCCGGGGATCCCACCCGCGGTGCCCGTCGGCCTGCCTTCGGACCTTCTGCGCCGCAGGCCCGACGTCCGGCAGGCCGAGAGGCAGCTTGCCGCGGCAACGGCCCGCATCGGCGTGGCGACCGCGGACCTCTTCCCGCGGCTGAGCCTCACGGGCAGCCTGGGGCAGAGCGCAATCAATTTATCCGACATCGCCCTTGGTTCAAGCACGTTCTGGAGCATCGGGCCGACCCTCAGGTGGAACATCTTCAACGCGGGAAGCACCAGGGCAACCATCGAGGCCCAGAAGGCGAGGACCGAACAGGCCCTCGGGACGTATGAAAAGATCGTCCTGACCTCGCTCCAGGATGTGGAATCCGCCCTGGTGGCCTATTCGAAAGAGCAGACGAGACGGGATGCCCTGGCAGCGGCCGTCCGGTCGAACGAACGCGCCTACGAGATTTCGAGCGAACTCTATGCCAAAGGGCTTGTGGACTTCCTGAGAGTCCTCGAGAGCCAGCGCTCTTTGTACGTGACGCAGGACCAGTTCGCGCTGAGCGACCAGAATGTGTCGTCGAACCTCGTTGCGCTCTACAAGGCGCTGGGGGGCGGCTGGGAGGTTCAGTGATATGACTGCTCCAACGTCATTCCGGCGGAAGCCCCTTGCCGTCAACTTAACGGGCTGGTTGCCTGGGTCTTCAATCCAGCGCGATGTCTTTTGCCCTGAAGGGGCTTCATAAGTCAGCCCATGGTGGCGTCCCGCGAAGCGCGAGACTGGCCCTAGGCTGATTTATTTAGCCCCGTTGGGGCATTAAAGCGCCCGATCCCGGCGGTGCTGCTTAAGTTGACGGCAATGGGCGGAAGCCGGAATCTAGTGTTTTAAGGCTTCCTGGGTCCCGGCTTTCGCCGGGACGACGAAATTGGAGCGTTGGGCAAAGGTCTTGGGACGTGTATCGGGGAAACACTCGCAACCCGCAACCCGGCGTCTGGAACCCGCAACCCGGCGTCTGGAACTCGCAACCCGCAACCCCATTTGACACCCGCCGCGTAAGCGGTCATAATAGCTACATATCTTGACAATGACTTGCCGGCCGCCGCTGGTTAAAAAGCGGCCGGAGATTCCTTCACCCTCAGGTCGGCTGTTGTCATGGAAACCGCTGTTCCATCCGGTCCGCGCGAGCTCGAGAAGATACGCGAGCGCCTGGACCATCTGAAAGAATGCTTCAAGATATCCAGCCTCATCAATTCCAGCCTGGAACTCGAAGAGGTGCTGGAAAACATCATGACCACGTCGCGCTCGATCCTCGGGGCGGAATCGTGCAGCCTCATGCTGGTTGACGATAAAAGCGGCGACCTGGTCTTCGAGGTGGCGCAGGGGCCGGTTGCGCACATGCTCAAGGGAGAGGTCCGGGTAAAAAAAGGGCAGGGGATCGCCGGGCACGTCTATGCGACCGGGAAGCCGGTGCTTATCGAGGATGCCTATTCCGACCCTCGGTTTAACCGGGATTTCGACCGCATGACGGGCTACCGCACCCACTCCATTCTGTGCGTGCCGCTGATGATAAAAGAGCGCGTGATCGGGGTTTCGCAAATAATTAATAAGATCGACGGGAGCCGGTTTACCGTCGAGGACGAGGAAAACCTCAGCCTGCTCAGCATCAACGCCGCCATTGCGGTGGAAAACGCCAGGCTGCACCGTGAAATATTGCGAAAGCAGCAGATCGAGCGCGACCTGGCGTTCGCATCGAGCATTCAGTTGAGTTTTCTCCCCCAGGAGATGCCAAAGATCGAGGGGTTCAGGTTCAGCGCGCACTACCAGGCGGCCCAGGATGTGGGTGGGGACTTCTACGATTTTATCCCGCTCGAAGGCGACAGGATGGGCGTGCTGATCGGAGACGTTTCCGGAAAAGGCGTGGCGTCGGCCCTTTTCATGGCGAAGCTCACCTCGGATTTCCGCCTGCTCGCGATCCGCGAAAAGGACCCCGAGAAGCTTATCGGGCGCGTAAACGACAGGGTGAGCGAACAGAGCTGCCGGGGAATGTTCGTGACCCTCCAGTACATTGTGCTCGGCAAGGGGCGATTGGAGTTTAATTATATCAATGCGGGGCATTTGCCGCCGATCCTCTGGAACCGCGCGGAAGGGAAGCTCACGCTGCTGCGGGGCGGCGGGCCTCCGGTCGGGGTCCTTCCCGGCCAACAATTTCCTGCGGCGGCAATCCCGGTCAAGCCCGGCGATTCCATTCTGCTTGCCACCGACGGTCTTATCGAGGCCAAGAACGCCCGTGGCGAGCTTTTCGGGTGGCAGCGGCTCGAAGAGGCGATCAGGTCCGGGGACTCGGATGTCGAGTCGATCAAATCGCGGGTGAGCCGCGCTATCGAGGATTTCGTCAAAGATCGCCCCCAGGCGGATGACACCACCATGGTCGTGATCGGCGTCGAGGAGGGGTGATTGGCTTTCGATGAACTTACAGGCCCGGTGGTTCTCGAAATCCCGGCCGATCCCGGCTCGCTGTTTATCGTGCGGGCCGTGGTCGCCAAGCTCTCGGCGAGGATCGGTTTTTCCGCGGGGGAAACCGACAGGCTGGTGCTCGCCATAGACGAGGCGTGCTCGAACATTATCCGGCACGCATACGGCGAGAGCAGCCAGGAGAGGATAATTCTTACCTTTTTCGTAAATCTGGATTATTTTGAAATTGACATCCGGGATTTCGGGCCCTCGGCCGACCCGGCGACCTTCCAGGCAAGAGACCTCGACGATGTCCGTCCCGGCGGATTGGGCATCCATTTTATAAAGTCGGCTGTCGACAAGGTGGAATACGATAACCCGCCCGAGGGCGGCATGCTCTTGAGACTGGTTAAATTCAGGCCTAAACGGGAGATAGCGCTAAATTGAAGATCCAGGTCACCGAAAAAAAACCGGGTATTATTTTGCTCGTCCTGGAAGGCGATCTTGACATGAGCACGTCACCGCAGGTCAGAAACGCGCTCATGCCGCTTTTCCGCAAGGCGCCGTCCCACGTCATCGTAGACCTGTCCGGGGTCCCCTATATAGACAGCTCGGGGATCGCCACGTTCGTCGAGGGCCTCCAGTTTTCGCGGAAGGGAAACATCCGGTTCACCCTGGCTGGGGCGACCCCCACGGTCGAATCCATTTTCGACCTCGCGTATCTCAAGAGCGTTTTCGAAATGGCGCCGGATGCAAACCGGCTCGTGGATGGAGAATAGCGCAGGTGAGCGAAGCCGCCGTCCGGTCAGACAGCAAGGTCGTCTTTTTTTTGCGCCATATCACGAGCATGGCCTACTTTTTCCGCGAGACGATGCGGTGGACGTTCGTAAAGCCGTTCCAGGGAAAGCCGCTGAGGATCAGGGCCGCGATAGTCCAGATGGACGAGGTGGGGGTTAAGTCCATCCCGATTGTCGCGCTCGTTTCGTTTGTGATCGGCATCATCCTCGTCCTCCAGACCGCCTACCAGTTGGAAAAATTCGGCGCGATAACCTACGCGGCAAGCCTTGCGAGTGTCGCCCTGACCCGCGAGATGGCGCCGCTTCTCACCGCGATAGTCCTCGCCGGGCGGGTGAGCGCCGCTTTTACGGCCGAGTTGGGCACAATGCTCGTTACCGAAGAGATCATGGCCCTCGAAGTCATGGCCATCTCTCCCATCGCCTACCTGGTGGTGCCCCGCTTTATCGCGATGGTGATCATGCTCCCGTGCCTTACCGTCCTTGCCGACGTTATCGGCATAATCGGCGGATACTGCGTCGGGACGGGGGCGGTGGGAATCCGCTCGGCGCTCTATATCCAGAATACGATTGACGCCCTGCTGATGAAAGACATCATGAGCGGCCTGATAAAGAGCGTCGTTTTTGCCGTCATCATCGCCATGGTGGGGTGCTACATGGCCTTCGTGGTGCGGGGCGGCGCCGAAGGGGTGGGCAGGTCCACGATGATCTCCGTGGTCACCTCCCTTATCAGCATCATCCTGGCCGATTGCCTTTTTACGACCATATTTTACCTGTTCCTCTAGATGGAATAATCGCACAAGGTGTGACGCAGCGTGGCCGGCGAACCGATAATCGAGGTAAAAGACCTGGTAAAGAGCTTCGATGGGAGAATAGTCCTGGACGGGATCAATCTCACTGTCGAGAAGGGGAGCGTCTTTGCCATCATGGGAGGAAGCGGCTGCGGGAAAACGACCCTGCTGAGGCACCTTATCGGGGTGATTCGCCCGGATTCGGGTCAAATCCTGGTAAAAGGGGCCGACATCACCCGGTTCGGCGAAAACGAAATGGAGGGATACCGGAAACGATTCGGCATGCTCTTCCAGATGGGAGCGCTCCTAAATTCGCTTACCGTCCACGACAATATAGCCCTGCCGCTTCGCGAACACACCAAGCTCGACGAAAAGATCATCGGCGTAATCGTTAAAATGAAGCTCGAACTGGTGGGCCTTCGCGACTTCGAACACCTCAAGCCGTCGCAGTTGAGCGGCGGGATGCAAAAAAGGGTGGCGCTGGCCCGCGCCATTGCGCTCGACCCCGAGATCGTCTTCTACGACGAGCCGACCTCCGGGCTCGACCCGGTTGTTACGGGGGTGATCGGCCAGCTCATCCTGGACCTCAGCAGGCGGATCGGGATCACGTCGGTGGTGGTGACCCACGATGTCAGAAACGCGTTCCAGATTTCGGACAAGATGGTCGTTTTGTTCCGGGGGAGGGTCGTTGCTTACGGGAGCCCGGAGGAGATTCAAAATTCCCCCGACCCCATGGTCCAGCAGTTCATTAACGGCAGCGCCGACGGCCCCATCCCGCTTCGCCAGTCGAGCCGGGATTATCTCGAAGACCTGCTCGATATGGAGTAGCGGGAAAAGCGGGAATGCTACAAGCCTTCACCGCAGAGGACGCAGAGGACGCGGAGAGGGCGGAGAAATACCCCGATAAAAGATTTGCGGGTTTCACAATGGCGTCATACATATTTGCTTACTCGCGGGGACGCTTCGTAAGGCAGGGGATATGCGGGCGCGTCATTCCGGCGGAAGCCGGAATCCAGCGTGGCCGCCCAGTCCTCGGACAGGGTTTGAACGAGACTGAAACTTCATTCGTCGGACGAAGTTTCAGAAGAGTGTCCCCTCGGCTGTTATCTCTGCGTCCTCCGCGGTGAATGCTTTCTAATTTCGTGGAAATCCGGCGGCCGGCCGCCAACCAGGGAGAAAAAGGTAGATGCAGGTTTTTCGATCGGAAATCAAGGTCGGCATACTTGTCCTGGTCTCGTTTGTCCTGTTCGTTATCGGGATTTTCGTCGTAAGCGATATCCGCTCGCTCTGGGACAAGAAGAAGACCCTCACCGTGCTGTTTCCGTATGCGGATGGGATCACCAGGGGCTCGCCGGTCTGGTATTCCGGGTATGAAGTGGGCGGGGTAAAGGATATCCGTATCGCACAGGGGACCGCCGACCGGATCGCCCTGACCATTCGGATTTCCCCGGAGGCGCGCATTCGCAAGGATTCGAGGGCCGAAATCCGCAGCCTCGGCATGATGGGCGCAAAGTACGTCGAACTGACCCCCGGGTCGCCCGATTCACCCGAGTTGGTTTCCGGAGATGTTATCGAAGGGAAGAGCGCCTCGTCTCTATCCGAGATCATGGCAATGGGCGAGCAGGTGGCGGCCGGTCTCGTTGACCTTGTAGGCGAGGCGAAAAACCTCATCCTTGAAGTGCGGCACGAGTATTCGGTCAAGGAAACCATTCAGAACGCCAACGGACTCCTGACCGATCTGCGCAAACAGACCTCCGAGCTCGGGCCGATTCTGAAAAACGTCAGGAATGTCACCGGTGACGGCGGGACCGAACTGGTGGCGCTTCTCAAGGACGTTCGCGAGACGAACAGGAGCGTGCAGCAAAAGCTCTCGACCGTCGAATCGGAGCTTACAAAGACCCTGGGGCAGGTCGGCAAGGGCTTGGCCGAGGCGGAAGGCGCCGCGAAGGGGGCCCGGACGATCCTTACGTCGAGCGAGGACGATATAGCCTCGATGCTGTTTAATCTTAACGAGACGACCCGCAACCTCAAGATGCTTAGCGAGGACCTGAGGGACCATCCGTGGAAGGTGGTGTGGAAGGCCGACGGCACGCTCGAAACCGTGCCGGCCGGTGCCGAGCAGTGGAGAGAGAAGGGAAGAATAGGGCCGCATGGGAAAAAGTAGAAATTTTCGTCGGCTTCGTTGGCTTCTTTGCCTGGCTGTGCTCATGTCCCTGGCGGGGTGCGCGTCCGCGGGGCCGGACGCTTACAGCCGCGCGGTCGAAAACTACAGCCGGGGGCGTATCGCCGAGGCGCTAAGCGAATACCGGGAAGCCATCAGGGTCAATCCTGACGACCCGAAGCCCAAGTTCAACATGGCGGTGATCTTCCAGGACCAGGGCAGGGTGGAAGAGGCGGAATCGATCTACCGGGCAATCCTGGATCGTAATCCCGGCTATGCCCCGGCGTGGTCGAACCTCGCCTCCGTACAGGAAAAGCGCGGTCAGGCGGACGCGGCCGAAAAGTCCTACCGCCGCGCGCTCGAAGTGGATAGGGACAATCCTTGGGCCGCGAGCCAGTTCGGCTATTTTTACTTCCGGGCCGGGAGGCTGGATGAGGCCCGGGCCCTTTTTGAAGAATCCCTGCGCAGAAACCCGAGATGCTCGAATGCCTGGTTCGGCCTGGCCGAAATCGCCGAGAAGCGGGGAGACGCCGGCGCGGCGATCAAAGACTATGACAAGGTCATTTTATTCAATCCGTCGGACTTGCCCGCCTACCTGCGCGCGGCGGACCTCCGGATAGCCCGTGGCGAGCGCGATGCCGCGATAGGCCTGCTTCGCCGGGCCGTCAAGGTCGATCCCCGCCGTAGCGACATCCACTTCTTGCTCGGCCGCCTGCTCCGTGAAGCGGGCAAGTGGAAAGAGGCCGAGAAGGCCTTCGACGAAGCCAAAGACACCGGCACCCCTCCGGCGGAATGCGACCGCGAACTGAGCTTCGTTTACACCAAGCTTGCAGAGGAAGCGGCGGCGGGAGCGGGCGGCGAACGGAGCGAGACAAGAAAATAACAAGTAGGCCGTAGGTTGGGTTAAGCGATAGAGAAACCCAACGAGTGCCGTTTTTGTCCCGAAGAAATGTCTTTCTGTTCCCACGCTCCGCGTGGGAACGCCTGGCTTCAACCCGCCTGTTGTTTGAGCTGCATTCCCACGTAGAACGTGGGAACGAGGCAAAATGTTAGCTCCAGATCTCAGCAGGGTCACAAGGTTATATGGGACACTTCAAAACTTCTCTCCTTGTCCGGTGATTTTGATGCCAGATTTCATCTTTAAACTACCAACCCCTGAATGTACACTGGTCTCTAAATGGGATTTTGATGTGAAACAGTACCTTAAGTAAGGAATGGAGGAGGCTTCCGTGCCACCATTTGGGAACCTCCTCTCTCCTTCACTATTATGTATGAATTAAATGCAAACATTTGCTCACCATTGGGACATTCGATGGACACATATGCCGGTAGAGCCTTAATACTGCTGTTGTATATGTATATTCCATATGCATTTCTTGCCATATTGCTATTAAAGCGAGATATATCGTCAATTCCTTTTGACAGAATACATTTTATGTCTAACATTAGCAATGGCAAGCTGATATCTATTTTTATTATTATTCAATGTCCATATTTGGCATATATACTTTTAGCTTATATTCCGGTCATGCGTAGATTCATGGTTGCGTCTAACTACTGGAATGCATTTTCAGCTATATATATGTGTATAATAATGATTTATATTGTGGTTTGCATTACGCGCTCCGAAGGCAAATCATTTATATCAATATTTAAGATCGGCTTCTATGATATGAATGCAGTGCTATCATTATATATAATGCTGAGTGCTGTTAACATATTGTCTATGCATCTGCGAAACAACAACTATTTTTTTACTTGCTCGGACCCAGATCTGTCTATGCTTATGCATGGAGACAGTATAGATATTGCAATTATTTTGACACTTAGAATACTAATATCTCCAGTGTTAGAAGAGATACTATTCCGCGGCATGCTTTACCCAGCAATCTTCAAGAAGACCGGTAGATTAATAGCAATGACTTTATCGTCATTATTATGGACACATATACATCTGTATACATTACAGCCTAGTGTAGGGGTTTTTATCCAAGGCATGATCTTGGTTTGGCTTTATGATCGGCGAGGCTCATTAATGAGCCCTATATTACTACATATGTTTAAGAATAGTTGGATACTTTCCTATTACGTTGGTTTCTGCTCATGACAAAGGAGACATGGCGGGCGGCCCAGGCGTGCGCCGGTCAAACCGGCAAGGAGTAGTGGATGAAAGAGCCATACGGTGAAGGTCTAGCGAGCCACACCGGCCCCAAGTCATGCGCGGGCGTCTGTGGGTGGCCCGGACAACCTGTCCGGGTCCGAAGGACAAGAGGCCAACTGCCGATTTCTGTTGCGGCTCAACCCCCATCCCGACTCAATCCGGTGAAGCGCGCGTCACCGTCAGGGCGTGGACTTCCGATGCGCCTTTTTTCTTGAGCGTCCGGGCGCATTCGCTCAAGGTCTCGCCGGTGGTGAAGACGTCGTCGATAAGCAAAATCCTGCGATCTCTAATCTTTTCCGCATCGGGCGCGGCGAAAGCGCCTTTCACGTTTTTGAGCCGTTCTCTACGGTTTAAGCGGGTCTGCGGCTCGGTCCATTTTTGCCGAATCAGTAGATCGTAGAAAACCGGCAGCCCCAGTTTCCGCGCCAGTTCCCTTGCCAGAAGCCCCGACTGGTTGAAGCCCCTTTCCTTGATGCGGTTGATATGCAGGGGGACGGGCAGCACCATGTCGAGGGGAGCGATTTCCCGGCCGGAATGGGTGATTTCAAGCAGTTCGGCAAGGGGACGGACCCATTCGAGCCGTCCGTGGAACTTGAACTGGTGGATGCGGTCGCGGACGATCCCGGCGTGGAGGACGGCGGAGCGGGCGCTGTCGAAGTGGAACGCGGATTTGAGGCATTCGCCGCACAGGTGGTCGGGGGAGTCGGGGGCGTCCAGGAAAGGCCTGCCGCACCGGGGGCAGATCGGCGAGGCGATGCGGGGGATTTCCTCGACGCAGGCCGCACACCAGAAACCCTCGGAGCGGTTGTCTATTTTACCGCATCCCGCGCAGCTTTTGGGAAAACAGAGGTCCGCGAGCATCGACCCGATGAGCTTGAGACCTTCGGGAATCCTGGAAAGAATACGGCGCACGGTATCGATACCCGCAATGTTGCTGGAAGGCTTGGTTTGTGTCCGTTCTCCCGGCGGAAAACGATGCCGGGCCGCATGGGGCCGCAAAAGATGTCGCCGGGTCCGCTCCGACCCCGACCGACCATCGTCCGCGCAGCGTCCCGGGGCGATCATCCTTCATATGGAGAGGATTTTCAAGGCGTTTTGCACTCGCGGCGGGTGGTGGGACATCAATGCCTTTGCCTTAGGCGCAATACCGTTCACTTAAGGCAGCCAGGGACGTGGGGCGGGCTTTCCAGCCTGCCGTTCGTCGGGGTCCCTCGCCGGCAGGCCGGGAAGCCCGCCCCACGGAGATGCATCGCCCCATTCGCCTTAAAATGCCCGCCCCTTGTTGTTGGATTGTTATTGAATAAGTATTAAAATGCGATAAGTTGAAGTGAAAAAGAACACGCTCGCGTCGGGCCGGGCGATAAGGCGGGAGTTTGGCCGCCTTTTTCCAGGGACGCCCGGCGGGGTGTGCGCGCGGAATGCAATCCGCGCGGGGAGGCAATATGAACGAGCTATTAGCTCCTGGCGGCAGTCTGGAAATGGTGGAGAAGGTGTTTGCCTCGGGCGCCGATGCCGTGTACGTCGGCTCGAAGGGGTTCAGCCGTCGCAAGTGCGCCTGGGAGCTCGAGGATTCCCAGATACGGGAATCGATTGAAATAGCGGGGCGTTTTGCGGGGAAGGTGCGGATTGCGATCAACGCCGAGGCGCCGCCCGAAAAATGGATGCTTGTTCTGTCCAAGATCGGCAAATATGCTTCCTGGGGCGCCGAGGGCGTCATCGTAAAAACCCCCGGGATCATGCGTCTGGTGCGGGAGAATTACCCGGAGCTGGTGATCCACGCAAGCGTTGGGTGCAACATCCGGACCCGTGAGGAGATGGCCTGCCACAAGGATTACGGGGCCACCCAGATCGTTGCGAGCAGCGAAATAGATACGGTTGATAAACTCAGGACGTTCAAGGAAAGCGCCGACGGGCTGGGACTGGGCGCCGAGGTCCTCGTCCACGGCAACCGGTGCGTCGGCGGGGTGGGGAACTGCGTTTTCCACGAGCTTATCAGCGACTCCTACATAAAGCGCACATACAAGGACGAGGACGGAAACGAAATAGTCGAATACGAAGGCTGGCCGGACCGAAGCGGGTCCTGCTTCAGGCTGTGCCTGCTCACCGACGAGCAGAGGCGAAAAGTCCTCCGGCAGCGCTCGCGAGGCACGGAAGAAATCGAGGCGATCAATTCCCGCATTCGCGCCCGCCCCAACGTGGCCTTCGTGATAAACGGGAAGGAATTCTGGGACTACCTGGATATCGGGCTCCATACCATCAAGGTCCAGGGCCGGGAATACTCGGTGCGGCTCATCGGCCGGATGATTTCCATCTATCGCGCCATGATCGACGCCCACCGCGCCGGCAAAAACTTCGACGATCCCGCCCTGCCCGCGCTTCAAGAAGAGCTGGATGAAATCGGCAAAGACCGGGACCGCGCCAGAATGGAGAAAACAAGGGAACTGCACCGCAACATCAAAGGGCTTTATGCGTGATCGCCGTCGCGCGGCCCGCGCATTTGTGTTCGGGGCGGACGCGCTCTATCCAATTGCATGTCGGTGAATACAATAAGGGGCCTGTTGCCCCAACGGGGAGTTGTGGAAAAAGATCGCTGCTTCCGGCAGTCCGGGCGGGGATCAACCCCGCCCCTACGTCCCCAATATGGCATCCAGCCCGCCTAGCCGAAAAAATGGCGTGTTCGTTACGCACCGAACCCCCCTACGTCCCAAGTATGGCATCCGGCCCGAATACGGCATCCGGCCCGCCGTCAATCCGTAGGGGCGGGGTTGATCCCCGCCCGGACTGCCGGAATGGGAAGGGCTGACCGTCTCGAACGTATTTGGATTGGATCCGCACCTTGGGCAAGAACCCGGGGTTAGCGCAACACTGCGTCAAGATGTCCCCACCCTCGCTCCCGGTTTGGCCCGATCCGTCGGCCGGTAGTACCGGGCCGCCGCCCGGCTGACAAAATGATTCGCCCCGCCGGACCCTCGATATTTAATTTTCGACGCCGCTGCTGTAAAAATCATTCTTGTTGACAAATGCGCCAATCGGGCAGACACTAAATCCTGTCGGCTATATGAAATGTTATGGACGATTCAGATGCGTGGTTGTTCCGCATCTATCCCCGGATTTTTCGTTAAACCAGCCCAAATGAAACAGTCAATGGAGAGAGATGATGACTCGAAAGGCAGTGGCACCTGCCGTACTCGTGGCCCTTTGCTTGTCGATGCTTGTCCTTTTTTCCACCCCTCCCGCCGGAGCCCAGTCAATCGTGCCGTTGGACCACCGGGTTATCGACGCCGAGTACAGCAAAGCGCTGCAAAGGATCGTAACGGTTTCGGGGATGCCGTCCAACCAGTTGCATCTCTACAACCCCCTGACGCTCGAAGACATCGCGGTGGACCTGCCTTACCCTCCGACCTGCGTCTCGATCAGCCCGGACGGACTCTACGCGGCCGTTGGACATAATTCCCACATCTCCTATGTCAGGCTTGTAATGCCCGCTCTTCTGAAGACGGTCCCGGTCTCCTGCGACGTCTTCGATATAGTGCTGGCCGGAAACGGCTATGCCTATGCATTCCCGCGAGTCAACCTGTATCAGGTCAGGTGTGTTAAGCTCGAAACCGGACAGGAAACACTGAGTGCGAGTTATTCAATTTACTACGGAACCCGGGCCAAACTCCATCCGGATGGCGCGGCGCTATACACGGCAAACAACGGACTCTCACCATCGGACATTGAGAAGCTCGGTATTGCGGATGGAACGGCTGCTGTGCTCTACGATTCGCCTTATCACGGTGATTTCCCGATGTGCGGCGATTTATGGATGTCCGAGGATGGGTTCAGAATCTTTACCAAATGTGGCAAGGTCTTTAGCTCCTCCACGCTACGGGCCGAGGACATGTTATATAAGGGATCTCTTGCCGCCACATCCTTTATCCAGCAAATGAGCCACTCGCTTGCGGCAAGTCTGGTCGCTTCAATCCCGGGCGTGCGGTACGGAACAAGTCCGAATGCCGATACCGAGGTGTGGTTTCATGAGGGCGATTTCCTGGAATTCATGACCAAACGAGCGCTTCCCAAGTTTAAGGTCAACGGCGGTTCCTATGCAAGCCACGGCAGATTTGTTTTCTTCAACAATGCGGGGAATAGAGCATTCGTTATAGTCCGGGCTGACGCGACCTCAGGAATGCTGTTCGATGATGGTGTGGTGAATTACAATGCGGACATGAACGCCCTGGCGCGTACCATCTCGACTTCCGCCGGAGATGGAGGGAAAATTACGCCTCCGGGTCCGATCACGGTTGCCTACCGGGGTTCTCAAACGGTGGCGATTTCGCCGGATCCCGGCTACGAAATCGCCGATGTGGTGGTCAACGGGGCCTCGATTGGAAAGAAATCGTCCTTCCAATTCAGCAAGATGGTGAGAGACCAAACTATCACGGCCAGTTTTTCGCCTTGCGCCCAGTGTCCTTCGGATCCATTCAAACTGCTTAATCACAAAGTTATCGATGCCGAATACAGCAAGGTGTTAGACCGGATCGTAACCGTATCCCAAACCCCTCGGAACCAGTTACACATCTACCACCCCGCAACGCAGGAAGATACCGAGATCGATCTTCCCTCAGCCCCAACCTGCGTCTCCGTTGGGCCGGAGGGGTTACACGCCGCGGTAGGTCATGACGGATGGATTTCCTATGTCGACCTTGCCGTGCCGGCCCTGCTGAAGGTTCTTCCCGTTACCACGGTGGCAGTTGACATCGTACTGGCTGGAAATGGCTATGTCTATGCATTCGATGGCGACCGGGTCAGGTGCATCAACCTCGAAACAGGACTGGAAACACTGAATACGGGCCATCCATTTGACGCCGGAGCCCGAGCCAAACTCCATCCCGGTGGCGGGGCCATATACACGGCAGACTACTCGACTATCCTGAAATTCAGTATTGCAGACGGAACGGCGGCTTACCTCTATGACTCGCCCGATAGTGGTGATTACATGATGGGTAGGGATGTATGGATGTCGGAAGACGGATTTAGAGTCTTCACCAGGTACGGCACGGTATTCCGCGCGTCGGAAACCGCATCGGAGGATATGACGTACAATGGTTCTCTTGCAGACCTGTCAGCGATCGTTCATCTGACGCACACGGCGGCAGCCGGCAAAGTGCTTGCGATCCCCGAAAAGCCGGATGGAGAAGCGTGGGCTTATAACTACGACGATTTGGGGCTTTTAAACAAGCGGGCCCTTCCCGGGTTTAAAGTTGACGGGACTGTCTATCCAGCCCACGGCAAGTTCGTGTTTGTTAACAGGAAAGGCAATACGTGCTATTTCATCGTGCAGGGCTCCACCATGCCCGTTGATTATGGGGTGGTAACCCTCCCGGTGAAGACGCTGACACAAACCTTCAGCATCACCGCTTCGGCCGGTGCGGGCGGGACCATAAATCCCTTGGGTGTGACACATATTGGAGCCGGGAGATCGATCACCTTCACCGCTTCGCCGAATCCGGGGTACAAAATCTCCAAGATAGTGGTCGATGGAGTATCCGTGGGGACCGGGCCCACCTACACCTTCGATTACGTTACTGCGGGTCACAGGATTACGGCTTATTTCGCGCTTGATCTGGACTACTTCGCGATGCAGGTTGGGAATCGTGAATCCTCCAGGGTTACCGATCTGAAAAGCGGGGCTATCGCCAACGGGACATCGAGCATCTCTTCAGGCCCGGCCTACCCGCAGGGTCCGCCATACCAGGTGGAACATAACCTGAACGGCGTCCTGTCGCGATCCTGGTATCTAAAGGACGCAAACGGGCTGTATCTGGCGCGCGAGTCGAGTGGTCAGACCGATCTCATTTTTTATACCCCGCTCGTGGTCGCAAAAAGTGCTTTAAAAGCAGGTATGAAATGGTCCTCCCAAAGCGATACGAACTATGGGAGCCATGCCAAAGTCGATGCCGCCGTTGGTAAGCAGGTCCTTGTGAGTGTTCCGGCAGGGAAGTTTTACGCATTTCCCATCTCCTATCGCATGACGGCAACCTCAGGGGGTCAAACCGCCACGCTCGACTGGGTTGACCATTTTGTCCCCTACATAGGGGCGGTCAAATCGAGTTCCACGGATAAAAAATACGAAACGACCTCTTTTGCCGTCGTCTCCGGGACCGTGAGCGCGCCGCCTCCCGTGCTCACGGGCGTGAGTCCCGCTTCGGGCAAGGTGGGTCGGAAAGTCAGGATAACCGGGTATCAGTTTGGAGCCACTCAAGGGACGCAGGTGCTCAAGATCGGGGGGGCACAAGTTACAAAGATCGTCGCATGGACGGATACGGCAATCGATTGCATCGTTCCAACCGGGGCCGGTACGGGAATTGTCACTATAATCGGCGATCCCTGGCGCGGGAATACCGATGTGAGATTTACGGTCACTCCGTGAGGTTCGAAAAAGAGGGGTGTGTAGCGGAATTGCATTTATGCCGGGTGGCGGCGAGGTAATTCCTGATTACCGTCTAAGATGGAACGGTGACGAAGGGATGCGTATCGCGCGGATCATTTGTAGTCACACAAGGCTGCCCATTTTCAAGGAGGATGTAATGAAACGGCTACTTGCCGGCCTTTTAATGCTGTGTATTTTCTCCAGTCCGTTATCGTGCCTTGCGGATGATTACGGCCCTGAATCTTTGCAGTGCAATTTGGGCACAATTTCTATTGGAGCAATCAAGCCCGAGGTCCTGTCCAGTTGTGGGACCCCCACGGCCAAGAGTCTTGGACCGAATTTGACGGAAACATGGACATACAATTTCGGCCCTACCGACTTCATTTATTCATTAAGCTTCGAGGGGGAACAACTGACAAAGATTATGCGGGGTGAGCGGGGTTATTAGATCATATGTCTCCTCCGTCCCTGGGTTTGGGCCGGAGGGGGTCCGTTTAAATGACGCCGGAATCGACCGGTCGGCAACTACTGTTCCACTGCTTGGATTCCGTCCCATCGCGGCCCCGCTGTGGCGCCAAGTCCACTTGCGATGTTGCGGGCCGATTTAAATCCCTGTAAAAAAAACGGCCACATGTAACGCGGCCGGATGATTTCCATTGCGGTTTAGCCTCTCCGCGTGATACCGCTATACCCGTTTGCGCTCCAGGCACGGAAGCCGCTCCGTGCTCGAATGCCGCGCCGGGGCTTGCCTTTTGGGCTGTCCGAGAACCCGCGTCGAAGCGGCGGCCCACGCCCGCACGGCGCGGCAAGACACAGGATGAGATCGAATACGTTATTTTCGAGATTAGGAGGATGAGTGTGCGATACGCAGCCTTTTTCGAGTATGTGTTATCCCGGCGCCGGCGCCTCTTTGGGCGACGGTTTTTTTTCGCCTCGATTGCATTGGCGGTGATGCTTGCCGCCGCCGGCTGCGAGAAACAGGATGCGACACGCTCCGTGGGGGGAAAGGGTCCGGCCGAGGTAACCGTCGTCACCGTTACGCCGAAGGACGAGCCCGTCAGCTCCGAATTCATCGCCCAGGTGCAGAGTTCCAGGCAGGTGAACATCCAGGCCCGTGTCAACGGGTTTCTGGAACAGCGCGTCTATACGGAGGGGGAAATCGTCAAGGCCGGGCAAACGCTCTTCCTGATGGACCAGAAACCGTTCCAGGCGCAGCTCGACCAGACCAAGGCGGCGCTTGCCATGCAGGAAGCCGCCCTCGATGTGGCGCGCAAAAACCTGGCCCGAGTCAAACCCCTTGCCGCTGCGAACGCACTCTCCCAGAAAGAACTCGACGACGCGACCGGCCAGTTTCAATCCGCCTCGGCCGCGGTCGCTCAAGCCAAGGCGACGGTCCAGGTGGCGGATCTCAATCTTTCTTACACGGTGATCAAATCGCCCGTGGACGGCATTACCAGCTTTGCGCAGCAGACGGACGGGACCTACCTCAATCCGGCAAACAGCCTGCTCACCAGCGTTTCCGTGCTTACGCCCAGTTATGTCAATTTCAGCCTGTCCGAAAATGACAGACTGAAACTCCACGATCAGGTCGCGAAGGGATTGCTGCGCGAACCCAAGGACCTAAACTACCGCGCCGACATTGTTCTGGCCGACGGCAAGATCTTTCCGCACACCGGGGTGGTGACGTTCGCCAACCCCATGTTCAACCCCCAGACGGGAACGTTCCTTATCCGGATTACGGTTGACAATCCGGGTGGCTGGCTGCGCCCGAACGAGTACGTGCGCGTCCGCATAATAGGCGCCGTTCGCCCGAATGCGATCCTTATCCCGCAGCGCGCGGTGCAGCAGTCGGCGAAGGGTCATTTCGTGTGGGTGGTGGGCAAGGAGAACAAAGCCGAGCCGCGCCCGGTGACGCTGGGAGACGCGCTCAACAATGACTGGTTCATCTTCGAGGGGTTGCGCGCCGGCGATCAGGTGGTTGTGGACGGCGCCCTTACACTTCAGCCCGGCGCCATGCTGAAACCCGTGGCGCTCGTCGAGAAGGCGGAGTCGGCGGGGGCGGGCGGCGGTGGGACCAATTCGGCACAGAGCGGCAAGTAAGCGCGGGAGGCGCCATTCATGTTTTCAAAGTTCTTTATCGAACGGCCGATCTTTGCAACGGTCACTTCGCTCATCCTGGTGATCGCCGGCCTGGTTGCAATGAAAGCCCTGCCGGTGGCGCAGTATCCGACCATTACGCCGGTGCAGGTCCAGGTGACGACGACGTACCCCGGCGCCGACTCGAAGACGGTCGGCGACTCGGTGGCCGCGCCTATCGAAGCCCAGATCAACGGCGTCGACAACATGCTCTACATGACCTCGACGAGTTCCAGCACCGGCCAGATGACCCTGACGGTCTTCTTCACCCTCAATACGGACCCCGACATCGCCCAGGTGCAGGTGCAAAACCGGGTGAATCTCGCCATGCCCCAGCTCCCCGAGGCGGTGTCTCAGTACGGCGTCTCGGTGCAGAAAAAGTCCGCCAGCCCGCTGATGATCATTTCGGTCTTCAACACGGACGGCAGGTACAGTCCCGATTACGTGACCAACTATACCAACGTCTACATTCTGGATGCGATCAAGCGCGTCAACGGCGCCGGTCAGGCGCAGATTTTCGGCGTGCCCGACCAGGCGATGCGTATCTGGATGAACCCGGACCGGATGGCCTCGCTCGGGATCACGACGAGCGACATCCAAAATGCCGTTTCGCAGCAGAACGCCTTGTGGGGGGCCGGCCAGATCGGGCAGCAGCCAAGCGATGACAATGTGCAATTGACCTACCCCGTCGTGACCCAGGCCCCGTTTATCAAACCCGCCCAGTACGAGGATATCATCCTCCGCGCAAGCCAGGACGGAAGCGCCGTTGTCCGTGTCAAGGATGTTGCGCGGGCCGAAGTCGGCCGCAGGCAGTACATCGACGACAACAGGCTGAACGGGGCGCCCGCAACCCCGATTATCGTCTACCAGCAGCCCGGCGCAAATGGACTCGACGTCTCCAGTGGCGTGCGGAAAACCATGGAGGAGATGAAGAAAACGATGCCGGACGGCATCGAGTACGTAATTGCCCTGGACACGACCGATTTTGTGCGGTTGTCAATCGAGGAGGTAATCCACACCCTTTTTGAAGCGATACTGCTGGTGGTGCTTGTCGTCTATCTTTTCCTGCAAAGCTTCCGCTCGACGATCATCTGCACCGCCGCGATCATTGTCTCGCTGACCGGCACCTTTGCGGGCATGCTCGCCCTGGGGTTCTCGATCAACCTGCTGACGCTCTTCGGCATTGTGCTCGCCATCGGCATGGTCGTGGACGACGCCATCGTGGTGGTGGAAAACGTGGAACGGAACATGGCCAAATCTGCCCTGTCTCCTAGGGAGGCCACCGTGAAGGCCATGGAGGAGATCGGCACATCGCTCATCGCGGTGGTGCTGGTCATGGCGTCGGTCTTCATCCCGGCCGCATTTCTTCCCGGCACCACGGGACAGCTCTACAAGCAGTTCGCAATTACCATCGTAGTCTCCGTGTGTTTGTCGGGATTTGTGGCGCTGACCCTGACGCCGGCCATGTGCGGGGTCCTGCTCAAGCACTCCCGGCCCCCGCAGAGAGGTCCCTTCGCGTGGTTCAATCGCCTGTTCGACCGCTTCACTCTCGCTTTTGGCGACGCGGTGGTGCTCATGATCAAGCGCAAGGCCGTGGCGTTCGTGATCCTGGTCGTCTTGATCTGGGGGCTCGTCCACCTTTTCATGACGACCCCGACGAGCTTCGTGCCCAACGAGGACCAGGGCTACTTGATGGCGCAGATCGTTATGCCCGACGCCGCCAGTCTGAAACGGACGTCGAAGACCGCCAGCCAGGTGGACGAGCTGTTCGCCCGGAACCCGGCGGTGGCCAACAGGACGGTTGTCAACGGCTACAGCATTATCGACAGCCAGTACAAGTCCAACGTGTCGACCCTTTTCGTGACCCTCAAGGACTTTAAGGATCGTTACTCCTCGACCGAGCGCGCCCGCAAGGAAAACTCGAAGGCCGTGCTCATGGATGTCGTCGAGGGAGCCAGGAGCATCAAGACGGGGGTGGTTATCCCGATAGCGCCTCCCGCGATCCCCGGCATCGGCACCACGGGAGGGTTCGAGTTCTGGGTCCAGGACAAGGAGGCCGGGGACCCGGAGCGCCTGCATGAGGTTACCGAAAAATTTCTCGCCAAGGCCCGCGCACGCCCCGAGCTTTTCCAGTTGAACACCACCTTCCGGTCTGCCTCGCAGCAGTTGCGGGCCGATGTCGACCGTTCTCAGGCGGTGCTCCTCGGCGTGCCCGTCCAGGATGTCTACAGCGCCCTGCAGGCCCAGTTCGGCTCTATCCAGGTCAGCCAGTTCAACCAGTACAGCCGCGTCTGGAACGTGATCCTTCAGTCCGACGCTCCTTATCGCCTGAGCCCCGCCGACATTACGCGGTTGTACACGAGGTCGAGCAACAATAAGATGGTCCCGCTCTCGGCCGTGGTAACGACCAGCTATACTACCAACCCCGACATCGTGCCTCATTTCAACGGCTTCCCGGCGGCCCAGATCACCGGCAGCGCCGCGCCGGGACACAGCTCGGGGGCCGCGATCAAGGTCATGGAGGAGGTGGCGGGGGAGGTGCTTCCCGCTGGTTACGGTTTTGCATGGTCAGGTATGGCTTTCGAGGAAAAGAAATCGGGTGGGACCTCCGCAAACGCGTTCATATTCGGCCTCATCATCGTGTTCCTCGTCCTGGCCGCCCAGTTCGAATCGTGGACCCTGCCCGGTTCCGTCATGACCGCGGTGCCGTTCGGCATCCTCGGCGCCCTCACCTTTAACGCGATTCGCGGTCTCGAAAACGATGTCTACTTCCAGATCGGCCTGCTGGTGCTGATCGGCCTCGGGGCCAAGAACGCTGTCTTGAGGGTGACCTTCGCGGTCGATCTGCGCAAGCAGGGATTATCGATCATGGAGGCCACGATCAAGGCCGGCGAGGAACGCCTGCGTCCCATCATCATGACATCGCTGGCGTTCATCTTCGGCGTGCTGCCCCTGGCCCTCGCCACGGGCGCGGGCGCGAACGCCCGCCACTCGATCGGTACGGGCATCATGGGCGGCATGATCGGCGAGGCTACCCTGGCCATGCTCTACGTACCGCTCTTTTTCTACATTTTCGATCGGCTGAGTGAGCGCAAGGGCTCGGAGAAAGGGCCCGCGCCGCCCGGCAAAGGCCCGCCGCCGGTCGCGCCCGATAAAAACAGGGAGGGAGAGTGATATGCACCGGCTCATTATTTTCGTAATCGCCGTTTCGCTGGCCGGCTGCATGCTCGGTCCCAACTATCGGCGCCCCGTTGTGGATACGCCGCAGTCGTTCCGATATGAAGAAAAGGCCGCGCGGGACACCGCCAACACCGATTGGTGGAAGCAGTTCGGGGACCCGGTGCTCGACTCGCTGATCGCCGAGGCGGTGGCCAACAATAAGGACGTCAAGATCGCCGCCGCCAACATCGAACAGGCCGCCGGCGTGCTCATGCAGACCCGCGCCCCGCTGTTTCCGCAGGCCAGCTATAGCTTTAACGCTACCCGCGAGCGGTTGAGCGGCCTCAATGCGACCCCGGTGCCTTCCACGGTCCCGAACCCGCAGTCGTCTTTCCAACTGCTGGGCGGCGCAAACTGGGAGATCGACCTGTGGGGCCGCATCCGGCGGCTCACGGAGTCCGCGCGGGCGAGTCTGTACGCCAGCGAGGAAGCCAGGCGCGGCGTTATCCTTTCCCTGGTCGCATCGGTGGCAACCAGCTACATACAGCTTCGCACGCTCGACGAGCAGCTCGATATCGCCAACCGTACGCTCGGCATCTATGCCGAGTCGGTCAGGCTCTTCGAGCTGAAGTTCCAGCACGGCCAGGTGTCCGCGATGACGGTCGAGCAGGCCCGGTCCCAGTATGAAACCGCGGCCGCGGCAATCCCGCCGATCAAGTCGCAGACCGTGCTGGCGGAAAATGGCCTGTCCATCCTTCTCGGCCGCAACCCGGGCCCGATCGAACGCGGCAAGGCGCTTTCCGGGCTTACGCTCCCGGCCGTTCCCGCCGGCCTGCCGTCGCAGTTGCTCGAACGGCGGCCCGACATCGCCCAGGCAGAGCAGAACCTGGTTGCCGCCAACGCCCAGATCGGCGCCGCCAAGGCGCTGTATTTCCCCACCATCTCGCTTACCGGCGCCGTCGGCGCCGCCAGTTCCGACCTGACAAACCTCTTCCAGGGACCCGCGCGAGTGTGGAGTTATGCCGGGTCTATCACGGGGCCGATCTTTACCGCGGGCGCGATCGCCGGCCAGGTAAAGCAGGCTGAAGCGGCGCGGAAGTCCGCGCTCCTTGCCTACGAAAACGCCATTCAGAACAGTTTCAGGGACGTGGAGAACACGCTCTCGTCCCAGAAGGAATTGACCGACCAGCTCCAGGCCCAGGGGAGACTCGTCACGGCGCTCAAGGAATATGACCGCCTGGCGTGGATGCTCTACAACGGCGGCTACACGCAGTATCTCACGGTGCTCGACGCGGAGGGCCAGCTCTTTCCCGCCGAGCTTAACTTTGCGCAGACTCACGGCTCGCTGCTGGCTTCGGTCGTCAATATCTACCAGGCGATGGGCGGAGGATGGGTGACCCAGGCGGAAAAGCTCACGGAGGCCGACTCCCAGCCCAGCCGTTAAGATTGGTGCTGTTACCTTAAAGCGCATCCGGAAAGCGCATCCGGCCGCCGAGGCCGTGGGGCGGGCTTTTCCGGGCTGTTGCCCAGGTGCAAGAGTTGCGACAGGTGTGGCCAAAACAGGGCGGAGGTCTCCCCTCCCTTGGCGGGAGGGGCTGGGGGAGGGGGTCGTAAGTACTTGAAAATTCGACACCCTCCCCTAACCCCTCCCATCGCGGGGAGGGGGACTCGCG